>CAZAQS010000443.1:0-3085 GCA_964486825.1 uncultured Anaerolineaceae bacterium | reverse complement strand
CTCGAAATTTCTTACCAGGAGGTTCAAATGCACAACCCTTTCAATGATATCCAAGTAAGTGGGAGATCTCAAACTTGATTCATCGCCCAAAGCGAGCTGGTCATTTGGAAAACTATTGGCACATTCGTATTCGGTAAAATAAGGAGGTTAACATGTCCGTTCAGTCAAAGCACGATCTGCCTTCCCTGGCGAAAGGGAAAAGGATATCTGTCTTGATCAGCCTCGTCCTGGCCCTTGGCTTGCTTTTTGGAACCTTGAATACAATCTTCGATCCAGCCACAATGATCGCGGTGGGAAAGGATGAACCATTTATCGAGCCAGCAGCCGGGAGCTGGCAGACCTGGGTGCTGGAGTCGGGAAGCCAGCTGCGTCTCCCCCCGCACCCGAGCAAGAAAGACACCAAGGAAGAGATCAACCAACTGTTGGCCCTAGCAACGGGCCGAGATGAAGCTGCATTGGCGCAGATTGACTATTGGAATACCGGTTCGCCGATGTACCGGTGGAATGAAATTACAGTCAATGAGACGCTGAAGAACAACATCGGCGGTCACGGTGGAGCACGCATCATGGCTCTTCTGAACGTCGCTATGTACGATGCCACCATTGCTGCCTGGGACTCGAAGGCAGTCTACAACCGCCCCAGGCCGAGTGAGTTTAACAAATCTGTTGTCCCGGTCATCTCCAATCCCCAAAACCCATCTTACCCATCCGAGCATGCAGCTGCGGCAGGCGCGGCGTCTGAAGTGCTTGCCTACCTTTTTCCCACCCGCTCTGATTTTTTCCGGGCAAAAGCAGAAGAAGCAGCCCAGGCCTTCCTGATAGCGGGCGTGCAGTATCCGAGTGATGTAGAAGCAGGGCTTGAATTAGGCCGCCAGGTTGCCGAGCAGGTTATCGAATGGGCCTTAGCAGATGGTTCGGATGCCGTTTGGGATGGGGTCATCCCGACCGGCCCTGGGCTGTGGTCCGGGCAAAACCCGGCCGCGCCGATGGCAGGCACATGGCGAACCTGGGTGCTTTCGTCAGGAAGCGAATTCCGCCCGGCTCCGCCTCTGGCCTATGACTCTCCTGAGCTAGCAGCGGAGCTGGATGAGCTCAGGAATTATCCTCGCACACCAAAGACGAACGCCGATGCGTTATACAACGAGTATGGGATTGGCGGTCTGCGCAACTGGTCGATGTGGAGCGAGCTGTCATCGAAGAAGATTTTCGAGCACCGGTTGGAAAATAACCCACCGCGCGCCGCCCGGGTATATGCCCTGGTCGCCACGGCATACTTCGATTCAGGCATAGCCTGTTGGGATGGAAAGTATGCCTACTGGGCAATCCGGCCTTTCCAGCTTGACCCAGATTTGGTGACAGTCTTTAATACACCTAACCACCCCAGCTATCCAGCGGCCCATTCCTGTGTAAATACAGCTGGAGCGGAAGTGCTGTCCTACCTTTTCCCGAACGATGCGCTTGCGCTCAAGGCCATTGCCCACGATGCCGGTGAGTCCCGCATCGCAGGCGGCATCCATTTCCGCAGTGACGTGGTTGCAGGAGAAGTCCTTGGGCTAAATGTTGCCCAGAAAGCGATCGAAAAAGCGGAGGGAGACGGCTCTCAATAATAGAAATCTCAAGCCAGGGGCTGTCCTTACTTTTTGGACAGCCCCTGCTGTAATCCTCGCTCAGGCCATCCCTCGGGCCTGTGATGTTGTCCTTGCCAATTGCAGAGGAGGACCAAAATGAAGGTGCTGCACTTGAAAGTGAGATCGCCCAGCTGGAACTGAGCGATCTCGGGTGTGGCAAGCATACTTGTATGCCCCACCAAGGCGTAAAACCTCGTTCTTTCACATCCGTTTTTCAACAGATCGAGAGCCAGTATGGCTCCGGCGAAATCTGGCGATTTCGCTGAGACTTTACGCTCAGCGGAGAGGGTGGGTGCCCACCCAGCGGAGCGTAAAAAGAAATAAACCCTGCAAGGGTTTATACGCTCTGCGGAGAGGGTGGGATTCGAACCCATGGTGGGTAAACACGACTTGGTTAATGAGGTACTTAGAAATCTATCTGTAAGTTATGGCATCCTCACAATCAGGAAAGGTGAAAAACTTCCTGGTTGTGTTTTGCTTCGATTTTTTAAATAGAACTGCCTTGGTTGTTATATGCGCTCCCTATCCATCTTGCTGACCGAGACCTGCCTCGCGCGCTTTGATTACAGCCTCACTGCGTGTGGCAACTTGTAGTTTGCTGAATATATTGGACACTTGATTACGGATAGTTTTGGGACTCAGGGTGAGTTTTTCAGAGATAGCCGTGTTCGTTAAGCCTTGCGCCAGCAGTTCCAGGATTTCGCGTTCGCGCGGCGTGAGATCAGGAAAAGGCGCATCGGCGACGGTTTTCATACCGCGTGCAAAATACGCCATCATTTGCCTGGCTATACCGGAACTGAAGATCACCTCTCCATTGGCAACCGCGCGGATGGCACGCAAGGTCTCGTCGCCCTGCGCCCCCTTGAGCAGATAGCCCCGCGCACCGGCCTGCATGGCGGTGAAAACCGTATCGTCGTCAAACATGGTTATAATGAGAATATCAGTATCTGAAACGTTTGCTGCGATCCGTCGGGTTGCTTCAATCCCGTTCAAACCTAGCATGTTCACATCCATCAACACGACATCCGGTTGTAACGACTGCGCCATCTGTACAGCTTCCTCGCCGCTTTCCACTTCTGCTAGTACGACCATATCCGTTTGCGACTCCAGCAGCGCCCGCAGCCCAAAGCGAAAGACCGGGTGGTCGTCTGCGATGAGAATGCGAATGGGTCGATCACTCATCATCAACCTCCAGGGGCAGCCTGGATCGGACCAGGGTACCGGCTCCGGGCAGCGATTCAAGCTGAAATTGCCCATTCAACTCTGTTGTGCGTTCTTCCATTGCCTGGAGTCCAACCCCGGAAGGGTGATTCTGTGACAGTCCACGTCCGTTATCGCGCACCTCGACTATTAAATGTGCGTCCTTGCAGAACAGGCGCACGGTACACAGTGTTGCCTGCGCATGATGCAGGACGTTGGTCATGACATCTCCGCGGAAGCGCCCGAGCGCGTCGCCG
>CAZAQS010000442.1:0-3105 GCA_964486825.1 uncultured Anaerolineaceae bacterium | reverse complement strand
AATGGGAGTGTGATCTTCATCACTGGAGAAGCCGGCCAGGGTAAGACCAGCCTGATGGCCGAATTTGCTTACCGGGCTCAGAGTGCATATCCTGAGCTGGTTGTGGCTGCCGGAGCTTGCCAGGCTCTTTTGGGCATTGCCGACCCTTACCTGCCCTTCCGCGACCTGATTGCCATGCTCAACGGCGATTGGCAGCGTCCCTGGCTCAGTGGCGAGATGCCCGCCGTTCATTTCAGGCGCCTACAAGCCATTATTCCCCACACTAAACAGGCGATGAACGCCTATGCCCCAGACCTGGCAGGCATCATGCTACCAGCGTCTACAATAGCGGGACGACATAGCTCTGGCAAGCCGGAACTCAACCAAGGCCAGATCTTCGACCAGATCAGGCAGTTCTTGAGAGGAATTGCCCTGCGCCAGCCACTATTACTGCTGCTGGATGATTTACAGTGGATTGATACCGCATCTGCAAATCTGCTTTTTTACCTGGGAAGACAAATGGTCAATAGCTCCGTCCTGATTCTATGCGCTTATCGCCCCAGTGAGGTGCACCGTAAAGATAATGGTGACCATCCGCTCGTGGCCGTTGTGCAGGAATTGATACGCTACCAAGGTGACATTCGCGTCGATCTTGACAAGTCCATCCCGGAAGAGGAGCATGGTTTTATAGATGCCCTTATAGACAGCGAACCCAACCGGCTGGTCATGACCTTCCGTGAAGCGATGTACCAGCGCACGAAAGGACATCCTCTATTTACGGTAGAGCTCTTGCGAGCTCTGAAAGACCAGGGTGATTTGAGGAAGAACGAAGCCGGGATGTGGACGGCGGCAGCGGATTTGGATTGGGAAATACTGCCTGCCCGCATAGAGGCAGTGATTGCCCGGCGGATTGAGAGCTTACCGCGAGAATTACGCCGTATACTTACTGTAGCAAGCGTCGAGGGAGAGAGCTTTTCGGTAGAGGTCGTCGCACAGGTACTGGCGACGGACGATCGATCACTGCTTCAGAAATTGTCTCACCAACTGGTTCAACAGTACCGGCTGATACGCGAACAAGGAGAATGGCGCCTTGGATCCCAATCGATCACCCGGTACCAGTTCCGGCATAATCTTTTTCAACAATATCTCTACCAGCAGCTCAGCGCTGCCGAGCGGCGAAATCTACATAGGGAAATTGCCGCTGTCCTTGAGCAAATCGGTGAAGGTGATTTGGATCAATTGGCGGTGTCATTGGCTCACCATTACACAGCAGCAGGGGATGCAATGAAGGCTGTTCCCTACCTATGTCGCGCCGGTGATGACGCTCGGAGGCGGGTGGCGCTGGAAGAGGCGATCCGATTTTATGAATCCGCTCTGGAAAATTGGCAAGAAAACAACCGCATTGCAAAGGCAGAGGTGCTGCACAGGTTGGGTGATTCGCTGTTAGCTCTCGGAAATTCAATTGAAGCGATCAACCGTTATAGCGAAGCTGAAGAGCTTTATGCACAGGGTGGAGACCTCAACGGCATGGGGGCGATTCAGCGGTTGATCGGTCGCTCGTATTGGGAACAGGGAGATCGAGCCAAAGCACTGGAGCATTTCCACAGGGCGTTGGCGCTGCTGGAACAGGAATCACCAGGCGCAGAGATGGCGCGCGCTATCAGCGCTATCGCCCAAATGCATATGCTGGTAGACGAGTACGACGAGGCAATTTCTTGGGGCAAGCATGCCTTATCATTAGCACAGGCATTGAATACCGAAGATGTCATTTTGCATGCCTTGACCACAGTAGGCGTATCCTTGGTTGTCAAACAAGAAGCCGAACGAGGTCTGGCGATGATTGCCGAAAGCCAGAAGCGGGCAGAAGCGCTGGGATTACCCCATGACGCATGCCGCGCTTATACTGGCTGGGGAGACTCATTGGTACAACTGGAACGGTATGAGGAAGCTCGAATATTGTATGAACGAATGCTGGTATATACCCGGAAGGTCCATGCAAATATGTTTGAGGGGGTGGCGCTGGTGCAATTAGGATATCTGGATTGGTGGGTAGGGAGTTGGAGGCAAGCATGGGCGCGGCGAGAAGAGATATTGAATTGGATGGCGGCCAGCCCAGGATTATCCGTTGCGAAGATTTGGGCAAGCAACCTTTTGGGGTTAATGGACAACGATCTAGGACAGACCGAAAAGGCGAGCGCGGCTCTGGCTGAATATACAGATATAGCTCGCAGAGCTCGGGAACCCCAAACTACCATTCCCCATCTTGGACAGCTGGCTCGCTGCGCTCATTCTGCAGCGGAGATTACTGAACTGATGGATGAAATCCTGGAGCTAATCGACTCTTCCTCATATCCCCGGTATGAGATCTTGCCGGCTTTGCGCATGGCTTGTACAAGATTGGCCCAAGCATCGGGCGGAGATCCGGAATCGCTCAACCGGCTGGAAAAGGCGCATGCGCAAATGCAGAACCGGCAATCGATTGCTACTCTCTTTGAAGTGCAAGCTGCTGCTGCTGGAATCCGGGGAGAGTGGGAAATAGCGGCTGCATGTTATAGAACCGCAGCCGAGAATTGGGAAGCGCTGAAGCGACCATATGATCTTCTACGAACGCTGGATGGGGTGAGCAGGGCGTTGATATCCGCACATAGGGAAGATAGCCATTCAGGCGATCACAATTCTATACGGGATGGATCTTTAAAAGAAATATCCATGCAAATTGAGAGAATCATCATCGAACTTGCCAGTGAATTAGATGAACCTGAAGCGAAACAAGCATTCCTGGCTTCGCCGGTGGTCGTGGGAGCTCGCCAGAAATCACAAACGTAGCCAGACAATGATATGGATTTTATTAATTCGGATCAAAACAGTTGAAGAGAAGATCAAGGTAATATTTTGGGGAGGTCATATCGGTATACTCCGGATAAATATTGGCCCCAGGATCTAAAAAAAAGGAAGATCCGCGAGGTGTACTGAATAAGAGAGGTATGAATGAGGGAATTATTAGAAGACAGCGCTAGAAGGTCGATTGCCTATCTTGAGGGTTTAGATTCACGGAAGGTGGCCCCTCAAGCGGATGAGGTAACGGCTTTGGATGTTCCGTAACGCCTTTTAGCCAAGATTGAATGC
>CAZAQS010000441.1:0-3126 GCA_964486825.1 uncultured Anaerolineaceae bacterium | reverse complement strand
CGTAGTTGGGGTGGAAGGCCAGGCCCAGCAAGCCGCGCTCGTCGAAGCCGGGGCCGATGCTGACCATGCGATCGCGCACGTCCAGGAAGGGTTCAGCCAACAGGGTGCCTTCCGGGGTCAGGATGCGGATCAGGCCGGCCTGGTCGACGACGAACAGGCGCCCCGTGCCGTCGGGGGATTCCACCATATAGACGGGGGCAGTCAGGCCCTCCGCCACCAACCTGACGCCGACCGTCATCGGATCGCCCATGGGGGATTGGGCAAACGCGCCAACCGCAACCCAGGGCAGCAGCATCAGGGCTAACAGCAGTCGAAAAGTCTTGTTCATACGTACCTCCTTTGGAACTCTTCAGTTGTACCGGTAAAAAAGTAAAGCTGGGCCATTCCTGCCAACGGGCGAGGGTAGAACCAGCATACGGCGTGCCAAGACGCCGGCAGAGCGCTCTGGAGAGGTAAGCTAGCTTGAATTCCTACGATGGGAGCAAAGATGTGTGGAAAAGCAGGTGTGGTGTAAATGTCGCCAGTTGAAATAAAGTTAAGTAACCACCCTTATACGGTTGTAAGTTGGAACGATTATATCATAATAGGGATAGGCAAAAATGCTTACGGGTGGACAGCTTAGATGGCGCTTGCATATTCTCCTGCCGTGTGTTAGGGTCTAAAAACAGGATCAATCGTAGGAGAGGTAAAGTGGAACAGCATACCCCGGTGATACAGGAAGACGAGCCAGATCTGACCAATGCCTCGGTAATTTTCAAGGGAGACTACCAGCGCATATTCCGGTACATCATGAGCATGGTGCAAGATAGAGCAGAAGCCGAAGACCTGACCCAAGAGACTTTCCTGCGCGCTTATCGCGGTCGCGATTCTCTGCGCGATGAAGGCGCACAGACCTCCTGGCTGTACAGGATTGCCACGCATGTGAGTCTTGACCGCCTGCGCCAGTACGCTCGCCGCGCCCCGATGGAATCTGAAACCGATCTTGACCAGGTGGAAATCCCCGAGGCCGACAGCCCCTCCGTGCAAGAGACGATCGAGCGGGACGAGATGAGCGCGTGTGTCCAGGACTACCTCAACCGTCTTCCGGATAGCTACCGGGCTGTGATCCTGCTTCGTGATATGCATGAGCTGACGGCAGCCGAAATTGCCAAGCTGCTCGGCGAGTCATTGGCTACCATCAAAATCCGCCTGCATCGCGCCCGCCGTAAATTGAGACCCGCTTTAGAAGCCGGCTGCGAGTTTTCCTATAACGAACAAAACGTGCTGACGTGTGAGTCGAAGGACTGATCTTCACGTGCTAAAAAACGGACCTTGTTAGCAAGTGTATCCTTTAACCCGTCTCCTTCGTCTCTATAAATAGAGCAAACAGCTTATTCGTAATAGGGTCGTATGGATCGAGAAAAGGAGCGTACCATGAAAACAAGGACAGGAGATTTTAACGTTCAGGTCGACGGTGTGAGTGGGGTATGCCCGGCGGGTGAAGCCTGGGCAGAGCAACAGATCCTCCACAAGAAAATACCCGTGCTGGCTTGTGAAGGCCCCTGCGTTCGCGGGGATATCGCCAGGCGGGCAGCCGATATCGTCGGGCAAGAGCAGGCGTTTGCACGAGCCTGCTACCCGGAAACCTTTTTTGTACCTCATTCCTCCATGACCCGCTGGGTCAAAGGAGCGGATAAAGTCGTCATGTTGGATGGATGCTTTTTGAAGTGTATTGGCCGGGTTCTAAACAACCTGGTCGATGAAGAGAAAATCGTCCATTTTGACGCTTTACAGTATTACAAGAAATACACGGATCTATTCTCCATGGAGGATGTACCCGAAGTGGAGCGCATCGAAACAGCCAGGCATGTCGCCGACCAGATCCTTCCCAGACTGAGAGAGGATTTTGGATGAACCAAAGGATCGAAAAAGTGTCAAGGAGAGAAAAATGATGATGATGATGTGGATGATGGGTCTGGGGTTGCTTTTACCCTTAATATTGGTAGGCGTGCTCGCTTTCGCCCTCGGCTGGCGACCGCAGCTCAATCAAAGCGGGCCGGCTCAAAGCAGCCAGACTCCGCGAGAGATCCTACAAGCACGTTACGCAGGCGGAGAAATCACTCGCCAGGAATACGACCAGATGCGCGAGGACCTGGAAACTTGAGCCAGGAAAGCCATCCTGATAAAGAAACCGGGTTTCTGCACTTGGAAACCCGGTTTCTCTTATTCTATTATCCTCCTTCCTGAGATAGATCTGATGCGCTAACAGCGCACTGCGCCAGGATCGCTCCGACAACCCCGCCTGGTGATGTAAAACCTTACTATTCGGACAAATTATGGGATAATTAGAAATAAGCTTGTTTCTCTACTCATCTTATCCGTACCTGTTATAGATAGGCAGCGAGGTGATGTATGGACAGTATCGTAGCAGTGTTGAAAGATACACCCATCCCCACCATCCTGGTCGTTAGCGGGATCGTCTTCCTGTTCCTGGCGCTAGCGGGGCAGGTCGCCGGCAAGCTCGAGGTGCCTCCCGAACGCCAGAAATGGTCGGCCCTGGCAGGCGCTGTGCTCCTGTCTGCCGGCCTTCTGCTTTATATCATCCCTGACCGTCCTGTAGCTTCGCAGGCAGGCAAAGCATCTACCACGCCGGTCTCAGCAGCTCAGCCCACCCCGTCGGGCCAATCTCTGGCAGCCGGCAGCGGCGGCGCAGCTCCTACGCTCTCGGGCCAGGCCTTGACCTCCGGCGAGGGGGAAGCCGGCAAATGCTTCGAAGAGATCTTCTCCGGTATACCAGGCGAGCGGGTTGAAAGCGTCGAGATCGGCAAAGCCGGTAAAGAGCTGCTCGGTACGCACCAGGCCAAAAATGAGCTGGCCGGCCTGGTCGTCAACGAACTGGGACGGCCGGTGGTGGCGATCACCTACCTCTTCTTCGAAGACGATGCTCTCTTCAAGATCGGCTCGGTGGTGAACGCTGCCTGCCAGCCGCTCGATCATGCCAACGGTTCCCGCGGAGGGCCGAGAGACGTCCTCGAGAATTGGGACACGCTCGAGGTGACCACTGCCTCCGGGATCTATTACCTGCGCTTTGGCTACTCCGCCGCCACGGTCGAGCTGGATACCAGCAAAAGCCAGCAGTAAGGGCAG
>CAZAQS010000440.1:0-3152 GCA_964486825.1 uncultured Anaerolineaceae bacterium | reverse complement strand
GGGACTCCTTTGGAACTTCTTGCGCTGCTTCCCATTCATCGATAATTAAAATCACCATCGAGCCGGAATATATGGATCAGAGCTATATCAGGCATAACTGTTACGGGTCGGCCTGAACTCCCGCAAAGCTAGCGCTTGCGGGAGTTCCTCTTCAGGCCAAGTAAGTACATCAGGGCATCGGAGGGTTTGAGCCGATGAAATAAGGTCGCATCATCTCATTGTCCTCATGCTCGACGATATGGCAGTGCCATACGTACAACCCCGGCAAGTCGAACAAGGCTTTCACCCGCGTGATCTCTCCGGGGTAAGCGATGACTGTGTCTTTATAGCCGGTTTCCCAGCTTTCCGGAGGCCGGGCAGGTCCGCCATCGATAGGCTCGCGGTTGACCACCTGGAACTGCACCTCGTGGATGTGCATCGGGTGGGCGTCCTCGGTGAAGTTATACATCTCCCATTGTTCGATCGAGTTCAAGGCCGGATTCTCCGTGATCGGGTCGTGCCAGAACAGGGGGACTGGGCTGCCGCTGCTGTCCAGCGTGCCGAGCAAAGCTGCTATCGGACCATCGAATCCGGGGAAGGTGCTCTCTTCTTCATTTAGGGATACCTGGCGTGATTGCTCTGCCTGTCCGAGAGCCTTGAAGGCAGGCAGGTTCAGGCGGGCTGGGTCGCGCGTGGTATCAACCCCTGGGGATGGGATGACGCGCAGCTGCATCACCTGGCCGGTCGTCTCGGGATCTGCCGGATCAAAATCAACACCTGGGATCCCGCCGCCAAACGGCTCATCGGGGGCCAGGTTCAGGAGGTTGATCTCGGTGCCGACCGGGACATTGGTAAAGTCAACAATCACATCTGCTCGCTCGGCCGGGCCAAGGAGCAGGTCGCCTAACTGGACGGGAGCGGGAAGGAATCCGCCATCTGAACCGATCTGCCAGAAGGGCAAATCATTGTCAAACTTCAAAATCAGGAAGCGCGAATTGCAGCCATTCAGCACACGGAAGCGGTACCGGCGCTGCTCCACCTGTAGGTAAGGCCAGGTGCGGCCGTTAACCACCATGGTGTTGCCAAAGAACTCCGGGTTCCAAATTGGGGATACATCGCTGTCAGGGATGTACGGCCCTTCGAATTCGTCGAAGAATGCCCGGCTGTCCGGGTAGAAGAGTGAGCCGTCAGCGTTGAAGGAGCGGTCCTGAATGGCGAGCGGGATCTCATAATACACACCAAAGGGGTCTGCTCCGACTCCCGGTGCTGGACCGGGAATGACTGCGGGAGGCAGGTCCCCTGGCCCGCGTCGAAGAAGATAGAACCCGGCTGGTCCGGCATATACGTTCAAGCGCGTCATTCCGAGCGTATGGTCGTGGTACCACATGGTCGCGGCACGCTGGTCGTTGTTGTATTGGAAGGTTGCAGAACCGGGTTCCCAGGCAATACCGTACTTGCTTTGGAACTCGCTCTGGAAGAAATCGAACCAGCTTCCTACCCTGGCGTAACCCGCTGGAATGTTGTGAGCCGCAGGTAGGTACCAGGCCTCTGCATAACCATCGCTCTCCTGGGCAGAATGTCCTCCATGGAGATGGGTCACGATTGGGACCGGACCGGTGTAAGGACCGGGAGTGCTCCCAAACACGGGCGTCGAATCACGACCTGCAACTCCACCTGGGGGGTTAGCCCAATGAAGGGTTTGATCAACCGGCAGAAGGTGCGGGAGATAATTGCCGCTGCCGTCTACCAGATCGTTAATCCATTTTACCCGGACGGGTTTGTTGTAATTGGCTTCTATTGTAAAAGCAGGGTAATTGAAGGTAGCAGGGTGATTGGCCGAGCCATAGCTCCACACTGTAGTCTGTGGTAAGCCCATACTCGCGGGTAGAATATGCTGGGCAAACTGTCTTACGGCGATCTCGTAATAATCGATGTTCCTTGGCATACCTCGCACGAGAGTTTGCGGCATCGCAGGGGGATTTATGAGTGGAGTTACGTACTTCGGTATGATTGTAGGTTCCAGTGAACCTCCCGGGATTTGAGCGAAACCTTTAAGGAGCTTGAGTCTGCTCGTTAAGAGACCTGCAGAGCTTGCCATTCCTAACTTAATAAAATCTCGTCTGGTAATCATGTATACCCTCCTATTTCTGTCCCTGAACCAATAAAGTTTTACGTTATATGGTGAGGATCAATTAATATTGAAGAAACTTTACTTTCGTGTTAGCAACGACTTCACCTCCTTTCTTCTATTCAATTGAGGTTCGCAGCGATAATTGATAGATGTTAGTTAGAGAGGCATACCAGCCGTCGCGAAGTTTGACTGTCCAATCGGACAATTTTCCTACCTGGTAGCAATGATGTGTATTTGATGGTAGAGGGATGAAACTGGTTTTTGTTATCCTGCCCCTGCGGTAACCGGCTCCCTTGGCTCGGTTGTAAAGCAGCGTCAAAAATTAACGCAAGCTTAAACTAGAATTATTATATCGAATATATCTTATATTTCAAGATTTTTTAAATGAGAATATGAAAGTTTGCAGAGCTTAGTCAATCTCTCAAACTGGTGGAATGGGGAAAATTCCGGGTTGTACTGCCGTTTGGGGTGGGGCGCGCTGAATTTGAAGCCTTGGATAATGGGAGGGATCTCAGCCCGGTCAGCGCCATGCTGCTGGCGGATAACGGTTATGGCCCCTCTAACCCGGTCGAGTGGATCCACAACCTCTATCCAGAGATTGTGCTATTGAGCGTATCCGGGACAGATGGTAGGAGGATACCCTCCCTGGAGGTTTTAGCGGCGGTTGAAGTTTGCACCCTGCTGCGGACCGACCAGAACGGGTGGATCAAGCTCAGCATAGATGGGGAGCGGATGAGGGTGGAGGTAGAGGAGATAATGCAGGGCGATGCCCTTTATTCGATCTCTGATCGACAAGATGAGATGATAGGCTGGCGATAGTCTGAATCGCCAGTCGTCGAACGGCTTCGGACGGATGGCTATGATGGCGCTGAGATAGGGCCGGGCATTATGGATCTAATCATCCCAGATCCGCCATACCAGGAGATGGTGATCCTCCTGACAGCCGGCAAGGGTTTGGAGGATTTGTTTTTCGACAGAAACGGTTTAGGATGGGTGTCCTAGGTCAATCCCTGTATGATTTGCTCCATTTCTTCTTCACCGA
>CAZAQS010000439.1:2873-3156 GCA_964486825.1 uncultured Anaerolineaceae bacterium | reverse complement strand
TGGGCATCCTGGCAGGCAACTATGGCGAAGCCGGCGCGATCAACGTCTACGGCCCAGCATACAACCTGCCGCACGCCATCAGTGGAATTGATTCCTTCTGGTTATGGGGTTATGGCGACCCTCCGCCCGAGACCGTCATCGTCCTGGGCCTGACGCCATCCTATGCTTACTCGCTCTTCGAAACCTGCTCCATTGCCGGCACCACCGCTAACCCGTATGGCATTCAAAACGAAGAAAGCTTGTACCACCCCATTATCCTGCTTTGCCGTCATCTGCGCCAACC
>CAZAQS010000439.1:0-2863 GCA_964486825.1 uncultured Anaerolineaceae bacterium | reverse complement strand
CTGGGAGCAATTCTGGAAGAATTTCCAATATTTTGGCTGAGCTGCCAGTGACTGGTAATCTTCTGACCGTTAGCAGCACTTTTTACATTTGTGTTTGTACTTCGATATGCTGGAAATCGACGGTACCCTTCTCGGTCAAGTTGCCGAACGCTCTATAATCGGATTAAGAAACCTCTAACCAGCCCATCGCATCGGCCTTGCTCCTTACGATCTCCGCCAATGCACCTATGAATAAGGGATCGTCGTTCAGAGCCGGTGGGCGCTCCAGCCGCATGCCTAATTCCCGTGCTACACCCTGGGCCTGGATATCGATATCATACTGGATTTCGACGTGGTCTGAAACGAAGCCAACCGGCAGGCTGACCACATTCCGCACGCCCTTCTCAGACAGGGAACGCAAGTGCTCGGGAAGCTGGGGTCCCAACCAGGGCTCCGGGCTGCGGCCGGCGGATTGGTAGCTCCACGACCATTGTGATTCCCCCAAGCCGGCTCGTTCCACCACCAGACGAGCAGTTTCCCTCAACTGTTTATCGTAAGGATCACCGGTTTTCAATATGCGCACCGGCAGACTGTGGGCGCTGAGGATGATGTGTACGGTATGCCTTTCAGACTCAGGCCAGCATTCGAGCCCCATCTTGACCCGCTCTGCCAGGGCCTGGACCAGGCCTGGGGCATCGTGATAGCTTTCGACATGGGCGAACTCGATCTGCCCGTGGTGCATCTCCAGGCCGGAAGCGATCTTGGCCTGGTAACGGGCAACGCTCATCTTGCTGTAGTGTGGGGCCAGGACCAGGCTGACGGCGCGCTCGACCCCGTCATCGAGCATGTCGCGGACGGTCTCTTCGATCCAGGGTGACCAGTGACGCATGCCCAGGTACATCTGGAAGGCGCCGGGGTCCAGACGGTCCTGCAGGGCGCCCACTTGCCGGCGGGTGATCTCCAACAAAGGAGATTTGCCGCCGATCTGGCGGTAATTATTGCTAATCTCCTGGACAACTCGCGAGGGGGTCGGTCGACCACTGCGGATATCCGCCAGGTATCCTGGGATCTCGTCGAGCGAGTCCGGCCCGCCGTAAGCCATGACCAGAACGCCAATCGGATAACTCATCTGGCGCCCTCCTTATTCAGCTTCCTGGTAACATCTTGTTTGCTGGTTGCTTCGTGCACGTAATCCACCAATCTGCGAACGTTCTCCACGGGGGTGGACTTATGCAATCCATGTCCCAGGTTGAAGATATGCCCGGGGCGGCCGCCGGCCTGTTCGAGCACCCGGTCCACCTGAAATCTAAGCTCTCGCCAGGGCGCTAATAGGGCGGCCGGGTCCAGGTTACCCTGGATGGCCCGGTCCAGGCCAACTGCCTGCCAGGCCTGGTCCAGGGGCAGGCGAAAATCGACCCCCAGCACATCTCCTCCGCAAGCAGCCACCTCCGACAGGTATGGACCTGTGCCAGTACTGAAATTGATCAACGGGACGCCAGCCTGCTCGAGCCTTTCGAAGAGGGCAGTGTTGAACGGGGCCACGTAGCGCTGGTAGGCGTCTGCCCCGAGTGCCAGGCCGGCCCAGGAGTCGAATACCTGCAAGGCTGCTGCACCCGCCTGGGCCTGTTGGAGCAGGTAGTCGGCCTGCACCGTCACCAGCTTATCCATCAACCGTTTCCAGGCTGCCGGGTGGCTGAACATGAGCGCTTTCGTGCGCGTGTAGTCCTTCGATCCTCCGCCCTCGATGGCGTAAGATGCCAATGTGAACGGCGCGCCGGCAAAGCCGATCAGCGGGATATCCTTAGGCGCCAGCTCGCCGGCAACCAGCTCCACTGCTTTCAGCGTCCCTGCCAGGGTCTCAGCGGCGGGAGGCGCCGCCAGGCGGTCGATGTCTGATGGAGAGGTGATCGGGTTGTGGATCTGGGGACCTTTTCCCTCCACGAACTCCAGCTTCAACCCCATCCCGATCAGCGGCGGGAGGATATCGGCAAAGATGATGGCTGCATCAAGCTCGAAGACCTGGATGGGTTGCAGGGTGACCTGCGCGGCCAGCTCCGGCGTCTGGATCAGCTCCAGCATGCCATACCTTTCGCGCAGGGCGCGGTACTCGCTCATATATCGCCCGGCCTGGCGCATCAGCCAGACAGGCGTGGCGTCTACCTCCAGGAGCAGGCAGGCGCGTAAGAAACGGGAAGTGGGTTCCGGTATTGTCATTGGTTCACCTGTTTGCTTTGCCAGGCTGCCTTTCCGACGAAGAAGGGGCCCAGGTTGGTCAAGTATTGGGAGGTCTGTACGGTCTTGCGCATGCGCTCGACGATATTCGAAAGCGGGTAGAGATCGTGCCCGAGTAGGCCGATGACGAAATCGTTATCGTTCTTATCGAGGCCAAAGCAGGCCAGCCGGATATCGTAGGCCAGGTCTGCGCTCCCGTAGGCCCGGCCGATGCCTCCGTGTTCCATCAGGATGGTGCGCTGTTCTTCAGCAGGCAATCGTTCGAAAGATCCCGAGCGTCGCACGGGGTACCAGATCACCCAGGGAAGCTGGGGATCGGTGACCCGCTGGATGGGCCGCTGGATCAGCACCCGCTCCAGGTCATCTTCGTACCCGATGCTGTAGGTCCTTCCCAACATGGTGTACTCCGGCTTCAAGCGGAGCCGGGTAAAAGGAGCGCCTTTCAGGAGCGGCCGGGTTTTGGTGATGAAATCGTCCGGATGCTCGCTGAAGGTCAGCAGACCGATGCCGTTGGGATCGTTGATGTCTTCGTACAACGCTCCCTGGATACCGGCGCTTTCGAGTGCCTGAATGTAGTGGCTTGTGTCAGGGCTGGTTACCCCTGATCCGGAAGCCTCCGTTCCTTCAAGAGCAGAGCCAAATCCAGGTTGAT
>CAZAQS010000438.1:0-3164 GCA_964486825.1 uncultured Anaerolineaceae bacterium | reverse complement strand
ATGAATACGGGGGCGTCGAAGGCATCCTCACCCCCAACGATATTCTGGAGGCGATCGTGGGCGATATCATTGGCGCGGATGAGCCACAGCAGCCGGGAGTGGTTGAGCGAGAGGATGGTTCGTGGCTCTTGGATGGCGCCCTCGCCACTGAGCGGCTCAAAACGGTCCTGCAGGTCGAAATGTTGCCAGAGGAAGCGGCCTACCAAACGCTCGGCGGCTTTGTCTTGCATCAGCTCGGTGCAATCCCTACGATTGGCCAGCACTTTGAGTGGCAAGGGGTTCGCTTTGAGGTGGTGGATATGGATGGGCTGCGCATCGATCAGGTCCTGGTGACGACAACCCCGGCCAGGCAAGAGGGCATGGAATAAAACAACAGATCTTGTACTCATCAAAAACCGGGGTGGGGCGCGTCAGGTGAGGGAGCATGATGAACCACTAGCAGAAGAGCATCGTGAAGACCAGGCAGATGAGGCCAGAGAACACAAGGTCTGACAGCTTCTACTTAAGCCGTTGATTTTGCGGTTCTTGGAAGGCAGTGACAGAGTTAACATGATCAGATTGAGGTTGCTAGCCACGCAGTGGGCCTACCCGCGTGGGGTCCTGCACTGGTGCATCTGGCTAGTACTCTTGCTCACACTCAACGGGCCCCTTGTTGCTGCTGCCCACGGCGGGTGGATCCCGCGGTTGACCAATGTGGCTATCGGGCCGTACCGCCTGTACGTCTGGTCAGCGCCAGAGCCGCCCCGTGTCGGAGCTGTACATCTGGCTATTGCCGTAACAGAAGATAAAAAACTGCCTGACCCGCTCGTTCAGCCGGTGCTCGACCTAGATGTACAAATTACAATGAAGGCACTGGACGAGCCGGGTGTCCTGTTAACTCAGCAGGGAGTGAGTCAAAAAACGCTCCTCCTGTACTACTACGAGACTGATTTTCAGATCCCCGCGGCTGGCCAGTGGCAAACGGTCGTGACAGTGACTGGTCCTGCCGGTTCCGGAGCCGCTGATTTTCAATTGGAAGTATTGCCTACCCGCCGGGTAAACTGGAGCATCATCGGCTGGGGCGCTGTTGCTTTGCTGCTTGCCATTGGTTTGTATGGTCGCCTTCACAGTCAATTCAAACGCCCGGTGGGCTTGTCTTGCATCAGTTCGGCGCCATCCCCACGATTGGCCAGCACTTTGAGTGGCAAGGGATTTCCTTTGAGGTGGTGGATATGGATGGGCTGCGCATCGATCCAATCCTCAGTCTGGTGCGAGGCTGCCCTAGGGCAGCCTTCAGGTTTTTGACTCACAGGGAGCCATTGGATATGCAGACACACCTTCTCCGCTCGAGCGTGCTGGCCGTGCTCATCTCGCCGCCCGGGAGCACCCCAGTCCGCGCCAGCGAACGTCCCCAAGTAACAGCTGATCAAGCGGCCCTGCGGATTAACGAGTTCATGGCCGAGAATACCTCAGGTTTGGAAAACCCGGACGAACCCGGTGCTTTTCCTGACTGGTTTGAGTTGTATAATCCCAGTGCCGAGGCGGTAAGCTTGGACGGCTTGTTCTTGACCGATGACCCCGCCAATCCGACCCGCTACGCCATTCCTACGGGTCTCACCGTGCCTGCAGGCGGCTTTCTCCTGTTCTATGCCGATAACCAGCCGGAACTGGGGCCACAGCACACGAACTTTGCGCTCAACAAAGATGGCGAATACTTGGGGTTGTACGCTGCCCAGGGCAGCTTGCGGATTGATGGCTACGAGTTTGGGGCGCAAGTAGCGAACGTCTCCACCCTGCGTTCTCCCGATGGCAGCGAGACCTGGACGACCACGGTCTGCCCGACGCCTGGTGCCTCCAATATCCCGTGTGCGGTGCAAATCTACTTGCCCTTGGTGGCCATTAGGCGTCCTCCCCCGGCCACGTTTCTGGCTTCCCTCGTCTTCATATGGGTACGCTCATTTTTGTGCATTCAGGGGTTCGCGCTGAAAATTCTTTTCTGCAGCCCCAGAGAGGACTCTTGCTTCAAGTGGAAGTGGTTTTCTGCTACACCCAATAGAAAAGGAGCTCAGATGAACGAATCACGTTCCCTGTGGGTCGTGAGTTTGTTGCTATTGCTCTCCATGGTGATGTTTACCCAGCCACTAAACGCAGGCGGGGCGCCCATCACACCCACGGCAGAACCTGAACAGCCAGAACCACCCCCAGCGCAACCTCCGCCGCTGACACCGCAACCCAGCCCGCCGGCCGCACAAGGGACTGTCTTTATCAACGAATTTATGGCCGATGCGAATCGGGGGCTGGAAGATCCGGATGAGCCAGGTGAATATCCCGATTGGTTCGAGCTGTACAATGCCGGTGCTACGCCTTTCAGCTTGGATGGCCTCTATTTGACGGATACGCAAGCGAACCCTACCCGCTATGCGATTCCGGATGGACTCTCGATTCCTGCCCACGGTTTCATCGTCTTCATCGCTGACAATGAGGCTGAACAAGGGCCGTTGCATGTCAACTTTGCCCTGAGCCGTGGTGGAGAGTTTATCGGGTTATATGACCCTGCCACAGATAGTTTCATTGATGGCAAGTCCTTTGCGCAACAGGCAACCAATGTCTCCGAGGGCCGGTTGCCGGACGGCGGCGTCTGGTCTGTTCTGCCCCAGTCATCACCCGGTGCCAGCAACGAATGAATGCTTGCTGGACAGGGTGGAAGCAGAGGTGCTGGTCTGCGGTCACACGCATCCTAGAGGATCAACCAGATCGGCGCATAAAAGTGAAATAGCAGCTAAAAGAGCAACTGAGAAAGAGAAACACCGTTTAGAGGGGAAGTTCAGATTGCTAGAGGAAGAAGAGGCAATGGACTCGGAGGGAGAAGCACTCCCTTTTCTCTGTCAGGCCCCTACCGCCGCTCTCCTACTCACAGGACAGAGACCGCTTCCCCTTGCCGGCGGAGGGATGGACCAATCGCAGCGACCCCCTTTGTGGCTGACTGTCTAGCTGGGTGACGGTTAGGGAGGTCTCGGTCGGTCGCGAACGGGGCAGTCATAATTAGAGATAAAAGCGCTTATGGCTGAGATGGATAACTTCGTAATCCGTCCGATTTTTATCCCCTTGCTTGCTGGTAGAGCTCATTCCCTGAGTGAGCATCCTGATCTGCGTATGAAAACGAACGATTTCTAGTTCTCTTTTAT
>CAZAQS010000437.1:0-3165 GCA_964486825.1 uncultured Anaerolineaceae bacterium | reverse complement strand
AGGCAAGGGTCTGCAAAACCCTGATCACGGGTTCAAATCCCGTCGTCGCCTCTGCTTCACCAAACACTCCAACATTCCCGGTTGGAGTGTTTCATTGTCCTTATTCTCGCCAATTGTGCCATATTTCCTAAAATTGACTCCCCTACCATTTTCCACTAAAATGAATGAGCGATAATTTTCATCTAATTATTCCTATTGCAAATCCATAATACATTCCTGTCTTTACTGCCGCCGAAAGGATGACTCGATAGGAGGAAAGGAGGCTCCTGGCTGGCTGATGATCTGCTACCCACTGATTGGTTATCGTAGTAAGCGGCCTTTTTCGTTTAATTGCAAAAGCAGGAGGGATTCAGATGTCTTCAGATGATAGAAACACAAAATTTTTGAGCATGGTTGGAGCCTGGTCAAACGGCGATGTCAGCGTTGTGGATCCAATCTGTGACCCAAACGTTGTCTTCCATGTCTTCCCGTTCGGTGATATGGACCTGGAAGCCCAAAAGCAGTTCATGATTGCTTTCAACCAGGCTTTTCCTGATTTCACAGCAGATATCATGGAGGAATTCAGTGATGGAAATGTCTCCATCCATCGCTGGACTTGCTCAGGGACCTTTACAGGCCAGTCCCCCATGATGCCGGTTGGCCCGACCGGAAAAAAGACCTTCGCCAATGGCACCCATATTGTGCATTGGAAAGATGGGAAAATGGTAGAAGTCTTCCATTATGGAGACTGGCTGGGCTGGCTGATCGGCTGCGGCGTACTGCCCCCGTTGGGAGCTCCCGCTTAAAGTTCCCGCCGGATCGCCTGCCTCGCCAGGCGATCGACCATCTCGTTCTCGCGATGCCCGGCGTGGCCGCGCACCCAATGCCAGCTCACCTCGTGGGTCTGGAGAGCTTTGTCCAACGCCTGCCACAGGTCGACGTTCTTCAGCTCTCCCCCTTTGCGCCGCCATCCACGCCTGCGCCAGGCCGGCAGCCATTCTGTGATCCCCCGCCGGAGGTACTCTGAATCGGTATACAAATCCACCCGGCTGGGGCCTTTGAGCGCCTCCAACGCCCGGAGTGCGGCTGTCAGCTCCATGCGGTTGTTGGTCGTATCTTGTTCCGATCCGGTCAAGGTCTTCTCGTGTGGCCCGGATCTCAGCAGGGCTGCCCAACCGCCCGGCCCGGGGTTCGGGTCGCAAGCGCCATCCGTGTAAATGCGCACCTGAGGCTTTGAAGGTACTTCTAGATCTTCCATATCTTAACGAAACTGCCCGTCCAGCTCAGCCGCGGTCTGTTCTAATGTCTCCAGGATCTCGGGTACCTGGCGGGCGGTAACCAGGGGCGAAAACAGGTAGCGGCCCGCGTCGCTGAGCACGAAATGCACCAGGCTCCAAGAAGGCCGGCCTGGTTCTAAGCGTGTATAAGGTAGCAGGTCAACCGCCGCGGCCCACTGGGGGTGATCGTCCCTGAAATCGTCCAACGCTTCCAGGCTAGAAGCGCGCGTTGGGAACGTCCCCTGGCTGCGCACCCATCTGGCCTGGATTTCCGGCGAGGCCAGCCAGCGCGCCAGCAGCCAGGCCGCCAGCTCCTGCTCGGGCTCGCTCCTCAATACGAACAGCGAAGGGCCGTATGCCACGATGACGGGTTCCCCCTCCTGTCCGGGGAAGGGGATGGCCGTCCAGTTGTCAGGAGAGCCTGCCGCCTGCAGGGCCGCCTGCTGGTGGTTCAAGCCTGCTATGCTGCTGGAAATGAACAGGGCTTGCCGTGAGGCGAACTCCTGGTTGGGGTACTGGCTGCCGGGAAGCCAGGCGCAACCTTCATCGTACAGCTCTCTTAGGAAGCGAAAGGCTTGCTCGGATCCGGGCTCACCAAAGGCGTAGCCCCTCTCCCCCTGCCGGTCGAGCTCCCCCTGGAAGGCATACATCCAGGCTGCCAGCGTTGGGGCGGTCGTATCAATAGCCCAACCGCCGGAGCCCTGCGGATTGTCTTCCTGCGAACTGGCCTCTGCCGCCGCTGCGCAAGCCTGCTCCTGGAACTCCTCGGCTGTAGCCGGCGCATCCCGGAAGTCCAGCTCCTGGGCCCAGCTCTGGTTGTACAGCAGCACCTGCGCTGAGCGGTAGAAGGGCAGTCCTAACCTGGCCTGCCCTTCCTGGTCCTGCCGCCAGAAGACAGGGAAGAAGTCTTCTCTCTCCGCCTGCGATAGACCGAAGCGGGGGTCGTTCATGAATGGCGATAGGTCTGCCAGCAGCTCGCCTGAGCGGAACAGAGAGGCCGCCTGGTAGTTGTAACCCAGCACCAGGTCCGGCAGATCCCCATAAATGGAGGACTGGATGGTAGTGAAGATCTCCTCGTAGTCATTGAACGAGGTGCTGCGCACGCTGATCTCCCACTCATTGCTGTGGTTGAATTCGTCCAACAGGGCCTGTAGGGTATCACCGCCCTGCATGGCCGGCAGCAAGAAGCCGTGGATATGCCAGAACTCGATCGTCGTTCCCCGCAAATCATCCACGTCCACTGCCAGTGTCGGCGGTGGCTCGGGAGTTGCCGTTGCCTCTAATGTTGGGGTGCGGGCGGCCTGGGCCGTGCGGGTCGCAGCGGGCGTGCGGGTAGGGTCGGAGGGTCGCGGCTCAGGCACTGGAGTCGCCCCTCCACAGCCTGTTAGCAGGATGGCGACCAGCAGCGCCAGGGCCGGAACAAAATACTTGTGAACGGTGCGGTGGATGGTCAAGGAGAGATTTCTTTTCTTGGGTATCGCTTATTTGCCTACCAACATTTTGTGAACGCCAAGCCATTATATCAAACCTTGATTCATCCGGAATCCCTGCGTTGAGCGACCCGAAACGAAACTCGCGGTGGAATTAAAAATTAACTCTAGACCGGGAAAGCTTTATCCCTCCTCCACGCCTGGATTGCCAGCAGGGCAGAGATGATCACCCATACCGTGATTCTCAACGTCATGGCGACCAAACTGTCCGGCGCGACGACCCCGCGGTAAGCGGCCAGGAGGACCAGCATCACGAGGGAGTGCAAGGCAAGGGTTGCCAGCGATAGCGGCATTGCCAGGCGGTGGTTCCGCCACAGTAATTGGTTTCCCAATAGGGACCAACTCCAGGCCGGGTTGGCAGCATGGACGCCGGGCTGGAAACGATGGCCGGTGGTAGTGTGGGCAGACAGATCCAACCA
>CAZAQS010000436.1:0-3182 GCA_964486825.1 uncultured Anaerolineaceae bacterium | reverse complement strand
CAAGTGCTTGGCAATGTTGGAAGCAATAAATCCGTTTGTATAAAGAAAGGTAAGAAAAGACCGGATTGAAACAGTTTTTCGTTTTCGGGTGGCGCCGGCAAATCCCCTATTCTCCAAATGAGCCAGGTACCGCTCCATCTGTCCCAGCTCCAAATCCCTTACCTTCTTTACCCCCGATTTCTCCAAGTACCTAACCAGGTCTTCAAGATCGTTTTTATACTCAACCCGGGTTCTATCCGCAAAGTTCCGGTAAGCCATATAAACGCTTACATACTCATCCAATGCCTGCTTTAAAGTCATCTCCCCCATACAAATTACATACTAGCAAGAAAATACATATACGTCAAACCACCATTAGAAACACCTTCCCAATCTTTCTTTGCGCGCGCTTGCTTTCAAGGGGGGAAGTGCTGTGGTTTGACGTCTATATTCAATCTATTGCTATGTTCAGCAATAATGTGAGTATGTGATATCTTTCATTAATTTGACATTTTTGATAATAATAATATTCTATTAACACTTCGTTAGAATACAGCATTGATGATCAACTCTTGGCACTGTACAGCCCTTCAAGAATGATTGATGGGGGCCCGACCAAAATAACGCCTAACAAATGCTGCACCTGATAGCCGGGAGCAGGCCGCTTTCCAAAATCGACACTATCACTGCCACCCTGGTACACTAACCTATATCATTTGTTATACAGGAGACGAGCTATGCCATTCTCAGCACCTATCGGAACCGAGGAAGAACGAGCGTCCGGTAAAATCTGGCCGGGCCGTTGGAATGATGCCAATCCTTATCTCAGTCACTATTCCCTTGGCTATCATACCGGGGCAGACCTGAACTTGAACTTTCCCCATTTCGACCTGAATGCCCACTCCGAAGTCTACGCGATTAGCGAGGGGAAAGTCACCTTCGCCCGGCTTTTTTCCACGACGGCATGGGGGAATCTCGTCGTGATCGATCATGGCACTGTGAATGGGCTACCGCTGTTTAGCCGCTATGGGCACGTCGAAAACATCCAGGTGGAGGATGGCCAAGCTGTTCAGGCCGGCGAGATGATCGCAGCCGTGGGGAATGGCGGCGCACTCAACTTCCCTTATCACCTGCACTTCGACATTTCCCGAACGGAGATTTTGCGCACCAAGCCCGGACATTGGCCGGGTGAACAGAAAGCACAAATACTTACACATTACGTCGATCCCAAGGAATTTCTCCAGGCGCACGTCAGCGGTGACCCGGCCAATAGCTTTATCGCCGGGAATTTGCCGGAAGGCCAGATCTACTTCGTGATTGCCACGCTGGGCTTGAACGTCCGCGAAGACCACAGCACGTCGGCACGGAAGGTCGGAGTCCTACCCTTCGGCTCAAGGATCTATATCGACGATACCCAGCGGGTCGATCAGGACTCCTTCACCTGGGGGAAGATCAGCGATGGGCAATTCACTGGCGATTGGATGGCCCTGGGAAAAGCCGACAACAGCCAAAAATTCGTTTCGAGGAACCCGCCCGGGTAAGGGCCGCAAGCGGGGTGCCACGGGCTCTGGTCCGGACGACAGGAGAGTAGGTATCAGTCCTGGTGCTCGACAGCCCAGCCGGTCACTTCAGGAGCATAGCCACAGGCAAAGGGCTTTAGCTTCCACCATTGGTTACCCTTTTTTCACTTCGCTTGCGCCAACATTCTGTCTTACAAATTGTCTGGTGATTACCCATAAATCAGGTCTCCTGAAAAAGGTGATGCGGGAAGGGTTGAATTGCAGACCAGGAGAGCGTGGCAGCCGTTTGCCAAACAGCACTCAAGCCTCGCAGAAGAATATAGGGTCCATCACGATCGGTGGTCAAGCCGAATTTACCGCCCAGCTTTCTGAGCCAAAGTATGGCCTTGGCAGGCCAATGCTTCATGAGGTAGAACACGAATTGAGCTGCCAGCAGGACTAACGCAAACAAGCGGCGCATACGTTCCACAGTATGTACCCGCATATCTTCGACATCCAGGCCTTGTTCCTGGTCAAAGCGATAGCCGTGCTCAATCCTGCTTCGCAGACGCCAGTCCTCATAGATTTCTTTGGCTTGAGCACCATCTTCGATCGGCACGTTGGTCAACAAGACCAATGTGCGTTTGAGCAGGTCATCTTCGGTCACCAAGACCCACAATTCCTGATGGGATTCTGGCAAGCGGACAAGAAACCAGCCCATTTTGATTTGCGCCAGGCGAGTGCGACCAGCATGGTGAAACAGGGTCTGGTAGGTCATTTCCCAAGGCACGCAGTCCACCAAATCTCGCAAGTGCTCCGTCTCCCAGCGGTCCAACCTGGGGTTGTATACTTCCACTAGCCGTTCCAGGTGGGTCGCTGCAATGACAAATTCGGCTTTGGCCTGCTGCATCCAGGCGAAGATCTTCTGGTCGTCTCCGCCAGAATCCATCACAAAGCGGATGCGCTGCATCGGGAAGACCCAGCGTGTAGTGCGGATCGAACGCTGGATCTCCCGGTTTTGGCTAATGAAGTCGGCCGTCGTATAAGAAAACCAGTTTGCATAGGAGATGGCTGGCACAGCGGTGTTCACCACCGTTGCGGTTATGGCAGGATAGCCGTGTGCTAGACGGGCCTCCCCTTGCAGGTTAGGCGGCGTTTTCTTGTACACCGTGCTGACTCCTTCCAGTTTCTTCGTGTACGGTTTCTCGAAATTCACGGGGTCGAGTGCGATCACCAGGTAGTCAGGCGCAGCTCGTGCCACTGTACATCGCGCTATTCGATACAGGCCTTTGAACAAGTGATGATGATTGAAGCGCTCATTCTCCAGAAAACGATAGAGGCGTTTGGCCGCAGCCCAACATTCCGCTTCCTGCCGCGAAACGCTTTGGGCTATCGCCGCTATGACCGGTGTCTCATTGGTCAGAATGCCTCGCGTGGCCAGAGGAACAATCCGCTGCAGGCGTTTCTCCGGTAGCAAATCGCTAAGCGGAGCAACAAATTCATTCAATGTTTGTTCCATTTCTTCCACCGGCAACTTGGCGAGGATTTCCGCTAGTGGTATATTCAACATGACTCTGCCTCCTGTGTAGGTTTGTGTGGTAACAAATTTCTACCACAAGAGGCAGGGTTTTTTTATACTTATGGGTAATCACCAGAATCTATAAATATTGCGCTGAAAGACTATTCTCAGTAAATGAGCGCGAC
>CAZAQS010000435.1:0-3190 GCA_964486825.1 uncultured Anaerolineaceae bacterium | reverse complement strand
TTGTATCCTGCCTGACCGTACGATCGATGCTAACCGGTGTATCTCCTATCTCACGATAGAGTTAAAAGGCGCAATACCCTCTAAACTTAGACCACAGTTGGGCGAGTGGGTCTTTGGATGTGATATCTGCCAGGAAGTCTGTCCATGGAATATTCGTTTTGCCCGGGATGAGGGGGGTGAAGTGTTTGCCCCCCGCCCCGATCACCCTCATCCGGGTCTAATCGAGGAATTATCCCTCTCGCCAGAGGCTTTTAATAGAAAGTTCAAAGGTAGCCCGGTCAAGCGGGCCAAGCGGCGCGGCTATCTACGGAATGTGGCGGTTACCCTGGCGAACAAATCCCAAAACACACCGTTCCGCACGGAAGCCATGCAGGCCTTGCAGAAGACGCTCCTAAATGATCCTGAAGCACTGGTACGAGGACATGCGGCCTGGGCCTTGGGCCGGATCGGGGGCCGGTATGCTCGGCGGGCCTTATTGCAGGCCGTTGAGCAGGAGAGAGATTCAGGTGTCCTATCTGAAATACAACAAGCGCTGGAAGCCGGTTCTGTTGAAGGCGAGTAAGGTATGAGCAAAGCAGTCCGCATTCTTCTGTTGGTTGCCCTACTGGCCCTGCCAGCCTGCCAGGCGTCGCCTGTTCCACCTGTTGTGGAAGCGGCGCCTCTACAAGAGACTCCCTCCCCCACTGTAACTCTTCCAGCAACGACTCCCGCCCAGGCGCCTTCCCCTACCAGCCTGCCTACTTTGACCACTTCGCCTACAGCCCTGCCCACCGCGACCAGCGTGCCGCGTATTACATTATTGTTTACCGGTATTATCGTTCCGGCCCGCTGCGTGCAAGCCGGGATCGAAAAACACAACGATCCGGGGTATCCATATGCGGAGGTGGCCGGTATGATCCGGGAAGCAGACTTAGCAGTAGGGACTTTGAATGCTACCATCAGCGATTACCCACCCCCCACCGGTTGTATCCCGACCTTTGTGCTGGTGGGTGATTCTCGGAACGCCAGTGCACTGGCAGAGGCCGGCTTCGATGTGATGAGCGTTGCAACCAACCATATCAAGAATTGCGGGTTATCCAACTGTGGAGACAGGGCATTCCTCGAGACTTTGGATAACCTCCACAAAGCCGGGGTTATCCCAGTGGGAGCAGGTAAGAACCTGGCTGAAGCGTTAGAGCCGGTCGTAATGACGATAAAGGGGGTGCGCTTTAGCATCGTCTCCCTTGGCCAAATCGAAGCGATGGCTTTCGCAGGCCAGGACACCCCCGGGATCGCCGTCCTGGATGATGACAACCTGAGATCCGCGATTGCTGCTGCCCGAGAGGTCTCGGATGTGGTCATCGCGATGCCACATTGGGGGCCAGAGTACTCGCCGAACCCAAACTATTACCAGCTCCATTTTGCCAAAGTAGCCGTGGAAGCTGGCGCTGACCTGGTGGTAGGCAACCATACCCACGTGGTCCAGGCCGTGCAGGAAATCGAAGGTGTGCAGGTTTTTTATGGCTTGGGAAACTTCGTCTTCGATCAAAACTGGTCAGAAGAGACACAGCAGGGTGTCATCTTACGAGTAGAATTCGAAGGCCAGCGCTATATAGGTTACGAGCTGATCCCGACTCGAGTGGATGGGGAGGGGCGGGTGCGCTTTGCAGACGAGGCGGAGGCAGCTGAGATCCTGGAACGGATCCGGATAGCCAGCAACCGCTTGCGTTAACTCTTGCGGCACTTTTCGCAGATGCCAAACATCTGCAGCCAGTGGTCGTGTACCTTGAAGCCGCTCTCGGATTCGACGCTGGCCATCAATGAATCGATCTTGTCCCCTTGAAAATAAGCCGCCCGGCCACAGTTCTCGCAAATTACAAGGTGCTCGTGCCCTGAAAATCCAGCAATGAATGCGTGGCAGCCGGAGGGTTGGTGCACGCGTTGGATCAAGCCTAATTCTTCCAACTTTTCAACAGTACGGTAGACGGTGACCAAACCCAACTTTGGGTAAGAGGCGCGGGCCTTCTCGAAGACGTCCAATGGCCTCAGTATATGCTGGCTGTTGGCAATGGTTTCAACGACTACCTGTCGCGGAGCTGTAAGACGGTATCCATTGGCTTGTAATCGGTCTAGCCATTCTGAAGCGGTAATAGATAATGAAGTGGGCATAAGTCCTATCACCCTCACAAAGTGGATTGGCGGGCCCGCAACCGCTGCCAAACTGTACCTCGCTGCGGCGCGAGCAGAAACACAAGCAGGAAAATAGCCGTTGCGGTCAGGACAATGGCTGCCCCTGAAGCAACATTCGCGTAATAACTGATGTATAGACCTGAAACACTGGAGATGATCCCGATCACTGCAGAAGCGATCATCATACTGGGTAGACGGCGGGTGATGAGATAAGCGGTTGCTCCAGGTGTGACGAGCATGGCAACCACCAGGCCGACCCCCACAGTTTGCAGAGATACTACAACCGTAAGGGACAGCAGGATCAACATCAAGTTGCGCAGGAACTGGGCCGGAAACCGCAAAGTAGCAGCGAGGACCGGGTCGAAGGTAATGACCAGGAACTCTTTATACAGCAGGACGATGGTTGCCAGTACGAACAGGGTAAGAAATCCGGTTAACCAGAGATCGCTCACGCTCACTCCGAGAATATTACCGAACAAGATGTGCGTCAGGTCCACAGCGTAGGTTTTAATACTACTGATCAGGACTACGCCGAGCGAGAGGGCGGCTGCAAATAGGATTCCGATGGCCGTATCCTCCCGCAACGTGCCGGAGCTCGAGAAAAATCCGATCCCCAGGGCTACCAATAGGGCGGCGATCAAAGCTCCGAGCAGCAGGTTGCCTCCTAAAAGGTAGGCAATGGCAACCCCGGGAAGGATGGCGTGCGCCAGGGCATCTCCCAGGAAAGCCATGGAGCGCAAAACAACGTAGCATCCGATGACAGAACACAGGACCCCAACCAGCAAAGATGCCGCCAGGCCGCGTTGCATGAAGCCATAAGTAAGTGGGTCTGCCAACCAATCTACCACGGAAATATCCTCTTTTCAACCGAGGCTTCGAATGTCAGGCGAATGAGTGAGCGTTCTTTCTGGGAGCGTTCTCTCATGCAGGAGCTTCCTCCGGTGGACAGCATTCATCGACCAGCACAGCCCCACCCGGCAGGAAGAGCAATTTCCCTCCAAAAGCCTGGCCGAGCGATTGG
>CAZAQS010000434.1:0-3198 GCA_964486825.1 uncultured Anaerolineaceae bacterium | reverse complement strand
CCAGGGTCAAGATCCAACTGCCGGTCCATCCCTGGTAGAAGGCAAGCAGGATAACTGCTCCAAGCAGGCTGTAGACCAAGCCGGTGATGGCTTTGCCCGCGGCCACTTCCGCCGGGCCGGCCGGCGCTAACAGCAAAACTTCCAGCGTATGCTTTTCTTTCTCCTCAACTAACAAGGTGGGCACCATGAAGCTGCCGGCCATCGCCAGAGCCATTATCAGGAGCATGACCAACAGGAAGCGTTCGAAGTTAAAATCCACCTGATCTTGTATGCCAGGGAGGGCAGCCACCTGTTTATAGACGATGTTCGCCGGGGTATCCTGGCCTACCAGGGACCAGACTTGCTGCTCGATCAACCGCTGGAAAGCGTTGATCTCGCCACCCCCATGCCGCCGGTTTACATAGACAGCGAGGTCGGGCTTTTCTCCAGTTCTCACAGCTGTATCAAAACCAACCGGCACCAGCAACCCGCCTACGGCCTTTTGCTCAACTTCTTCCAGGACCTGCTCGGCAGAGTCTGCCTCCAATATCCGCACCTGCGGGAGGGCGCGCAGCTGCGCAACCAGGAGAGAACCGCTCGGGTCCCACACAACGATGGTCGTGGTAAGAGTCCCCCCTGAATCGGGGAACATCAGGCGAAAGAGCAGCGCCACGCCCAGAGGCAGAGTCAGGCCGAAGAGGATATACAGGTTCCTGATCGCGTCGAGCAGATCCTTGCGAGCAATGGTGATAACAGCGCGCAGGTTCATTCCAGCAGCCTCCTTCCAGTCAATTTAAGAAAAACTTCCTCGAGCGTCGCCTCGCCTGAGCGTATGGTAAGGAGCTGGTCTTTTGCCAGGTAATCCACCAGGCGCTGGCGATCCTGCGAGTTTTCCAGGAAGAGGCTCAGGCGCTGACCATCTTTCAGCGTGACGACTGCGTTGCGACTTCCATGTGCCACTTTTAGCCGCTCAGGAGTGTCCAGGGCGGCAATCCGGCCCTGGTTGATGAAGGCCACCCGGCGGCACAGCTGGTCGGCCTCTTCCATATAATGTGTGGTCAAGAAAATAGATACGCCGGTTTCAGCCAGTTGCCTCACCAATCTGCGGATCTCCTGAGCCACGCGCGGGTCCAGGCCGCGGGTGGGTTCATCCAGGAAGAGCACCTGCGGCTGGTGGAGCAGGGCGCGGGCGATCAGCAGGCGCTGCTTCATACCGTTGGAGTAGTGTTGGACGCGCTTCCGGGCATGTTCCGCCAGACCAACGCTCTCCAGCATAGAGTTCACGCGCTGTTGATCCACGCCATACAGGCGTGCACTGAAAACCAGGTTTTCCCGGCCTGACATGCGCTCGTAAAGGTTCTGGTGTTCATAGACCACCCCAATGTGGGGCTTAATCTGCTCAGGTTGTGTGCTGATATCCCAACCCATAACGCTGGCTTGCCCGGAGGTCGGCTTGAGCTGGCCTGTCAGCAGGCGGATGGTGGTGGTTTTGCCGGCCCCGTTTGGCCCCAAGAAACCGAAAACTTCCCCCTCTTGCACAGAAAAAGTGATGCCATCCACGGCGTGCAGGCCGTTAAAAGTGCGCGCCAGGTGTTCGACCACGATGGGGTTCATCTTGCGCCTCCCTCGGGTGTTAATGGAACCAGGGCTATCGCAACAACCGAGGATTGAACTACTTTAGCGTCGGAAGGACTGCAGGATTCCTTCATAGAGCCTCCTTTCTTCAGGCGCAAATGTAACAAATCCCAGATCTGAATGCAACAAATTTCCGGTAAACAGCGTATAGGGTGAATAAATGGCGGAAAAACTCAGGTGAACGGCGCTAATATCCCAGCAATTCGCGCAGTTTGCGGGCTGCGGTTTTGCTCAGAGGGATTTCGGTGGCAGGGGCATCGTCCAGGATCAGGGTGAAACTATCGCGGGTGTAGGGGACCACCGCTTTGACCCGCTGCAGGTTTACCAGGTGGCTGCGGTGAGCGCGAAAGAAACCGTTATGAGACAACCTTTGTTCCAGTTCCCCCATGGTCAGGTGGCTGAGGATCGACCCCCCGGCGGTGTGCAAACAGGTCTGCTCGTTGTCGGTAGAAACGTACAGGATATCGGCCGGGTTCACCAGCACTACCTGGCCCTCCTGGCGAGCAGGGATCTTGAAGGACAGCTCGAGGCGTGGGCCTGCCTGGGGCGCGTAAGTTTTCGCCAGGCGCCCTTTCTCCAGCAGGTGAACCGTTTGGCACAGTGTCTCCAGCGCGCTATCCGGTGTGGACAGACACAGGACTGCCGTCCCTTCCCCGGCGCATTGGCGCATCAAGCGGGATAGAAGGTTGACAGAGGTATCGTCGCAGCCGGTGAAGGGACTTACCAATAACAAAATTGAAGGCTGGTGCAGGATCGACCGGCCGAAGGCCAGCCGGCGGGCCAGGCCTGGCGGCAACCGACCGGCTGGTTCACCGGCGCGGTCGGCAAGACCGACCTGCTCAAGGACCGCCCTGACGCGAGTGTGCGGTAGATTGCGCAAACGGCAGTGAAAGATCAGGTTATCCAGAGCCGATTGGCGTTCATACAAACCGTTCTCGGCGAAGAGCACGCCCACTCTTTGGCTGAGCTGCCTTTTGTCTTGCACGGGATCCAGTCCGGCCAGGCGGACTGTGCCATAAGTCGGCCTGGTTCCCCCGGTGAGCAAGGCCAACAAGACTGACTTCCCGCTGCCCGCCGGCCCTAAAACTGCCGCCACTTCACCCTCTGCAACCAGGAGAGTGTCGATGTCGAGCACCAGGTTCGCCCCGGCGACCTTTTGGATGTGCAATAGCTCAATGACGTGCATTAAATAATTTATGCGGGCTCATTTTCACGGATTTGTTGCTCGATCTCATCCTTGTGGGCGCGATAATATGCCCACGCATTGGCCAGATCTTCAACCCGGAGGCCAGGATATGCGCGCAATAGATCTGCTTCGTTTGTCCCCAAAAGCCTGGCCTGCACCAGGACCCAGACCGGAATCCGGGTGCGTACAACACATGGTTCCCCTCCGCTAACGTTGGGGTGGCTATCGATCCCTGGGAAGGCATCACCCAGGTCGTGCACAACCCACTGAAGGACCTGGGCCTTTTCTGCCCGGTTCATTTCAGAGATTAATTTTTCTACCTCTCTCAGTTTATCCATACTCATTCACCTGCTTTCTTGCGCATTTCATCCAAAATTCATTATACAACCAAATTGAAA
>CAZAQS010000433.1:0-3205 GCA_964486825.1 uncultured Anaerolineaceae bacterium | reverse complement strand
ACGTCACGCTATTGAACTCCGGGCGGTACCTGGCCAGGCCGGAGACCTCCTGCAGCTTCCATTCCTCCAGCGCCAGGATCATGAACGTCTGCTCGGGCACCTCCCATTGGCAGACGATCCTGTAGCGGCTGGCCGGCCGGAACCCAAAGCGCGGGTAATACCCGGGATGGCCGAGCACGACGATGAACGGGCGGCCCGTCCGGGAATTCCCACACCGCCCTGTAGAACCCCTGCGGCTCATCATCGTATGCCGGGCTCCTTCCCCTGCTTCCTACCTCGACCTACTTCTTTTTTCGCGAGTTTTCATACATCTGGATGAATTCTTTTGCCTGTAGAACCATTTGTGATAAAATGACCAAGCCTATCTGATTAGTTCTACAATTCACGATTTTACGAGGCTCGACTTGCCAGGCGAATACTGCCCACCGCCAACAAAAATGGGTTTAACCCTTCTAGGTTTGCGCCTCTTTATGATATATTCATTAAGAATGTTTAAAGGATCACGAGAAAGGTGGGAAAACTAACGATGCTCTTATCTACCTTCGCGGCTTCTCAAACCCTACCGCTGCTCTTCAGCCTGGCGCCCCTGGTGGTCTTTTTCCCGGTCCTGGGGCTGCTGGTCAATATCGCCTTCGGCCGCCGGATGAGCGAGCGGGCGGTGGGGATTGTGGCCAGCCTGGCCTCCGGGCTTTCCTTCGTGGTATCTGCCCTGCTCCTGTTCGCATTGATCCAGCACCCCGAAGGCGGAGAGGTGCCCTTCGCAGATTGGATCACGATCGGCGAGCTGAGCGTACCCTGGGCCTTCCGCGTGGACACCCTGTCGGTGACCATGATGCTGGTGGTGTCCGGGGTCGGGACGCTGATCCATATCTACGCCACTGGGTACATGCATGAGGATGTGCGCCACCATGGCGACCCGGGAAGCTACCCACGTTTTTTCATTTACTTCAACCTGTTCATCGCCGCCATGATGATCCTGGTGTCGGCCAACAACTTCCTGATGCTGTTCGTGGGCTGGGAAGGGGTGGGGCTGTGCTCCTACCTGCTGATCGGCTTCTGGTACGACAAGGGCAAGGACGGCATCGGCAACGCCATTGCGGGCAAGAAGGCCATGGTGGTCAACCGCATCGGCGACGCGGGCCTGCTGATCGCGCTGTTCCTGATGTTCTGGGCCTTCGGCAGCTTCCAGTTCGAAGAGGTCTTCGCCCAGGTGGAGCAGGTCAACGCCGCCCAGCCGGGGGTGGTCTTCGCCATCGCCATGTTCATGCTGGTGGGCGTGACGGGCAAGTCGGCGCAGATCCCGCTGTACGTGTGGCTTCCGGACGCCATGGCCGGCCCGACGCCGGTCTCGGCGCTGATCCACGCCGCCACGATGGTCACGGCCGGCGTGTACCTGATCGCCCGCTCCAGCCACCTGTACGTGCTGACGCCCGAGGCCCAGACCTGGGTGGGCTTTATCGGGGCCACGACGGCCCTGCTGGCGGCCTTGATGGCCATGGCGCAGTTCGATATCAAGAAGGTGCTGGCCTACTCGACCATCAGCCAGCTTGGTTTCATGGTGGCGGCGGTGGGCATCGGGGCCTTCGTGGCGGGCATCTTCCACCTGGTGATGCACGCTTTCTTCAAGGCGCTGTTGTTCCTGTCGGCCGGCTCGGTGATCCAGGGGCTGGAGGCGGGCCACCACCACGTGGAGCACGACCCGGCATTGCGCAAGGCCAGGCGCCACGATCAGGCCGTGGTGGGGGCGGCCTTCGACCCGCAGGACATGCGCAATATGGGCGGGCTGCGCCACCACATGAAGACGACCTATTATGTATATATGATTGGCGGGATCGCCCTGGCGGGATTGCCCCCCCTGGCCGGCTTCTGGTCCAAGGACGAGATCCTGCTGGAAGCCCAGACCCTCAACCCGATCATCTACTGGGTGCTGACCATCGCGGCCTTCTTCACGGCCTTCTACGTGGGGCGGCAATTGCTGATGGTCTTCTTCGGGGAAGCGCGCACGGAGGCGGCCGCGCACGCCCAGGAAAACCCCCCGCTCATGACCGTGCCGCTGATCATCCTGGCGGGGCTGTCGATCTTCGGCGGGGCGCTGAGCCTGCCCGGGCTGTACACCCTCACCAACTGGCTGGAGCACTCCGTGCTGGTCCCCCACCACGGGGAGTTCAATATCCTGGTGGCAGTCATCTCGACCGTGCTGGCGCTGGGGGCCCTGGCGGCCGCTTACCTCCTATATTACCGCCGGTACCGGGAGTACCTGACGCTGCCGGTCAAGAAGCGGCCGCTGGACCCGTTGATCGCCATTACGGGGCCCTTCTTCAAGGTCATGGCGAACAAGTTCTACGTCGACGAGCTGTACCAGGCGGTGATCGTCGACCCGTATATAAGGATTTCCCGCTTCCTGGCGGATGTGATCGACTGGCGTTTCTGGCATGACTGGTTCCACGACCGGGTAATCGTGGGCGGCTTCAACCGCCTGAGCGCTTTCCTGGCCAACCCGGTGGACATGGGGGTCATCGATGGAGCTGCCGACGGGCTGGCCCGCCTCACTCAGAGCGCTGCGGCTGTCCTGCGCACCACCCAGACCGGCTACGTACGCAACTACGCCCTGTCGGTGTTCCTGGGGCTGGTGATCCTTCTCGGCATTTTGATTATCCGGTGAATTCGTTGAAGGACGAGGTTAAGACATGAATTTTCTCTTCCACCCACTTACGCTGGTCACCTTCTTCCCCCTGCTGGGTGTGCTGGTGATCCTGTTCATCAACAGCGAGCAGAAGAACGCCCTGCGCTGGGCGGCGGTGATCACCTCGCTGGTCACCTTCCTGATCTCGCTGTGGGTCCTGGCCCTGTTCAACCCCAACGAGGCCGACCTGCAGATGGTCATCAACCTGCCCTGGATCCAGGTGGCGAACTGGAATATCAGTTTTTATATGGGCGTGGACGGGCTGAGCATCCTGCTGGTGCTGCTGACCACCTTCCTGACGCCCATCTCGATCCTGTCGAGCTGGGAGTCGGTGCAGGACCGCGTCAAGGATTTCATGATCTTCTTCCTGCTGCTGGAAGTGTCCATGGTGGGCGTGTTCCTGGCGCAGGACCTGTTCCTGTTCTTCATCTTCTGGGAGTTCACGCTGGTGCCGATGTACTTCCTGATCGGGATCTGGGGCGGCCCGCGGCGTATGTACGCGGCCATCAAGTTCTTCCTGTA
>CAZAQS010000432.1:0-3227 GCA_964486825.1 uncultured Anaerolineaceae bacterium | reverse complement strand
CGGCTCCCTTGAGTGCACCCCCGTTCGGTCTTTCACGGATACTGTCATGGATAGAAACGCGGCCAGCGATTAAACGCGTAAAGCGGGAGCGCCGCGCTCCCGCTGACCAGGCCTTTTATGAAAGGTAGTTTAACCTACTCTATGCGTTTTCTTTTTCCAGCTGTGCCAGACGCTTCATCAAGCGGCCTTTGCGCCGGGAGGCGTTGTTGCGGTGAATAACGCCTTTCTCGGCAGCCTTGTCCAGCGCGCTGATGGCTTCCAGGGTGGCAGAGCGGGCTTCTTCCAGGTTTCCGTCTTCGATCACGCCCTGGGCCTTCCTGACGAATGTGCGCGCCCGGCCGCGGTAGATGCGGTTCCGCAAGCGCTTTTTCTGGTTCTGTTTGTCGCGTTTGATCGCCGATTTAATGTTAGGCAAGGTACTTCCTCCGAAATTTCTATCCGCTACTGAGCAAACCTTTTCGTTTGGGGTGGCTTGCTCATGGCCTGGCCGGTCTCTGAAGTCCATAAAGAGAAACAACATCCGGCCTACCATTACGGCTGGTTATTTTACTTGATTGTAGCCAGATTGTCCAGCAAACTGAGAAAAGTTCGCTCATTTTGCAGGAATTCAAACATTCCCCTGCAAGGACAACACGACAAGCTCCTGGATCCTTGTCTACCTGCCCTGGATGAGACATATCGAACTGCAGCGGGCGATCAGGCGATCGTCTTTCCCGGTGATCTCGCACTCCAGGTAGGCTGTTCGCTTACTTCGGTTGACCAGGTGGGCGCGAGCCGTCAGGCACTCGCTGCGTACCGGGCGGAAGTAGTTCATATGTAGCTCGACCGTGCTGAAACTTTCCTCCTCACAAATTGCCGAGGCCATGGCTGTGCCCATGGCGGCATCGGCCAGGTCGCAAAGGATGCCGCCGTGAACGGTGCCCATCGGGTTGTGATGCCGCTCGCTTGCTTGCATCTCCATAACAGCGCTCCCGTCCCCACATTCCAAAAGGTGGATACCAACCAGTCGCGTTACGGGTGGCTCAATCTGCCCAGACTGCCATTTATTCAGGTACTCTTCCAGGCTGTTCACGCTGTCTCCTTTGGAAAACAGTTATTTGTCTCATTTTTTCTTCACCAGGACGCTATAATGTAGGCGCTTATCAAAATTCAGAGCAGTGGAGGTACCCATTGAACGCAATCCGGTCGGTGATCATAATAACTCTCAACCAGGGTTGGACCGGCAACTGGGTGGTGACCGTGTTGGTCGTTTTCCTGACGGCCTTGTTCGTGGTTGGGCTGGGATTGTTTCTGGGTAGCCTATTCTCGACCATTGCACAGCTCAACACCTGGTCCAGTATCATCATGCTTTTGTTAATGGTTCCCACCTGGATTGGCGTCTTCCGGTTGCCTCAGGTGATAGATTATGTTTTCCGGACTATCCCTACCTACTACCTGTCAGAGGCGCTCAGCTTCTCGTTGACCGGCCAGACAAACCTGGCTCAAGTTGGCAGCAGTCTGGCCTTTATATTACTCACTTCTCTGGCCTGGTGAGATATACTTTGGGTCTTTGTAGGGTTTGATCTGCTCGTTGATATTATCTTGTAGCATATGCCCCGATTCGTGCATCAGCGTGTCATGGTTATAATCATCCAGCTTCACCATGCTTGCCAGGCAGGGGAAGTGATGGTGCAGCAAACCAGCCTTCTCCTCGGCTTCCTCCACGTGCACACCCACCAATCTCTCGGCCACATGGCGGGCGCAGCCGCAGGCCGCATCCCTGCGCACCTGGGCCGAGGCGATGGTCTTTGTCTCGGGATCGACAGTGATCTCCAGGTCGGGCTGCCCAAAGTAGCGTGCAAACTCTGAGATTTCGGGGCTGTCATAGCTCTCCCTGTGACGCCGGGTGATCTTGTAGTCCGTGCCCGTCAGCGTGCACAGTGGCTTTGGTGTTGCGCAAGCCACATTGATGGCCGATAGCCAGCCCTTCAGCTGGCGGGCCAATCCGCGTGGCAACCAGGCTTCGTTATCCACCGCCACCACCACCGCCCTGGCGCCGCTCAGGATGGCGATATCCGGCAGCAGCTCGGCTACGCCTTTGTGCTCCGCAAAGGATAGGATCAGATCGGCTGGGGGCATCTCTTCAGGGAGATAATCTTCTGGGTAATCGATGACCGGTGGCAGGACGGCCGGCGCCTGCCAGGTCTCCATCTGCCAGCTCTGCGGTCCGTGATTCTGAATATTCTCGGCGTGCCGCCTGCCATATTCACCCGAAATAATCGCCAGAATTTTCAAAACCACCTCCTGCCATCAATACCTTCCATATTCTATAAGTTTACCCTATCCTTGATATGAGCCTGCCTCGAGACGAGCGTTAATCCTACCAATCCCAATCGGCCAGGATTTTCCTCAACGCTTCGTCCTCCACCGGCCTGCGTACCAGGCGCGGGTTCAGGTAGACCAGGCTGGCCCGCGCAGTTACCCCCAACAGTTGCTCGGCAGCATGGGTATACAACGCCAATTGGGCCAGGATCTGATAGGCGGGCTGCTCGATTTGCTCCGGCCTGGCCCACTCACTTTTCCATTCGATGAGGCGCCAAACGCCCTGCTGGTCCAGGTAGAGCAGATCGATGACCCCCTCCAGAATGCCCAGGTGAGTATTCAGGCTGAAGGGCAACTCGCTATAGCGCTCGACAGCCGCCTTGATCTCGTTGTAGAGAGTATCCTGGCGCAGGTTCTCGAGCATGCGGCGGGCGCGGCGGGCTGCGTCCGTCGCCAGATCAGGAATAGCGAAACCTTCGCGGCGGGTAGCCCCCTCCAGGCGGCGCTGTAATTCTGCCCCGGGCAGCGATAGGCTGCTCCAGTCGGCTAGCAAGCGATGAGCCACGCGCCCGACCAGGTAAGCGGGGGCTCGCACGGATTGGACACCCCTTCCTGACCTGGACACGACCGGGCGCAGCTCCGGGAAGGCTACACCGTTGTCCTGTGCACGTCGGGCCAGGCGCGTTACCGGTAGCCTACCTTCCCATCTGATGCGCGGCAGAGGACCTGCCAGCCTGGGGATTTCAATTAAACCCGTGCTTTCAGAAATTGGAGATTCTCTAACCCGGTGGGACTCGAAAGACTCCTGCGGGCGTAACATGCGGATCAAGAAGCCAGTCCTATGGACGAGCTCTTCCTGCTCGCCTTGAGGAGGCAGCTCCCAGGCTTCCAGGATATCGTGCAGCCAGCAAAACCGGCCAGTCAAC
>CAZAQS010000431.1:0-3228 GCA_964486825.1 uncultured Anaerolineaceae bacterium | reverse complement strand
TGTTCAGGCCGACGGAACGGCCACCGCCCAGGCGGGCGCCCTTGTTTCCGGCCTCAATGATGCCCGGCCCGCCGCCGGTGATGACGACCAGGCCGGCTTCAGCCAGTAAGCGGGCCGTTTCGATGGCTGCCTGGTAGGCCGGATCGTCCTTGGGCGTGCGGGCGGAGCCGAAGATCGATACGGCGGGAGGCAGTCCTGCCAGGGTATCGAAGCCTTCGACGAATTCTGCCTGGATGCGCAGGACGCGCCAGGGATCGGTGTCCGTGAAAGACTCAGGTGGAGCAGCGGCCTTGTCCAGCAGCTTTTGATCTTCGGTTGGCTTGCGACCGGGGCGGCTGGCGCCGGTTGTTTGAACGGCTGGATCTTGGTCTGGATGAGTCGGTCCGGTTTGTGATGGGCTCACTGGTCTTTTCTCCTGTCATTCCCCCTAATATATTTTGCCAAATTTGAGTATAGCACGGTATCACGAATTGCACGAATGGGGACACGAATTGCACGAATAATATTAATAAAGCATTCGTGCCATTCGCCCAATATGGCTTTTATTCGTGATAGATGATTTGCTGTGATTTTTGTCACTATTATTGTATGACATCTCTGACTTATTGTTGGGTAATATTACGTATATAATATGTGCATTGCTTCACAAATATTGGGTAATACTACCTAATAAGGGAGGTGGCTTTGTTCCACGCGATTGTGGGGATCAAGCAAGTCCCCGATACTTCTAATATCCGGATCGATCCAGAGACGGGGAACCTGATCCGGCAGGGGGTGCCCTCGATCCTTAACCCTTACGACGCGCACGCGGTGGCTGCGGCGGTAGAGCTCAAGCGGGCTCTGGGCGGCAAGGTGACGGTCATCTCGATGGGTCCGGCAAGCACGGTAGCTTCGATCCGGGAGTGCATCGAGATGGGAGCGGATGAAGGGGTGTTGCTTTCGGCGCGCCAGTTCTCGGGCGCGGACACGCTGGCGACCTCTTACGTCCTGGCGGAGGCCATCCGGGCGATACACGCCAAGGAGCCGGCCCACCTGCTGCTGTTCGGGAAACAGGCTATCGATGGCGACACGGCCCAGGTAGGCCCAGGCGTGGCCTCGAGGATGGGTTACCCGCTGGTAACCTACGCGGTCAAGATCCACGAAGTGAACCTGGAAGAGAACAGACTGGTGGTGGAACGCAAGACGGAGCGCTGGAACGAGATCTTGCGCGCTCAGCTTCCGGCTGTGCTGACCTGTGAGAAGGAAATTGCCGCTATCCCTTACGCTTCTTTGCCCGATTTGATCACTTCCCTTTCCTACGAGCCGGCGGTATGGACGGCGGACAGCCACGTGCAGTACAGCCCCGAGCAGATCGGCCTGAAGGGCTCGCCAACAATGGTTTCCAAGGTCGGCAACCCGGCCCAGCACGGACGAGGTGAAGTCATCCAGACCAGTGAAATAGGGACGCAGGCCGCGGTAGCCAGGGCTTTTGAACTGGCCAGGGAAAGCGGTATCAAGTGGAGCAAGAACGGAGATTCGAAATGACCAGGCGTTTTTGGGTATTCATCGAACAAGAAGGCGGCGAGGTGCACCCGGTTTCGTGGGAGCTGTTGGGCGTCGCCCGGCGCCTGGCAAGCGAGGTGCAGGACGAGCTGCAAGCCGGTGAAGAGAGCGCCATCGTCGAAGGCATCCTGATCGGCGAGCAGATCGAATCCCTGGCCAAGGAGGCCATCCGCTACGGAGCCGAGCGTGTTTACCTGCTGGATGACCCGCTCTTCAAGCATTACCGAAACGGGCCTTATTATACAAGCCTGGTCTCGACCGTGCAGAAATACCAACCAGAAGTCTTCCTGATCGGGGCTACCACGCTGGGACGTGACCTGGCAGGCTCGGTAGCGACAGGCCTGCGCACAGGACTGACGGCAGACTGCACCCAGCTACAGATGGGGGAGGCCAAGGGCAGTTCGAAGAAGCTGCTGCTGGCCACCCGCCCGGCCTTCGGCGGTAACGTGATCGCTACAATCGTATGCAAGGAGCAGCGGCCGCAGATGGCCAGCGTGCGCCCGCGCGTCTTCCCCATGCCAGAGCCTGATAATGAGGCGGTTGGGGAAGTGGTGCGTGAGGCGGTGGAGGCGAGCGAGGAGCAAGCCGGCGTGCAGATTTTACAGATCGTCCGCAACCTGGCCGAGAAGGCCAATATCGAGTATGCGGATGTGTTGGTAGCAGGAGGGCGGGGATTAGGGGGGCCGGAGGGCTTCCGGCTCTTGAACGATCTGGCCCAGGAATTGGGCGGCACTGTAGCCGCCAGCCGGCCTTGCGTGGACGCAGGCTGGATCTCGTACGACCACCAGGTGGGCCAGACGGGCAAGACGGTGCGCCCTAAGCTGTATATCGCGGCCGGCATTTCAGGCGCCATCCAGCACAAGGTCGGCATGCAGGACTCGGATTTCATTTTAGCGATCAACCGCGACCCGAACGCGCCGATCTTCGATATCGCCACGGTAGGGATCGTGGGGGACGTGTTCGAGGTGATCCCTGCGATGATCCAACAAGTGCGCGCTGAAAGAGGCCAATCATGAGCAGCAATATGTCAACGGAAGAGAGAATCAGCTTCGATGTGGTGGTGGTGGGCGCGGGCCTGGCGGGTTCGTCCGCGGCGGCGGTGGCTGCCCGGGCCGGCTTGAAGGTGGCGCTGATCGAGCGCGGACAGTATGCGGGCGGTAAGAATTTCTTCGGTGGGGCAGTGTATACCCATGCTCTAGTAGAGATCTACCCCGATCTCTGGGAGCGAAAACCACCCCTGGAGAGGCCGGTTACGGAAGCTGGCTTCTGGTTCCTGTCCAAAGACGGCCTGACGCGCATGACCGTGCAGGGAGGCAAGCTGAACCGCCAGCCGGTGGATGCCCACGTTGCCCTGAGGGCCAAGTTCGACCAGTGGTGGGCGGAGCAGGCCCAAAAAGAAGGTGTGCTGCTGATTCCTAAAACTACGGTGATCGATTTCCTGCGTGAGCCCGGGGGCAGGGTGATGGGTGTGCTGACCGACCGGCCGCAGGGTGAGATTTACGCCCCAGTGGTGATCGTGTGCGAAGGCGTGAACAATATCCTGACACAGAAGCTAAGCCTGGCAAAGAGGGATTTGAAACCCTCCTCGGTGGCCCTGGGCGTCAAACAGCTCATCTCGCTGCCGGCGGAGACGATCAATGCGCGCTTCGGCCTCAGCCTCACCGGCGATGACGTCACGGCCTTGGG
>CAZAQS010000430.1:0-3278 GCA_964486825.1 uncultured Anaerolineaceae bacterium | reverse complement strand
ATTCGAGCTCCACCCCCAGCTCGCGCGCCGCCTCCAGCAGGTTCGCGCCGCGCTTGACAGCGCCCTTGCGCCCGGATGGCATCAGCGCCAACTGGCATATCTCCTTCAAATCCTTGTGGTTATCAGACATCATCGGCCAGATCTTGCCTTTCATTCATCTAGGCGCCCGCTCGGGCGTGGCGGCGGCGCCTGCGTCGTTGCCCATCGCCCTCATCGACTTCAGTCGCAACCGTCCGGGGCCAACCCTGGGGCGGAACAGCATCCCCGGTTACCAGCCCTGGGAAGGCCGCCCGTAATTCAGCGTCCAGTTCTGGGGAAAGCGCCGCCGGGTTATCCCGGGTCAGGATCTGGCGGGCTTTTAGCAAGGCGCGGGCCTGTGCATCCAGGCCGCCTCGCTCCATCCATTGAGCACGCGGATCTCGGTCGGAGATTTCCGCCAGGAACATCGCGGAGCGCATCCGCTCCAGGGTATGCTCTGTACCGGCGAACATGCCACCCGGGCCAACCTGGTTGATCTGGTCCAGGGCGAAGTTTTCCTCGGAGAATTCAAAGCCCAACTTGATGCGTTTCATCATCATGGCGACCTCGTTGTCGATTACGGCCTTGGCGAAGTCGAAAGCCATTAACGAGTCGAGCAGCCCACCCATATTGAAAATGTCCACCCCGCCCAGGTAGCCTGCGATCACTGAGGCCGCCGTCTCATACCCCGCCTGAGCGTCGTTTATTTTAGCGTTCGTGAGGCCGATATAACCCCCACAAGGTATATTGTAGAAGCGCGCCATCTGGGCGCAACCCATATGCAGCATCCCCGTCTCAACGGCGCCGGGAGAGTAGGCCCCACTGCGCATATCCGCGACCGTCGGTAGCGTGCTGTAAATTACGGCCTTGCCAGGGCGGATCATCTGTGTAAGCACGCCCGCAGCCAGGAACTCGGCGTTACATTGGGCTAACGTCCCGAGCATGGTCAGTGGTGAGGTCAGGCCGGCGTTTGGGACGATCGAGAAATAGCTGGGCAAGTCCAGCTCGCTGAAAGTGATCAACAATTGGGTGGAGTCGAAATCCATGGTGAGTGGAGAGACCACTGGGCAATAGTGATGGGTTACCCACGGGTGCGCTCGGAAGGCCTCTTCGCTGCCTGCTATCCGGTAGATCAGGTCCAGGACCTGCTCCACTTCATTCGGCGGAGTGTTGGCTCGCACCGGCTTAACCGTATTTTTGATGGATGGATAATAACGAGACAGGCTGAATTGTCCAGGTGGCGCATCTTCTGCCAGGGTCGAGATCGAGAATACGTCATAACCAGGCAGTTCGTTGATCAGGTAGGAGATACGCGCCAGGTCCTCCGAGCGGGAGCGCCGCTCCACCCCTGTGACAGGATCGATAATATTCGGAGCAGAGCTACCGGTCAGGATCAGTGGGGAATCATCCGGAACAGTCACGTCGTAGCGCGGGTCTCGAGCACAGAAGGTGAAAGTAGGGGGAAATAACACCTGGTACCTCTCAACGACCTCCGCTGGGATACGCACGATCTCGCTGGCTTCGTCCACCTGGGCGCCATGCTCCAGGAAGATCTGGCGAGCGCGCTCGTTACGCACCAGTAACCCGGTTGCTTCCAGGATCTCCAGCGAAGCGCTATGCACTCGCTCGACCTGGCTTTGGGATAGCAGGCTGGCATAGGTATGCATGATCGGTTTTCTCCTTATAAGGAATGATTTGTCATAGTCATTGCCCTTTCAGTTCGAAAGGAGTAGTCTCGGTGACGAAGCGGAAGCGGTCGCCTCGGTAGCGATCCTTACCCACTTCAACAGGCCGGTCATCCGTATCAAAAGTCACTCGCCTTTCCAGCATGAGCGGCGAGCGCAGCTCCACACCCAATAGCTCGGATTCAAAAACCGAGGCAGCTACCGGCTCAAAGCTCTGCCGGGCGCGAGCGATCGTTATTCCGTATTCGCTTTCCATAACCTCGTAGATGGAGCGCTGCTCCAGGTCGTAGCCGTCCAGGCCTGGGAAACGCGCCAGTGAGATCGTGTACGACTCGATCAATACTGGCTCACGGTTGATCGATCGCAGCCGGATGATGCGGTAGGCAGGAGCGGACAGGGGCACAGCCAGCTTGGCAGCCAGGGAGGCATCCACCATGATCACTTCTAAGGAGATGATCCGGGCGCCAGGGGTCAGGCCGCGCTGTTTTATTCCCTGTGTGAACCTGTATACTTCGTCCATCTGGCGATCGATCTTGGGCTCCGAAACAAAAGTACCTACGCCATGCCTGCGCACGATAAAGCCCTGCGACTCCAGGACCCGTAGGGCCCGGCGAAGCGTCATACGATTGACGTTCAGCTTGAGGCTTAGCTCGCGTTCAGAGGGGAGCTGGTCGCCTGGTACCAGCTCACGCGCTTCGATCTGGCTGATCAAACCTTCTGCGATTTGAATATATAAGGGGATGGAGTAACCATATGGAGCAGAAATTGGATAACCGGACATTCTAAAACTCGCTTTCGACAACGACGAAAGTGGAATACTGGTATAGATCTCTTATACCTCCATTATAACAAATCAGATCCTTAACATCAAGAAGTTGATTATGCCTCTTACCAATCCCCCGCGTATCGCATATCATAAGGCTTAACCAGCCTCTCCAGCCTTATCCGGCGCAGTTCGACCAATTGGCGAGCGTGTAAGCCGTCATGAGCCACCCAGGCTACGAACATATCTCCAGCTTTGATCCACCCAAACCGGGCCTGGTAGCCAGTCTCCCAGTTAGGGGATATGCTTCGAAGCCAATCCAGGGAGCGTTTGCGCTCCTGAAGGAAAGCCTCCAACATCTCACCCAGGTCACGCTCGTTATAGCCGCGGCTGGTCACCCACCCCTGCGGGTCGATCGGCGGCCAGGCCTGCTCAGGACGGTGTAGAATGATATCCAGCCTCTGGCGGAAGTCCTCCCTTTCCTCGTCGTAAAGGTGACAGACCACCTCCAATACAGACCAGCTTTCTGGATCAGGTTTATAACGGGCTTCTTCAGGTGAAAAACCGCTGGTTAACTGGCGGATAAGCTGCGCCCCGTCCTCCAACTCCTTGATTAGCGTGGGCATCTCCATCTCCTGCCTCCTTATGGATGGGTTCGGTCAAAGTTCACCAAATTTCCAGCAATCATATCACAGGCCTGCTAAAAACGATCTTCGTTGGGAATATAGTCTCTCATAACACGATTTCATACGATCATGGCTCGTCGAGCTCCATTACGTGCCTACTCGATGGAGGGCGATCATCATTTCCTA
>CAZAQS010000429.1:0-3282 GCA_964486825.1 uncultured Anaerolineaceae bacterium | reverse complement strand
CCTAACGTATTCGAGGCTGCCTCAGATCGGGTTCAAAATTGGGAACCTGCCTCTGATAGCAGGATCAACATACACAATGTCTGTCTAGGGCCTTAGGCCTTAATAACAACTGTTTGGTCAGGGACTTGGGGGTAACCCCGGTCCCTGATCATCGTGTGAAGGATATATAAAGGGAATCTAGAAGGAAAAACCGTGCGTGCTATCAAGATCCTGGAACGTATCTTAGCAACCATCCCAATTATGATTGGGGTAGCCATTATCGTCTTTCTCTTTATGCGCCTCAGCCCAGGCGACCCGGTGGACATTATGATGGGCGGCGGAGGGGTGATCTCTGAAGGCGAGGTAGAACGTCTGAGAAGAGAATTCAATCTTGACAAACCCCTTCCAGTCCAATTGGGTCTTTTCCTGCAAGGAGCCATTCGAGGTGACCTTGGTAACTCCTATATCCAAAGAAAACCTGTCACTGAGATCATCCTGGAGCGTTTACCGGCCACGATTGAGCTGGCGTTAGGTGCTTTAATTTTCGCTTTGGTAATTGCTTTTCCGATCGGCATCATATCCGCTGTAAAACAAAATTCGATCATTGACCAGACCAGTATGGCAGGCGCATTCCTGGGTATTTCGATGCCGGCCTTTTGGCTGGGGATTGTACTCATTATCATCTTTTCTGTCCAGCTGAAATGGCTTCCGGTACAGGGGCGTATCGGTTTTGGGGTCGGATTGGAAGAAGTGACCGGATTTTATGTATTGGATAGCATCCTTACCGGGAATAGAGTGGCATTGGTCAGTAGTCTTAAGCATTTGATCCTGCCCTCCGTAAGCCTTGGAGCAGCCGTAGCTGCCATCGTTGCCCGGGTTCTGCGCTCCAGCATGCTGGAGGTCTTGCGCCAGGATTACATCACCCTGGCGCGGGCGAAAGGCCAATGGGAGCTCTTGGTTGTGATCAAGCATGCCTTGCGCAACGCCCTGATCCCCACCATAACCGTTGTTGGATTGCAAATTGGCGTTTTATTGGGCGGCAATATGATCGTGGAAACTGTATTCAGCTGGCCCGGATTAGGAAGAGTGGTGGTGAGTGCAATTTTTGACCGTGATTTTCCGCTCGTGCAGGGCGCGGTCATGATCTACGCCTTCACTTTTGTCATGGCAAACTTGATCGTGGATATCATGTACACCTATCTGAACCCGAAGATCTCTCTTTAGATAATCTTATGGATAAAGTTGCGACTCCAAGGACTCAAATCTGGTATTCCCTCGCCATTCAGCTCCGCTTGCAGTGGTTGGGCTTGATCAAGCTATTGGATGAGATGCGCGGCCGTCCCCTGTCTTTGTTGGGAGGTGTTATCGTCATTATATTTGTGCTGGCAGCCGTTTTTGCTCCTTCTCTGACCGACCACGATCCCAGGCAAGGCAGCCTCCGCGCCAGGTTAACAGCTCCTGCCTGGCAAACCGGTGGGACGCTGGAGTATCCCTTGGGGACGGACGCACAAGGCCGAGATTTACTTACCCGCATTATCTACGGCGCGCGCATCTCCCTGGCGGTAGGCTTGATTGCTGTTACCATCTCGGTGGCTGTTGGTTCGTCTCTGGGGGCTTTGGCTGGTTATTATCGAGGTCGCCTGGACTACATCATCTCCCGGTTCGCAGATTTGTTGCTGGCATTTCCTTTCTTGATCTTTGCGATTGGTGTCATGGCCTTCCTGGGTCCGGGGTTTACAAACCTTATCCTGGCATTGACTTTCAAAGGTTGGGTGGAATTCTTCCGCCTGGTACGTGGGGAGATGATGTCGGAGAAGACCCGCGAGTACGTCGATTCTGCTCGTGTTGTAGGCATGTCGCATATGGCAATTATCCTCAGAGAAATCATGCCCAATATCGTCAATTCGGTTTTTGTATTAGGGACTTTGCGGATGTGCGACATGATCATCACCGAGGCAAGCTTGAGTTTCTTGGGCCTGGGGATCCAGCCGCCTGACCCGGCCTGGGGATCTATGGTCGCCTCTGGTAGGGATTATATGCTGACACACTGGTGGGTGGCAACCATACCAGGAGTGGCTATCTTGATCCTGGTGCTTTCTATTAACCTGTTTGGAGAGGGTTTACGCGATATCCTTGACCCCAGGCTGAAGATCGAGTGAGCGCGAGTGAGTATGACATCTCAAAACGAACCTTTATTGGAATTGCGTAATCTAACGACTGTATTTCCCTTGAAACGCGGCATGGTGCGTGCAGTTACCGGGACAAATTTAACGCTCTCAAGCGGTGAGATACTGGGGGTCGTTGGTGAGTCGGGTTGCGGTAAGAGTATGACCATGCTCTCAATCCTCCGATTGGTTCCTTATCCCGGAAAGATCTCCGACGGGCAGATCTTCTTCAAAGGCCGCGACCTGCTCAAACTGTCCTCCAACGAGATGCGCAAGATACGCGGCAAAGATATCGCGATGGTTTTCCAGGATCCCATGACTACCCTCAACCCGGTCTTTCCGATCGGAGAGCAGATCGGTGAGTCGCTGCGCATTCATGGGTTATTGGACAGCCCGAATAGCCGTCTTCCTCGGGCTTTCGATCGAGATAGAAAACGTGCCGAGCGAGAACGCGTATTACAAGTACTGGATGAAGTGGGTATTCCTGCTCCATCTGAAGCTTCCCAACGTTTCCCTCACGAGTATAGCGGTGGGATGCAGCAGCGCGCCCTCATCGCCATTGCTCTGGCTTGTGGTCCCCAGGTTATCCTGGCCGACGAGCCTACCACGGCCCTGGACGTCACTGTACAGGCCCAAATTATGAGCTTGCTCAATGACATTAATCGCGAGCACGGCACCAGCATCATCCTGGTTACCCACGACCTGGGGTTGGCAGCAGAATTTTGTCACAAAATTATCGTGATGTATGCCGGTCGCGTCGTAGAAATCGGCCCCAATGAGGCGGTAACGGAAGATCCCAAACATCCATATACTCAGGGATTACTGGCCTGCATTCCACGCATCCGGGGAGAAAGGAAAAAGCTTTCACCCATTCCTGGCTCGGTGCCTGATTTGATTAACCTTCCGGTGGGGTGCGCTTTCCAACCTCGCTGTCCGTTTGCCCGTGAAGCATGCTTGGGCCATGAGATCCCCCTGGTAGAGGTAGAACCTGGCAGGATGGTCAGATGCATCCTGTACCCTTGATCGTAAACGCATCCTGCGTATTGAGGAAGAAATGCTAACTGACAATGAAACCCCACTGGTAGAAGCCAGGCAGCTCAAGAAACATTTTATTATTCAACCCAGTTTTCTGGCAAAG
>CAZAQS010000428.1:0-3283 GCA_964486825.1 uncultured Anaerolineaceae bacterium | reverse complement strand
CCGAAACCGCGGCCATGAAAATATTTTTGTGTCATGTTATTTCCCGGGGGCGCCTAAGGTCCGCCGTGACCGTTATTCCGGTGCTGTTCGGTTGAGTAGCAGGGGCGACTGTTACCGTCAAGAGAACCGAAGCCCCTGCTTGGATACTCGCGGGGGTCGCAGATCCGGAACCAGTCAGGGGGATTGGAGAATCGACTGGTCCGCAGGGGCTCACGGGCGCGCTGCTGTTTCTCGGATTTGGAGAGCCGGAGGTGAAGTCCTGGGCATTGTTGTCGGTATCTGTACAGCCGCCCCCTCCCCGGATGGCAGCCGTCATATTGTTCAAGCCGGGTGCAGTTCCTCCCTCCGAACAATTGGCATCTCCGTAGCCGACGAAATCGGCCACAGCCCCACCCAAAGGGCAGCTTCCGCTCAGCAACGTGGAGTTGCGGACCAGGGCCACCTTGCCGGCGGTGGCGCTCAGATTGATGGAGGCCAAGCTGTCCGGCGCGGGCAGATTCTGCGTCCCTCCAGTCCCCTGATGGAGCTGGACCAGGTGGTAGCCGCCGGGAGGAATCGAGCCGGTCAGATCTGCCCGCGTCCATGAGGAACCCGAGGCAGACGCGTACTGGATCGTCCAGCCGGTCACGCTGATCGTGGTGCTTCCCCGGTTGAAGATCTCCACAAAGTCGTTCCTGAGAGTCGCTCCCGCGTTGCCCCCGCCTCCATAGATGTGGCTGATCACGATGTCGGGGGAAGCGGCCGGAGTGATATCGTTTGCGGGCGCGGTCCCGATTGGCCCCCACAGCAGTGCGGTTAGAACCAGCAGGATCTGGAGGGTCGAGGTTGTTCGCTGGCTCATCATCAATCTCCCTAACCCAACTTCCACACTGTAACTATTCAGCACACTCATCACTCGATTCGAGCGATAAAGTCTGGGAGTTTCCCTGAGAACAAGGTTTTCAGGGCCTGGGTGGGCTTGATGCGGTGCTTGAGGCAAGTGGAGAGATAGGAGCGGGTGCGGCAGAACATCTGGGCCCCTTCCGGTGAGCGAAAGCAACCCGATATCTTCTGCTGGACTTTGCTCATGCGGATGTCATTTTCAGCTTGGTTGTTGGTGAACGGGACCCGAGGGTCGGTCAGGAAGCGGAGGGTTTCTTTCTCGTACTGGCGGAGGCGCTCCAGGAGGTTACGCGACTTGCTCTTGGCGATTCGCCCCCGGGTGGACGGGTCCTTGGGATCGGGGGGAGGACACTCGCTGTCCCCCTGTTGAAGGATGGCTCGGTAGCGGCGGCGCAATCGCCGGGCCGCGGCATTGGAGACGCGCCCCCCGCCCTGCCGGACGGCGTCGTTCATCTCCACCAGCAGCTCGTGCATCTGGCGGGCCCAGTTCTGGCCGTCCTGCTCCCAGGCCCGGTCCAGTTCGCGCAGGTGATGGGCATTGCACAGGGCGTGGAGGCAGTGGAAGCGAAAGTAAGCCTTCCAGTGGTCGTGACCCAGAATGCCCTGGAAGTGGGGCAGCACGCCCATGGCCTCCATGGCCTCGGCCCCTCGCTTGGGGTGGGCGAACAGGAAGGTCCATTGGGCATTGCAGAGGCAGTGCAGCCAGAAGCGGGAGCCGTTGACGTTGAGGCCGGTTTCGTCGCCATGCAACAGGTACTCGCGAATCAGCTGGCGCTGCAGCCGGGACTCAAAGGTGTCCAGCCTGGCATAGGCTTCCTGGTTGAAGGCCACCAGAGATCCGGTACTGATCGGCAAATCGCATTGCTGGGCGAAGTAGTCTTGAATGCGCTCATAGGGGAGCAGCTGATACTGCGACAGATAGACGGCCTGGGCTTTGAGGGCCGGGCCGTATTGAACCGGGCGGGTGACTTCCGGAGGGAACTGGGCCACCAGGCGCTGGCCCTGATCATTCTCCAGGATCTCGGCCCGGTATTCGGTGACTTTGCGGGAGATCTCCAGATCGATGACCTGGCGGGATTCAAAGCCGACCTGGCGATAGCGGGCGCGGGGCAGGCGGCGCCGGTCGATGTGCAGTTCGACAATCTGATCGGGGTTCTCGATTCGAGTGAGGGTGGCCCCTTCGTGGCCGGGTTGGCCCCCGGGGCGGCGGGGCTCACCGGCCGTTTTCTTTTTGGAGATTCGGGGGCGGTGGGGGTCCTGGGAGGGCGGCTTGCTGCTGTTTTGGCTGTTGAGCCCGAGCTTGTTCGCCATCAGCTGGATGATGAGGACCAGAAGCTCCAGGAGCGAACGGACCGCAGGGGAGAGACCGGGGTCGTCGCGCAGAGTCTGCTCGACTTTCTTCAGGGTCTGGGAGATATCGATCCTGCCGATGGTCATGCCCCGCCTCCCGGGCAGGACTCCCCCGGCTGGAACAGCCGCGCCTGGTGCGGGGCTCGGACAGGCGGGACGGCGGCCGGCCCCCCCAGCCGTTGACGGAAGTCGGCCACCAGCGGAAGTCCCAGGACCTGCTTGAGGGGCCGATTGGGCCGGTGAGTCTGGTCGTCTTTGCCCCGACCGGTGGTAGAACCCAGCACGATCCAGTTGGCGGCCCGATAGCAGGTGCCGGCAAAGCGATTCGGATCGACAAAAGTCTCCAGGTAGTAGACCGGATGGCCATAGATCCGCTGCCAGTCCTGGGGCACAATACGGGCCATGCGGCCCAGAATGTGAGAGGCCAGGTGAGGCACCCGGATCCAAGGAAGTACGAGATAGCGGCAGTTATAAGCCAGCAGGTGGAGGTTTCGGCGGCGCGCCGGCGGACTCCACCCGATGAAGCGGTCGCGGCAGCCCAGATGGCGAACGGCCGAAGACCAGGACAGGCCAGCCAGGGGACGGCCCTGGGCATAGACCAGGTACTTGAGATGTTCTCCCACCGGCTGGGTGTAGCCCAGATAGTGGTGCTGTTCCAGCAGACTGTCCAAGAGCGACTCATCGCCGCTGCGCCGGACCTGCACGAAATCGAGCGGCTGCAGGGCGGAAAGCGGGGCCTCCAGCGGGGTGCGGTCGACCTCGACCGGCGAGGGCCGGCGGCGGTGAGCCAGCGGATTGGGGTTGATTTGCCGCACCGGGGGCAGCTCGATCCAGCCGGCCCGGTGCAAGACCAGCATCAGGGAGCGGCAGACCATGTCGCGCCAGGCGCCGTTGGCCTGCCGCCAGTCCCAGGCTTCGCACAGCAAGCAGGACAAGCGCCGGCGGCTCGCTCCGGGATAATCGGCGATCAGCCGGCGGATGATGTGGATATCCTGATCGGTGATCGGTCGGCCACGGTAAACCAATCGTTCCATGCCCGTTCACCGTAGCA
>CAZAQS010000427.1:0-3299 GCA_964486825.1 uncultured Anaerolineaceae bacterium | reverse complement strand
AATTATCGCCGCGGCGACGAGCCAGAAGTGGGATGTCCTGCAAAAGGCGGAGGCCTTTCACACCCCGTTGGTCGTGGTCGACCGCGCGTATGAAGGCCTCGTTAGCCCCTATGTGGGGGTAAATAACCGGGAAGGCGCCCGCATGGGCGTTCAACACCTCATCGAGGATGGCTACCGAACGATCGGCATACTGGCAGGTTTTCAGCGCCTGTCGACAATGCGGGAGAGGTTGGCAGGTTTTTGCCACGCATTGGACGAACACGGGATCGACCTTCCCGATGCGTGGTGCATCTCCTCCCCACTTAGCATCGAAGCTGGTAAGGAGGCTGCCCTGAATCTGCTGAACAGGCCGGATCGGCCGAGAGCGATATTTATCAATAACAACTTGCTAAGCCTGGGCACGCTACTAGCTGTCAATGAATTGGGGTTGAGTTGTCCTGGCGACGTCGCTTTGATCGGGTTTGATGACCATCCCTGGGCGGTGGTCACCAGCCCGCCACTAACGGTCATTCGCCAGCCCTCACGTTACTTGGGGCAGGTCGCCGCCCAGATGTTATTCGACTTGATAAACGAGCAGCAGCCGGGAGAAACCTACATCCAACTTGAATGCGAGCTCGTTGTGCGACAATCATGCTGTTTGAACCATTAATAGTTAGATTGTTCCATATTCAGACTGGATTGATAAGCCAGAATCGCACCTGGCACGAAAATAATCATCGTATATCAAACCGTGGAAATTTATCCGAAGAAAAGGAGGAGCATCTTATTGTAAGGTTTATTAAACGGGCATGTCACCAAGAAAATCGCCCCCGTATCCAGACAATTTCCCCATCCACTCGAAAGGAAAAGAAAATCATGCCTACTCGCATCAATCGTCGAGAATTTATCAAGTTGGCTGGCTTGGCTGGGGCCAGCCTAGCTATGGCAAGGTGCACACCAGCGGCGCCCTCCCCGGTTGCTTCGACCCTTATTAGCCCCATCACCGAGGCAGGCAGCACGTTCAAAAAGGATAAATTAAAAGTAGCCATCGGATGGGGGCCACATGAAATCGAAGCTGCGAATAAAACTTTTGCGGAAAAATTCACCAAGGAGACCGGGATTGAAGTTATCCTGGAGTATGTCCCTAGCGATTCCTTTGACGCCAAAGTATACACCAACCTGCTCAGTGACAACCCGTACGATGTAATCTCTGTAGGTTCTGGTTGGGTGCCGCCCGCATTGAATCAAGGGGTTCTCTTACCCCTGGACGATCTTATCGCCCGTGACAAATATGACATTTCCAACATCGTCCCCAGCGCCATGGAGGAGTGGATCTTCGACGGAAAGATCTATGGTTTACCCGCCGATCTGTTCGGTTTTCATGCCTTCTTCAACGTGGACCTTTTTGAAAAAGCTGGGCTTAAGCCACCTACTTCAACCGAAGAATGGACATGGGACCAACTCCTTGATATGGCGAAGAAATTGACGGTCAGGACAGGCGATCAGATTACACAGTATGGTTTAGGGTGTCAAACCGACTGGATGTGGGATGTCTGGCCTAACATGAACGGCGCCTTCCTCTTTGAAGATGGGATGAAAAGTGCACGGCTGCATGACCCGGCCGTCATTGAAGCCTTCGAGTTCTACCGGAGTCTGCTTTTTGATGAGAATGTGGCTCTGAGGGCTGGATCTATACAGGGCGCTATTGAGGATCTATTCATTGCCGGTCAGGTTGCGATCATGATCAATGGAACCTGGGCAACAGGATACCTACGCTCAAAGAAAGAAGATATGAAATACGTGTGGGATGTGGGGCTGCTACCTAAAGGTCCCAGTGCCAGCAAGCACTATACCCCCAGTAATACAGGCGGTTGGGTACTGCCTAAGGTTGCCCAGGACGTCGATGCCAGTTGGGAAGCCATCAAATTCCAGGCTGGTGACGTCTTCGCGAATGAAGTGATGTTTCACGCGCTCTCCGGGTTGCCATGCACATATACTGCCCTGGAGGGGGCCTGGTATGCTCAATGGCCTGAGAACCCCCCCGAAGGACAAACGAAGGAATTTTTTACCAAGGTATTGGATATGTGCGCGGGAATGCAATACTCTAGCTTTGACCTGGGCCCAGATGTGATTGCGGCTATGAGCCAGTTGGACCTGATCTATTCGAACGAAAGGAAACCTGCTGACTTGCTGCCGGGCTTGTCTGAAGAGGTGACTGCCGAACTCAAACGACGACCCTGGAACCTATAACCGAAAGAGATCTCTTCCTTAAGGTGTTGTGCGGCGTAGACACGCCGCACAACACGCCTTTGATTTAGAAGAGGTATTAATGGAAAATTCACAGACTCTCGCCGCCCCAAAAGCAGTCCGGCGAATCTCCAAACGAGTCCTGCGCGATAACATTGAGGGTTGGCTTTTCATTCTACCAGTGGTCCTCTCGGTGGGAGTTTTCACTGTATATCCGTTGTTCTGGTCTTTGATTTTGAGTTTCCGCGAGTGGAATCCGCTCGGGCAGGATAAATTTGTTGGCCTGGCCAATTACCAGGCGCTCTTCAAAGATAGACTTTTCTTTCTGTCGATGCGGCATGTCCTGGTATATGCCCTGTATACAATTCCGGCTGGGCTTGTGTGGGGAATCGGGGTCGCCCTGGCTTTGCAGAATATCCGCTGGCGCGGTTTCTTCCGCGCTTTGTATTTCTTGCCGACCGTTACGTCGTCCATTGCGATCTCCGTTGTTTGGAGCCTGATCTTCCAACCGGAATGGGGTATGCTGAACAGTATCCTTAAATTTTTCGGGATCATCGGCCCTAACTGGCTGGGTCAGACCAGTACTGCGTTGATTTCGGTTTCCTTCGTTGCAGTCTGGATGGGTACCGGCTATTGGATGGTCATCTTCCTGTCCGGGCTACTGGATATTCCTTCCGATTATCTGGATGCAGCTCGTGTGGACGGCGCTTCGCAATTGCAAGTCTTTCGTTATGTCACCCTACCCCAGTTAACGCCGACCATTTTTTATTACATTACCGTTGCCTTGATTTCGGTATGGACCGCGTTTGATATTGTGTATGTGATGACGAACGGCGGGCCGGCCAATTCTACAATGATGCCCGCCGTACACCTTTACACAGTTGCCTGGACACACTTGCGCATGGGGTACGCTTCCGCTATTGCCTGGGTAATGGCCTTGTTCATCTTCACCATTACTGCTATTCATTTCGGTTTCAGCAGGAGGTGGGTGAGCTATGAGCGTTAATGTTTCTACCCCTCTATCCGCTAATCGAGTCTTAAAGATCGTTGAACGATTTTTCGTATACCTGCTT
>CAZAQS010000426.1:0-3300 GCA_964486825.1 uncultured Anaerolineaceae bacterium | reverse complement strand
GATCCATTCACTGAATGGCAAATCCAACAAGCACTGAATATGATCCTGGCAAATACCACCAGTATCCTGATTGCCCACCGGCTCTCGACAGTTAAAGCTGCGGATCGCATCATCGTCCTGGACCAAGGACGTATCATCGAAGAAGGGAATCACGAAAATCTCCTGAAGCAAGGTGGGCATTACGCCTCCCTCTATAACACTTACTTTCGTCATCAAAGCCTGTCATATGTCAATGAAGCTCGACAGTTTTCGGAAGGAGATTGAACTATGCCTGCAGAAGGACTTGTTTCCCAACCCGAAAGCCGTATCGACCTGACTCTGCGATCCGAATACCTGGATAATTCCGGGATTTTCATGGATTTGCCCTGGCGCCTTCCCTTGAAAGACTGGCAGGGCAATTGTGATCGCCTGGAGGAGGCCCCACGCGGTGTCTCCCGGCACCCGGTAGTGTTCGTTAACTATGATGGCGCGCTGTTTGCAATCAAGGAGATGCCTGCCGGGATTGGTAAGAACGAATACCATCTGCTGCTCCAAATCGAAGAGCTACGCATGCCGGCTGTCGCTCCCGTGGGGTTCGTCCAGGCGCGTTCGGATAGCAGCCAGACGAGCATATTGATCACCCGCTACCTGGACCGGTCTCTACCCTATCGCTCGCTTTTCATGCGCAGCGGTTTAGACCGCTACCGGGAGTCTCTCCTGGATGCTATCGCTGGCTTAATGGTCCAGCTCCATCTGGCGGGCGTCTTTTGGGGTGATTGCTCGCTTTCTAATACTCTCTTCAGGAGGGACGCCGGCTCCCTTCAAGCATACCTTGTGGACGCGGAAACGATGGAGATCTACCCGCCGCGCCTGCCCCCAGCCCTCCGCTACCAGGACCTGGCCATCATGGAGGAGAACGTAGACGGGGAGTTGGGAGAGCTGGCGAGTATGTCTGTGGCAGGCATGAGGGCGCCGGCGAATTTACGGGTGGCGGGGAATAATATCCGGCTGCGCTACCAAAGGTTATGGGAAGAAGTCACCCGGGAGGAGATCATCAACCCGGAGGAACGTTACCGTGTCCAGGAACGCTTGCGAGCCTTGAATAGCCTGGGATTTTCGGTGAGTGAGGTGCGAATCGAGACATCCGAAAATACGGAAAAGGTCCGCATGCGCTTCATGGTCACCGATAGGAATTTTCACCGTAACCAGCTCCTCGGATTGACCGGAATGATGGCTGAGGAAATGCAAGCTCGCCAGATGATGAATGAGATCCAGGAATTGAAAGCCACTCTTTCCTTACAGCACAACCGCAGCACACCCTTGGGCGTAGCTGCACATCATTGGATGGAGCATATCTATACGCCAACGATGCAAACCTTGCAACCGTTGATCGAGCAAAGTAAAAGCAAGGATCTGGATCTTAGCTCAGCTGAGCTTTACTGCCAACTCTTGGAACATAAATGGTACCTCTCAGAAAAAGCCCAAAGAGATGTAGGTCATGGTACGAGCGCGGAAGATTATTTGAAGAAATTTCTAGGAAAATCCGGAGATCTACCCGATTAAAGACCCTAACGGCTTGCACTTCCCCCTATGCTGGCATACAATCTATACATGCTACTCCGGCGAGTTTTCCCGTATCCAAAACGCAGTCCAGCTAACTTCTCAAAATTGGAAGATTTTTCAAGGGATCTTTCCCGTTCAGCACAGATCTCAGAAATCGTTGCCCTATTTCGTAAATACCTGGATGAGAACCTGCATCCCGCCAGCATCCTGGTCTTCCTGCTCGATCCATCCTGTGGTCACTACACTGCCCAGGCCGGCGTAGACGGAGAGATCCCTTCCGATCTTTATTTTTCTTCGAGCAGCCCTCTGCCTGTAGAACTAAAAAAACAATCCAAAGCCTTGTTACTTGGCAAAGGCGATGTCTTCCCGGCCTCGTTGCTGGAAGAAAAGGCCCGCCTGGTGTTGATGGGCTGCCACGTCCTGTTACCGATCCCTGGGAGTACAGGACTAACCGGCTGGGTAAGCGTAGGTCCATCTATGTCGGGAGAAAGCTATTCAGATCTGGAATTCAATTTTATGGAAGCGCTCACCGGACAGGCAGCGTTAGCATTAGAAAGAGGGCTGGCTGCCAAATCCCTCGAACGGCGAGTGCACGAAATGAATGTCCTGAGGCGCGTTTCCCAGGGCATCAATATTACTCTAGCCTTCGATGATCTCCTGGAGTTGATCTATGCCCAGAGCGCACAGGTGGTCCCGGCATCAGATTTCCGCATCACCCTCCGGGATCCTTACAGGGGTCATCTATGCCATTCCTTTTACCTCGAAAACGACGAGCGGATGAATGACCAGGAGGGCATCCCGCTTCCCGAAGGTGTTGGCCTGGAACTTTTGATCTTCGAGACGAAACGACCTTTGGTGTGCGATGATTATGAGAAGGAGTGCAACCGTAAAGCAGTACGCCCGGAAATGAAAGGCGTCTTCGCCTGGATCGGCGTACCGCTCATTGCCGGTTCTGAAACGGTAGGCCTGCTCTCGTTGGGAAGCCGAGACGCTTCGGTAATCTATACCCACGAACAAATTGATATCTTGCAAGCCATTGCTGACCAGGCCGCGGGTGCGATTGTCAAAAGCCGCTTGTTGGAAGAGTCGGAAAAAAGAACCAGGCAACTGATAAAGTTAAATGAAGTAACTCGTACCTTGACTTCAACCCTTGAGCTAAAAGGCCTGTTCAAGCAAATCCTGAACAGCGCTATCGAGATCATGAATTGCGAGGGGGGCAGGCTGCTCATGGTAGACCAACCGGAAGATGAGCTTGTGATCGAAGCGACGGCCGGGCCTGTTTCAAAAGAGCAGGTTGGAGAACGGCTTCCTGCTGGGATAGGCTGGGTGGGACAGGCGCTGGGTTCCAGGCAACCGGTTATCGCTAACAGCGCCCGCCAAACCCCTGCTGCCAGAGATAAATTGCTCACGACACAAGATAGTATGGCGGTCCCATTGATCGTGAAAAGCCAGGTGATTGGGGTTATTGAGGTGATCAACAAGAAGGATCATCTACCTTTGAACCCTGACGACCAGGAGCTGCTGACTGCCTTCGCCAGCCAGGCAGCCACAGCTATTGAGAACGCCCGCTTGTACACCCTTACCGACCAGGCTCTGGCTGCCCGAGTCGATGAGCTCTCTGTCATGCAAAGAATCGACCGGGAGCTCAATGCTACTCTGGATGTCCGCAAAGCGATGGGCATTACCTTGAAATGGGCTATATTACAGTCAGAAGCTGAGGCAGGACTGATTGGTTGGGTAGATACAACAGGGATTTTA
>CAZAQS010000425.1:0-3329 GCA_964486825.1 uncultured Anaerolineaceae bacterium | reverse complement strand
GCTATCGCTACGAACAATCACTTCGCCTGGCCGCTTACCGCGCCGTACCCATAATACACTCCCCGGCATCAACCCTTTGCTCTCGTACCACTCACGCAGTCCAAAGACGTATCGTTTTGATCGGACGACCCAGCCCGGGAATTTTTCGCCTGAATCCCCGTCTACCAACATGAATCGAATGCGAGGCGACTCGTATGCAGTTGGAAACAGGTTACGCATGCGGGAGGATAGCGGCAGCGTTCCTGACCTCCAATGAGGGAAGATCAGACGTACTTCAACCTCGTTATGGTTGTAGCGGTCTTCAAGCGGCGAAAGCTCATCGTCCAAGTCCCGCTCGAGTGCCAGCATATCCTCGGTTAGCAGCGAACGGTCGTACTCCATTTCGTGATACTGGAGATAATGTGGAACTTCGTGCACTTCCACTGGTTCCAGCCGATGTAAGAACCACAGCACTTCACCAGCCGGTCCTACCTCATCGAAACGTGGGTCTTCTTGTAATGCCAGGTCGAGCGAGAATTCCACCAGCCTGGGGTTGACATCCGTAGGAAGCTCGATCTGCTTCAATAATTCCACCGTAGGGAGCGGCCCACCACCTGCCATATCCAGTACAGCTTCCGCAAGATTCAAATGGCCTGCATGTACATCGACCACCAGGGCTCGTGGGAACCAGCGGCCTGCAATTCGGACGAAGTTGGGATTCGTTGATAGGTCTTCCTCAATACGGCTTAGGAGCACCTCTTCGTAGTCATCCAGGACGGACTGCAAGTTGAGCGAATCATCATCCTGGGTTAGATCCGGTGGTTGGTTAAGCAAATGCTCTTCCAATCCAGAGGCAAACTCCTTCTCTTCTCCATCCTCAAACCTAACCTTGATCACCTCGAATCCGCCCAGGTCGGGGTTTCGACCTTCTCGAGTGCTGATTACCTTCGCACCTCGCCAATCGAAGGCCGGAAAAACAAGGTTATGTCCAACGGTGTAGCTTTCTTTAGGGAAATAGATATCCCCTTTTGAGCTGCGTTGTCGTTCTATTTCAATTTTTTCTCGTCGTATTCGCTCTTCGACGAGAGCGGATATTAATTCACGTGAAGTGAGAGGCGTTTCTTTATCGAGCAAATAATTATAAAGAAATTCAATATCCTCATCTTGGAGTTCAAACGAATTCCAATAATCCTCACGCAGGGAAAACTGAGCCAAAACCATACGATGCCTCGAATATTATTTTTCGGAGCAGCACGCCTGTAAATACTCACAGGTAAAACCGCCCCCCTTTGCACTGAACCCTCTTGAGTCCAATGCCAATGGTAATTGGTTCTTCGGAATAACCTGTGGAGGTTTCCATCAAAGTCATTCCCAGAGAGCCTGGAAATTGGCAAGACAGGTTTGGAGGATCCAGGCACAAGCTGCAGAATGAAGTTTTGCATTTTGCGCCGGGTAATATTATACTCTATGAGAAAGGAGAATTCGCAATGTCTGAAGAGCGATGGGAAGTGGTTGCCGAGGTTGCAGGTGAGCTTCAAGCAGAGATCCTGCGCGGAATGCTTGAAGCACAAGGCATCAAGGTATGGATTTCGCAAGAAGGTGCTGGAAGAGCATATGGCTTGGGGGTGGGCAGGTTAGGGAAGGCTCAGATCTTAGTGCCGGAAGGAGAATTAGATCAGGCTAACGCCTTATTGGATGATTATTATTCGGGAGAGCTCGAAAACGAGGCCTTCGACAGCGATAATACGGATGCTCCACAGGACGAATTGTGAGCGTTAAGGATATTCCTGCGCTAACCAGTCCAGTGGATCGACCTGAACGCCCCCAGCCCAAATCTCCCAATGCAGGTGTGGACCAGTAACTCTGCCAGTATCTCCTACTTTGCCGATGAGCTGTCCTGGCTCTACCCAATCTCCAATCTTTACCAATATCTCAGAAAGATGCATAAAACCACTATACACTCCCCATCCATGGTTGACCATGATGGCATTGCCGCGCACAGTTAGTTCTCCCGTAAAAACGACCTCTCCTACTGCTGGAGCGTAGATTTCCGTACCTACCTGCCCACATACGTCTAATCCGGTGTGGAAATAATTGTAGCCGCTCTGATTGTAGCTCCGCCGCCGTCCAAAGGTTGAAGGCCAGCAATCATAAAAATGGGAAGGGGAAGGAAACTGGAAAGGACCTTCCCAGAGTCGCTGGCTGGTAATGGGTTCTGTCAAGGCCTTCCATTGCTCGTCTTCGGGCTTATTAACAGACGGGTCCAGCGTGACAGGATCGACACCCGGAATTTCCTCATAAATATATCCGCCATCATTGACTTGAACGAGCTGAGAAAATCCAAACGGAGTTCCGTCTTCCAACTGTCCAGCCAATGTCAACGGGTAGGCGCCCGGAGGCAGCATCGCATGTACACCTTGAATGGCTACATAGCTGCCATCTTCCTGGAGGAAAAAACTCAACGAACGATCCATCAACTGACCTTGGATTGATAATGGCTGATCTGCTTGCAGCTTGATAACGCTTGCTTTGCCTTGTACAAACGGCAGGGGCGTTACCTGGACCTGGGTGATCTCACCAGGTAGAGATCCAGGACCCTGAGAACCAGCACCTGCTATTAGTAATACATCACCCGGCAATGCACGTCCTGTTCCAGGCAAATAATTCAAATTTGCCAGAGTCCATGAGCTTGTCTCGTAAAGGATCGCAAGCTCGAGCAAAGATTGGCCCGGCTTCAATGAGACGCGTTGTCCGGGTTGCTCTGGAAGCTCCTTCTCGAGGATAACCAGGTTTGAGCCAGCAAACAGCTCAATGGGACTGGTGATATGGTTTAAATAGGCCAGGGTCTCCACCGGCACATAGTATCGCCGGCTGAGGCTGCGTAACGTTTCCCCATAATCTACTCGTTCTGTCACCAGCCTTCCCTGGATCCCCTGGAGACCAGGGATTTTCAGCTCATCTCCCGCGTTGACCATGTTGATATTTGTGATTCCATTAACCGCGGCCAGATCGGATAACAATACACCAAAACGCGAGGCTACCGCGGACAGGTTATCTCCCGGTTGGACGACATAGACCGGGTAAACTGGTTGTCCTTCCTGTGCCCGAACGTATCCAGTCAGGGTAAACAACCCTAGCACAAGCAATACAATGGCGGGAAATTTACTAAGCAAGGTGATCTTCAAAGCGCACCCGATCTCCAATACGAAAATCTTGTAATCTGCTTGGATTCAATTCTAAGATATATCGGGCAGCGCTTTTAGGGACATAAGCTGGTCGCCACCTGCGAGCCAGGCAAATGTCGACCACTTGACCGGCGGTATTGATCCAGATGACAGCCAGGTCCGTAA
>CAZAQS010000424.1:0-3341 GCA_964486825.1 uncultured Anaerolineaceae bacterium | reverse complement strand
GCGGTCGCCCGGTTGACGATGTTGGTAATGCCATAGCCATGCTGCAAAAGCTGGCGCTCTTCGAAGGGCGAGAGCAGCCGGCCGGTAAAGCCGGCCCGATATAAGGTTGGCCAGAAACGGTTCCCTGGCCGGCCGAAATGATGGCCGATGGCCGCGGTGTACAAGCCCGGGTTGATCCCGCAAAACAGCACCATCAAGCCGGGCGCGATCACATCCGGGACGCTCTTGCCGGTCGCGGCGAGGACATCAGCGGCTGTTGGTTTAAAGGGACGTGTCATAGCGATCTAATTTTAATTGATTCATCCGAAGCAATATCTTCGCCAAAATCTGTAGGCCCATATCCGACTGCCATATGTGCTGGTTGCAAGGGGCGATCGCCACATGACCGTCTATTCGGTAAAAAAACGCAACTCAGGTTATCTTATTCTTTCCCAAAGTAATGACGACATTCCCCTTTTTATGTCCAGCCTCGACATACCGGTGCGCCTCGACCATTTGCTCGAGCGTATAGAAGCGATCGATGACCGCTTTGATATTGCCCGCCTCGATCAGCCCCTTGATGAAGGTCAATTCTTCTGGGCTTTGTTTCGTGTTGAGCTTTGCAACCGTTACGTAGGTCCCCTTCGGCCTGAGGGCTTTCGACCGCTTTGATTTCGGGCATTTTCCAACCGTATCAAAGACAACCTCATAAAGCGCACCGCTGTTTGAAAAATCTTCTTTTGTATAATCAATAACCCGGTCAGCCCCCAGAGATTTCACCAATAATAGATTGGCTGTACTGCAAACCGCGGTCACTTCTGCCCCATAGTGCCTGGCAAGCTGGACCGCATACGTGCCCACACTTCCAGAAGCGCCGTAGATCAGGACTTTTTGCCCGCGCTGGATATTTCCTTTTCGAAGCAGGCGCAGTGCGGTGGGTCCTCCAATCGGAACGGCGGCAGCTTCCTCAAAGGTCATATTCTGCGGTTTAATCAACACCATCCCGTCTTCGCGCAGGCATTTATACTCAGCGTGGGCGCCAAAATTTTCGGCCAGGGTCGATGCAAACACGGGGTCGCCTACCTTGAACCGGGTTACATCTTTTCCAATGGCTTCCACTTCACCGGCGAGTTCCATTCCGTAGATTGGATGTTTTGGTTTTGTGAAGCCCAACGTGAGGCGAGCGGGAAGCCAGAACAGGGGCGGGACGTTAAGACTTCTCATTCTGATGTCCCCGGCGGTGACGGTGGTTGCATGCACTTTAATCAACAGTTCGTTGTCTTTCGGAGTGGGTTTTTCAACCTCGGATAATTTCAGAACTTCTGGCGCACCAAATTTTGTGGCGACAATCGCTTTCATCTTCGTATCCTCCTCAATCAACCGTTTTCATCCGAAAATTAATTTGCAGGATGTGCGGCGACTGTGCTGCCACACATCCTGCAATTGTATGATCATGCAGCGCTCAAGCGCTCGTTGACGGCTCATCGTGAAGCGGCTGCAAACGGATTGAACCCCTTCACGATGAGCCGGATGGCCAGGGACAGCTCCCAGGCGAAGGCGGGTACTGCGGCGATGAGCGCCCACACCGAGGGCTCGGGGATAATGCCGAACATCTTGGCTGTCCCGATTATGAAGACCGCCGGGCCGCCGACCAGGCACAACACGGGGATGAAGCGGGGCACCAGGCGGGACGTGTACAGCAGGTACGCCAGCAGCACGGTGTGTGTTCCATAGATAAAGTTGGTTCCGAACATGTGGGTCCAGTTGTGGAATGACACCAGGCTCTGGCCGAGGGGGACAAGGGTGGCCTGATCAACTCCGGCAGTCCCCGCCAGTTGCTGGCGCAGTGTCACAATCACCAGGAGGGCGATGATGCCGGCGGTGATTATGACGGCTTCGAACGTTCGCAAACACAAGTAGCTGAGAGCCACACCCTCATTCTGCCGCTTGAGGAAAGGATACAGTACAGCTCCGGTGCCAACGATGGCAATTACAAGGATGACCTCTAAGAACGCGGCAACCAGTACCTGCGTGTCGGGGCCGGATTCGATTATGTAAGCGGGATCGTTCAGAATACGACCATACAGGACGCCCGCAACGATCGAAGTGACGTGGGTGATGAGGTAGAGCATGCCCACTGCAATTGCGGTTTTTCTGGGTGAGGGGATAACTGCCGAAGCCTGCCGGTTGGCGTTCATATGTTGCTCTCCTACCATTCGTGTGGTCTGCTGATCATGTACGCAACGAGACAAGCGGGTGTTTGGCTGCTTATCTCCTCCAAGTAATCTCTTACGAACTTAATCGGCTCCGGTTTGGTGGATTTGGGGGCTTTCCTGGTCAGGTAAGGGCTGCGAGACCTTCTCTCGCCGTTCGGTCAAGAGCGCATATCCCAGCCAGGCTATTGCTAACCCCACCGGTATGGCCGCATACCGCTGGAGCGCAAGTGGGAGCAGCGCTGCCAGGGGTGTCACTGCGGCCCCGACGGCAAGCAGGACGGCTGCCCAGCGCGGTAAGATGCCGGCCCGGAACGTCGCAATGCCAAACAAAAAGTTGCCAAGCATATATAGGATCCCTATCAGGCTATAAACTGCCGGGAGTGCTCCAATGTTCAGCTCGCCTGGGGACCCGTTGATGATCCCCAGGAAGCTGTCTACAAACCCAGGAGCCGCGGTCGCCATCACCGGCAAGATAAAGAGTTCGGTGAAGACATAGGCCGTCTGGAGCCACCACGAGAGGATTAACATGAGAAAGCCGACCAGACCCAACCAACCGGCCTGTTCCACTTGCCGGGCGTATATCCCAGTAATGCCAATCAGGAAAAGCAGGACCATAAACCACTTCAAGGAAATGATTATTGCCCAAGCACTGGTGGTGACTGACGCAAGAACGTCAGGTGGATGGATCGGCTGAATGGCCGCGAAAATGATCCCTGCCACCATAGCGGGTAAACCAGCCCAACGGATGAGTTTCGAACCTGTTATCCTCATTTTATTCTCCTTGATCATAATGTGTATCGAACCATGACCATTCTGGACATAGAAGCATCCTGAGGCGCCATCACCATAAGTGGTGATGGCGCAAAGGTTTACCAGGGGCAGATTTCTCGTCTAACCAGCCTGGCTCAATATCCGGTTATCTCCGGTGTGAACAGAGGGTGATAATTTGGATTATATCGATATATTATAGCATATATCATAATAACATCGCTAAAAACAGGCGAATGAAATAACGACTTTGCGCCAGTTGAGCCGAGTGAGCTTTGGTGATGAAGTGGTGCGGAAATCTTTAAGGCGCTATCACCCGATTAAACCGCCGCAACAATATATTTATCAGCAATAACTGGTATGCCAATCCAACAATCA
>CAZAQS010000423.1:0-3349 GCA_964486825.1 uncultured Anaerolineaceae bacterium | reverse complement strand
TAGACATTGGTTTGTACTGGTCCAAGGGTGAGGGTTACGATCGAAAGCATAAGATTTTCCTGTAGTATTGATCTATAGAGAGTAATATCAAATTAAGTAAGCCGGCGGTTCCATGGCGCTAACCATTCAACGGCAAGCATCAGGCCAATCAGTGCGCCCATTCCGCCTGCCATGCGAGCATGAGACCCAGCCAGACCAAAAAAAGAAGTTGGACGTATCACCAGCTGTTGAGCAGAGACTGGCCGGCTGGTTCCCGGACTTCCATCTTTCGGCAAGAACCGCAGGTAGAACCATACTGTTCCCTCATATGCCTCTGGCTGGTGTGGGAATATAATCCACTCAAAAGTAACTGGTTGTGCAGGGACAAGGGACCGCGCCAGTGTTCCCTGTGGCGTCACCTCCAATCCTCCGACTTCCAGACGTGCTTCCACGGTAACCTGGTGAGTGTCAAATATATCCTTCAGTTCCCCGGAATCAGCAAGCTCAGGCATGACAGGTCGAGGGACAAATGACAACCTGACCAGTCCTTGTTCTCCAATTCGAAGGAGAACAGGCGCTTCGAGGGTCAGGTTGCGTACTTCCAGTACCGCAGGTACACCAGCCACTTCCGATATCTGGCTGTAACCGTTGCCCGCTTCAAGAAGCTGCATTTCCTGGGGAAAGAGGGTTAACTCCTTACTCGTACTCCCCGCTGGCCAGGCCCCCCAGGCCAACAGGATCAGCCCACAAATCAGAAACAGCATGCCGAGACCCCGGCGCACCTGCTGGGATAGCATATCAGTATTATACTCTTGGCATACCACACGAAAGAGGTCAGCGCCAGGAAAGCTTTTTTATTCCAGTTAAAACATGCTACACTTGGAGAAATATCATCAGGAGGCCAATATGCCCGATTATCTTCCCGAGCCGTTCCGGATCAAGATGGTAGAACCCATCCATTTGATCGATAGCCAGGCACGCGAGGCTGCTTTGCGCAAAGCTGGTTACAACCTGTTTAGCTTGAGGGCGGAAGATGTCTTTATAGATCTACTAACAGATTCGGGCACAGGCGCCATGAGCCAGTCCCAGTGGGCGGCGATAATGGAGGGAGACGAATCTTACGCAGGTGCAAGATCGTTCTACCGTTTAGCGGAAGTCATGGATGAAATCTTTGGCTTCCGCTTTTTTGTCCCAACCCACCAGGGCCGGGCTGCCGAAAATATCCTCAGTACACTTTACGTGAATAAAGGCAGTTACATACCCTCCAATATGCACTTTGATACCACAGAGGGGAATATCCTTGCACGCGGTGGAATACCCACCAACCTTGTCATAGACGAGGCCTCCGACCCTTCCAACCGCCACCTCTTCAAAGGCAATATGGATCTCGCCAAGCTGAATGAGTTTATTGACCAGGTTGGGGTAAAGAATATCCCCTTCGGAATGATTACGATTACCAATAACGCAGGTGGAGGCCAGCCAGTCTCCCTTGAGAACCTGCGCGAAGTATCGAAGATCTACCACTCGTACGGCATTCCTTTCTTCATCGATGCTTGTCGATTTGCCGAAAATTCATACTTCATCAAGCAACGAGAGCCCGGCTACGCCGGAAAGAGCATACTGGAGATAGCCAGAGAAATATTTTCCCTGGCGGATGGAGCCACAATGAGCGCCAAGAAGGATGCTCTTGTTAATATCGGTGGTTTCCTGGCGATGAACGATGAACACCTTTACCAGCAGGCGTCAAATGAGTTGATCCTCAAAGAGGGTTTCCCAACTTATGGGGGATTGGCGGGTAGGGATCTTGACGCGATTGCTACAGGCCTGCGCGAAGGGCTGGATGAAAGCTACCTGGCCTACCGGACTGGGCAAATCAAGTACCTGGCCGAAAGCTTATTGGAGATGGGAATTCCAATCGTCGAACCACCTGGGGGCCATGCAGTTTACGTTGATGCAGGTCGGCTTTTCCCACATATCCCGCCAGCAGAGTTCCCCGGTCAGGCTCTGGCAGTGGAGCTGTATCGCGAAGGCGGCATACGTAGCGTGGAAATTGGTTCGGTAATGTTTTCCCACCACAACCCGGATACCGGTGAGATGACTTATCCCAGTCTTGAGCTGGTGCGCCTGGCGATTCCTCGGCGTGTTTACACACAAAGCCATTTGGATTATGTAGGCAAAACATTGGCTAGAATTAAGGAGCGCAGGGATTGTATCAAGGGCTACAAATTTTCCTACACTCCCAAGCTGTTGCGGCATTTTACAGCTCGCTTTGAACCGGTTTAAAGTCCTTATCCGGTGCCTGTATCGCGTTCCTTACGAACAAAACGCCGTTCAATTATCCAATCGAACACGCCCGGCAGCAGGGTGTTCATCCAAATGGCAAGATACATTTGCCAGGGCATGATAAGGGTGCGGCGCGGGTGTCTTGTAAGCCCCAGAAGGGACCTGGCTACTACTTCTGAGCTTAAGCGCAGGGAGGCAGGCGTAGTCAAGCCTGTCTTCCTGACCAACCTGGCATTTCTCGTAAATTCCGTGATAACAGGCCCAGGGTAAATCCCACAAACCCTGATTCCATATATGCTTACTTCCCGCCTTAAAGCCTCCGTAAAACCCCTCACAGCATGTTTACTGGCGCTGTATAGCGTATAAGTGGGGGTACCCACGAAACTGGCAATGGAGGCCATATTAATGATGGTTCCGGCACGCCTCTCGATCATATGCGGAAGGACAGCTCGCGACAAGTAGATCATGCCCATTAGATTCGTCCGGATCTGGTTCTCGATATCTTCTATGGACAAAGCCTCCAACCAACCGAAGCGTCCAATCCCAGCATTGTTTATAAGCACGTCAATCTGGCCAAAATGGTCCAGGCTTGTGCTTACCAACCTTTCGATATCCTCGATCTCGCAGACATCGGCCTGCACGGGAAATACCCGCTCGAAATCCTGGTTGGCTGCCTGGGCTAAAGACAGAAGCCGGTCCATCCGCCTGGCAGTTGCAATGACACGATAACCGGCATCCACAAATGTTCTAACAGAGGCCTCACCGATCCCGGATGAGGCTCCAGTTATAATAACGACTGGCTGTCTTGGCATCCCATCTCCAAACTTTGCTCGGGTTGTGTTTCTCCGGTCGTAGCGTTACCTGTACAAGCGAAATGCTATCTCGCCTGGAAGACTAAACCGCCTTTTCGCGGTAAAATGTATTCTATCGTAGAGGGTGGAAAAATGCTTTATTTTGGATCTACATTCGCTTACAAAAAGCCTGGGAGTCTACTTTGCTTCCGGATATTACTCAAAACCGCGGAAAACCGATCACAGCGGAATTTTCCCTGAATTAATTAACAAGAATTGTTTCGTCGGACAAGGAG
>CAZAQS010000422.1:0-3353 GCA_964486825.1 uncultured Anaerolineaceae bacterium | reverse complement strand
CGCCGTCATTGAAAAGCCTGGGTACTGTTTACGTCCTTTTAGGATTTTACTCCTAATTACCGGTTTATTTTACATTACAATCTTCACCACGTTAATCCCCCAGGTTATATTCTTGTTGCTTTAGCGTAAGTCCAGCACCTCCACCAGGCGAGCGTCACCTGGACAATAAAGCTGATCCACAAATTCATCGATGCGCTCGTTTATATAGGTGGGAGCCCCATCGCATATCTCATCAGTAAATTCTGTTAACACAGTTTCTTCGGGGTCCAAATGCCAGGAGTAAGGTAGGTTGTGTTCGGCATCTCCAGGCCCTCTTCGGATGGGACCGTTCGGAATGGTTTCGGTGCCCACGCTTGCCTGGAGATCAAGAATTTGTTGGATAGTGTCTTCGTTCGTAATAAATACATTATCGTTTTTGCATGTTTCTCCTGGTTGGGTCTTTAGCAGTACCTATCATTGAGGTAGGATAAAGAAGCCCCAAGTGCGGGTTAAATAATCAGCCATGGTCAAGCCAGCTAAAAGGATCAGGAAGAGGATACCAGTAAGGACAAATACCTTCGTGAGCTGGCTGCTATAGAGCACGTGCATGAAGAACAGAACCACCAAGGCTGCTTTTATAAAGGCAATCAACAAGGCCAAGACCAGGTTGAAGGTCCCAAACTCTACATAAGCCACACCCACGGTAGCTACAAGGAGGAGGAGTAATGATAGGTAGACGAAAAAATATGTTTTGCGTGGGATGATATGTCTTTCCATGGGAATGTCAAACTCTATCGATCAAATATAGTAGCGGGAACAGAAAGATCCAGACCAGGTCGACAAAATGCCAGAATAAACCGGTCAGCTCGATGGGAGCGTAGTTGGTCGTATTGAATACTCCAAACCATGCCAGGATCGCCAAAAGGAGCAACATTCCCATACCCAGCACCATATGAATGGCATGTAGCCCAGTCATGATAAAGTACAGACTATAGAATAGGCGCGCTTGATTGGGATTCTCACCAGGGTATAGAAAGCCCGCTCCAGGGAATAATCCCTCCTCTATCTTGTGCAGGTATTCGTAGCCTTTAATGCCTACAAATGCCAGGCCGAGCAGCACAGTAAGCAGCAGGAATATCACCAACAGTTTGCGTTTGCCTATTTGAGCCGCATTCACTGCTAGAGCCATCGTAAGGCTGCTGGTGAGCAGGAGGAAGGTGTTGATCGTGCCCAATACCACATCCAGCGAACGGCTGGCTACTGCAAATGTGTCCGGATAGTAATAACGGTACACCATATAGGCGGTGAAAAGAGCTCCGAAAAACAGGACCTCACCGATGAGGAAGATCCACATGCCGAGCAAATTCATCTCCATCTCGTGCTCGACTTGGCGCTCAACCGGGTGAGTAATGGACTTAGGTTGGTCGAGTTGAGTCATCTTCCTCACTTGATTCGGGCGCGAAGGTATAAGCTTCCTCTGTTACTTGCGGGATTTGTTCGAAGTTTTCAACCGGGGGTGGTGAATCGATGGTCCATTCGAGCCCGCTCGCCCCAAAGGGGTTGGGACCGGCTGTTGGGGCATTGCGCATGGACCACAGCAGGTAGAACAGAGGTAGCACGTACCCAACTGCGAGAATGGAAGCGCCGGCAGTGGAAAGCACGTTCAGCACCTGGAACTCATCCGGATAGGCATGATAGCGGCGTGGCATACCCAGGTAACCCACAACGAATTGGGGAAAGAAAGTCAGATTGAAACCGAAGAAGATCAGGGCCGCCGAGACCCTTCCCCACCATTCAGGATACATACGACCACTAATTTTCGGCCACCAATAGTGGATGCCCCCGAGATAGGCCATTACAGAGGCGCCTACCATGATGTAATGGAAATGAGCCACTACAAAATAGGTATCGTGAACGTGTACATCCACAGCTAATGATGCTACAAACAGGCCAGTGAGGCCGCCAATGGTGAAGAGCCCTATGAAACCGAGCGCGTAGAGCATTGGGGTGTCAAAGGAGATGGAGCCTTTATATAGCGTAGCCGTCCAGTTGAAGACCTTAATGGCGGAAGGGATGGCGACTAAAAAACTCAATCCTGAAAAGACTGTGGCTGCATAAACAGACTGGCCGGCCACAAAGATATGGTGGCCCCACACCAGGAAGCCGATCACTGCGATCCCTAGGCTGGCCAGGGCAACAAAGGTGTAGCCAAAGATGCGCCGCCGGCTGAACGCAGCTACGACCTCGCTCACTACCCCCATGCCGGGTAAGATCATGATATAGACAGCGGGATGAGAATAGAACCAGAAGAAGTGTTGGAAAAGGACCGGGTCACCACCGCGAGCAGGATCAAAGATACCCAACCCCAAGGCCCGCTCAGCAACGATCAGCAGCAGGGTGATCGCCAAAACGGGTGTTGCCAGGACCAGGATCAGGCTGGTGGCGTAATGGGACCAGACAAAGAGCGGTAAGCGCGACCAGAGCATCCCAGGCGCACGTAATTTGTGCACGGTAACGATGATATTGATCCCGGTAGCGATGGATGAGAAGCCAGCGATGAAGATACCGAGCACCACCAACCCGACGGCGGTAAAGGTTACTCTGGACGAATAGGGCGGGTAAAAAGTCCACCCCGTATCCACGCCTCCAATAAGTAATGCTCCGAAGGTAATCGCGCCCCCGACCATATAGAAGTACCAGCTGGCGAGGTTTAATCGTGGGAAGGCCATATCCCTCGCTCCGATCATAATCGGTATCAGGAAATTGCCAAGGACATTCGGTATGGAGGGGATTAGGAAGAACCACACCATGATCACGCCGTGCATGGTGAATAGCCGGTTGTAGATATCCGATTGGACCAGGTCTCCGGCGGGAGTTAACAGCTCGAGCCTGAACAGGACCGCTGAAGCGCCGCCGATGAAAAAAAACAGGGTGATCGAGATCATATACAAGACACCGATGCGCTTATGGTCTGTGGTCAGCAGCCAAGACCTGGCAGTATAGCTGGCATTCAAATAATTTTCGTGTAGTCTTTCAAGTGCAATGGCACTCATAAGTTTATTGACCTTCCTGGCGGCTGCCTTCGCCGTCGATCGATTCGATGCTTCCGGCAACGACGACAGGCTCGCTCAATGATTTGATATACGAGACTAGCTGGGCAAGCTCGATCTCTGTGATCTGCCCTTGATAGGTGGGCATAATGGGATCGTACCCGGCGGCAATCTTTGCCCCAGGCCTGAGGATCGATTCCATTATATAGTTCTCATCGAAGGCAACCGTTCCCCCTGATTCCAGGTGCACATTGTGCCCGAAGCGGCCAGCGAGCTCAGGAGCTCGGTTTCCGGTATCCGGGCTATGGCAGCTATCGCAGCCAA
>CAZAQS010000421.1:0-3355 GCA_964486825.1 uncultured Anaerolineaceae bacterium | reverse complement strand
GAGGCAGCCGCCCTGGTCCGCATTTGCAAAGCTGTGGATGGGCTGCCGCTGGCAATTGAGCTGGCAGCCTCCTGGGTGCGAGTCATGTCCATTAACGAAATTGCGCATGAATTGGAACGTAGTATAGATTTGCTCGAGACAAGCCTGCGCGATATCCCCGAGCGACATCGCTCCATGAAAATGGTTTTCGATCATTCATGGAGGCTCCTGACCCCGGACGAGCGCCTGGCTCTGATGAAACTCTCCGTGTTTTCTGGCGGCTTTACCCGACAGGCTGCGCAATCCGTTGCTGGCGTCAACTTATTAATGCTCTCCTCCATGGTAAAAAAGTCCTTAATACGCTATAACAACCGGGAGGACCGCTACGATCTGCATGAATTAATCCGCCAGTATGCCGTTGGACATCTTCGACATCAGATAACTCAGCCTGGCCTGATCACCGAGCTTCACCGCAAGGCCGCACAGTGGTTTGAGCAAGCTAACCTGATGGCGGAAGCCGTCCAACATGCCCTGGCGGCCAAAAATTTCACACTGGCGTCGCGCATCATCGAGAAGATTGCCCCACTGACCATTGTCAGCGGGCAAATCCAGACAGCGCTTAGCTGGCTGGAGGGCCTCCCCAATGAATTGATGCTAAACTCTCCAAACCTGTGCATCATCCATTCTGCTGGGTTAATGTTTACCAATCAATTAGATGCTTCCGAAGCGCGACTCCAGGATTGTGAACGATATTTGGATTTACAGGACAGCGGTAAAACAAACGGTCAGAACATTATCCGGGGTAGATTGGCGATCATGCGAGCCAACCTGGCACGAATCTATGGCAATCTGGAAGAGTGTATTGCGCATGCCAAACGGTCTTTGGAGCTGCTGCCAGAATCAGAAAGCTACTGGCGAGCTTCTCCCCTGGTCCATTCTGCCAGCGCTTTTTTGCTGGATGGGGATGTTGGACCCACCCGGGAGGAACAGGCAGTAGCAACCTATCTAGCGGCGCGCGACTCAGGTAACTTATTCACCCTCCTGCGAAGCATTACCAACCTGGCCCGGCTCAGGGCTACCCAGGGGCGACTCCACCAGGCAGCACAGACCTACCGGAAAGTTTTGGAAGTGGCGCCAGGTGGGCTGCAAAGTTTGGCCGGGAGCGCCGCTTACTACTTTGGCCTCGCTTATTACTTTGGCCTGGGAAACCTGCTGTATGAATGGAACGACCTGGATGCTGCAGAACAACACCTGCTCCAGGGAATCGAGCTGGTGCGTGGCAATCTGACTGCAGACGCGGATTTGATTATTTTTGGATACGCTACCATGGCGCGCTTACGGCAGGTACGAGGCGATGATGCAGGGGCGCTGGCAGCCCTGGAAGAATTAAAGCAACTTGCACGACAACGCAAGTTCCTTCCCGGGTTAGTGGCGCACCAGTCTGCCGTAGAGGCACGTATCCGGCTTGCTCAGGGCGACATACGGGCTGCTGTCCGCTGGTCGGAAAGTAGCGGACTGAGCCTCAAAGATCAGGATCTGCCATTCCCCAAGGAGACTGAATATATTGCTTTGGTTCTTGTTGCGATTGCCAGCCGCAAGGAAAACTCGGACGGCTTTTGTAAGGAGGATGTCATTGGCCTGCTCGACCGGCTCCTTTATGCTGCGGAAACTGGAAACCGGATAGGAAGTGTTATCGATATCCTCTGCCTGCGTGCCCTGACTTGGTACGTTTTGGGAGATCTTGGAGCAGCACGAGAAGCAATTATAAGAGCGCTGCGGTTAGCTGAGCCCGATGGATTCCTGCACGTCTTCATCGACAAGGGCGAAGAAATGCACCGTTTGCTACGAGTAGTCTCGGCCGGCATTGCGCCAGAACAGTCTGATTACCCACTGGATAAAATCGCCAGGGTCCAGGCTGCATTTGCCATATAAATGGCTGGTTTGAAACAGCCTGTTTCCCAATGATGACTTCCCTTCAAGTTGGAAGGAAAATTCAATCGCACGATCCTGACTTCTGAAGTGCATTTTTCATCACAATTTGTTGACGAAGTAGGGCGGAGGTGGTAGAATGTTCCCGCTTAACTGCCCCCATCGTCTAGGGGCCCAGGACGCGGCCCTCTCAAGGCCGAAACAGGGGTTCGAATCCCCTTGGGGGCACAGAATATAGGTATATTAAGCAAGCAAGAGAATTCCCTGGAATTGATCCGGGGGAATTCTGTTTTAAGGGGGAGATAATCATGGGCATAGCACAAAAGGCCATTGCTTCTAAGCAAACACACTGTCCAGCCAATCAAAGACGAGGGCGCTCATCAACCCCAGGTTCTCACCCATGCAATGATGAGCAGCCCCCTCGTTCATGGGCGCGATGATGAGTTCCTTATTTGGGTTAGGCAAAGCAGATATTGCATGATGCTGCTGGCGGCGGATCTCGGGGTTCTGGTATTCACCTTCCCCAATCAATATTAAGGTCGGGCAGGTGATCTCGGCCGGATCGAAGACCAGATTGTGGTTCTTCGCAACCAGACCGGAAAAATCATCCAGTTCCAGTCCCCAGCGCCAGGCGATCTGCTTGACCATATTCAGCTGAAAGGGCGCCTTCCATTGCAATAACAGCTTGACTAATCCCCTGATCTTTGGGATGGGGGTCTTGCTGATAACACTGTACATGTCATAGATCATGCTGTTTGCCACGCAAGCTTTGATTCGCCGCTCGTGGGCGGCCGCGCGCGGCGCCATATACCCCCCAGCGCTGATCCCGTATACAGCTAATCGCTCGGGGTCCACATCCGGACGGGAGAGGGCGTAGTCGATCACAAACTTCATCGGGGTCTCGTAATCGGGCCGAAAGTACACGCCATGAAAAGGCAGGTCACCCTGACCAGGCAGGTCGACAGTCATAAAGTTGTAACCACGTTTGAGTGCTGCTGGGGCGATGAAATAGTACAGGTCTTCGGTAAAAGTCTCCCCGCCGCCGATCATCAACAAAGTCTTACGTGGCAGATCGTCCGCAGCAGCTTTTTGGAAGTAGCCCGGCAAAACGGCGCCCTGAAATGGGATTTCAATCCGCTCAACCGGTGGCTCGAGCAGGGCGCTGCCCATCTGGAAACACTCGCGCATCTGGGCCACCGTTAGCTTGAATCTTGGTTCGGTCGGCAGCCTGGATCCCAGAACCGTGCGATAGTAAACTGCCGCTCGCAGGAGAGCCTCCCGACCGCTGACGAGATTCCCGGAGTGCAAGGCTACTTCGCCTCGCGCTCGAACCCTGTCCCCAAGGGCAGTCCATTCGTGCTCCCAACTGGATGGGCTACCATCCTTGATCCGCGATGCGGCGTAAAAACTCTCCCCAATCCCCGCCCCGCCATGAACGGCGCTTCCC
>CAZAQS010000420.1:0-3361 GCA_964486825.1 uncultured Anaerolineaceae bacterium | reverse complement strand
GGAGGAAGGCGACCTGCGTCCCCAGCTCACCGACCGCTTTGCCCTTTCGGTCGAGATCCACGGCATCCGTGATGCACGGGACCGGGTCACAATAATGGAGCGCAACCTGGGGTTCGAGGGAGACCCGGTAGGGTTCCGAGAAGAATGGTTGCCCAGGGAAACTGAAATTTCCAAACAGATCGAAAAAGCCCGCCTGCTGGTAGACCAGGTCGGCTATAGCCGGCGCGACATGCTCTCGATCGCGGCTTTGACGGCCTCTCTGAACGTGGACGGGCACCGGGCAGATCTCGTGATCCTGAAAACAGCCCGGGCGCATGCCGCTTTCGAAGGGCGCACGAAGATCAACGATCGTGACATCGCCCTGGCTGCAGAGCTGGCTCTACCCCATCGCATCAAGCACGGCCCATTCCACCAGGTTGAGATCACTCCGGAAGAGTTGCAAGACCGCATCTCGGAGCTGCAAGGCTCGACAGCTGACACCGACGAGCCTGAACCGGAAGAAAAAGAAACCACCGAAAAAAAAAAGGCGTAAGCCAGGAAATCCGTGAAGAAGACACCAACCTGGAACCGGGTGAACCGGCCTCCCAGAAGATATTTGACTCCGGCAACGCTAATTGGTGGGATGGGGGGGAAAAAGTACAAGTTGGGCCGACCTTCAACCCCCGCAGATTAGATACAACTTTAGACAGGCTCAGCCGCCGTCACAGTGGCAGGCGTTCCCGCACAAGAACGGACCGTAAACGCGGGCGCTATATCATGTCTCGACCGGCCTCAGGGAAAACAGACGATCTGGCATTCGATGCTACCCTGCGGGCTGCTGCGCCCTTCCAACGCCGGAGGAAAGAGCAGCGCCGCCCGGTCGCTTTCGACATCCGCCCGGTTGATTTTCAACGGAAGATACGGGTAAAGAAAACTGCCAACCTGGTACTTTTTGTTGTTGACGCCTCCTGGTCGATGGCGGTGGCGGAAAGGATGTCCGCTACCAAAGGGGCCATCCTCTCACTGCTCACGGACGCCTATCAACGCCGGGACCGGGTCGGTCTGGTTGTGTTCCAGAAGGATAGAGCCACGCTGGTATTGCCACCCACCAACTCCATCCAGCTCGCAAAGAAAGCCTTGTCGGATATTCCGGTCGGGGGTAAGACGCCATTATCGGCAGGCTTGTTGTTAACCCACCAGGTCCTGCAAAAGGAGCGCATCATTCATCCGGACGTTTTGCCGCTGGTGATCCTGTTGACGGATGGAGCTGGAAATGTATCCCTGTCCAACCTGCCCCCTCAAACAGAGGCCCATCGCCTGGCAGCTCAAATCGCAGAGGATGACATTCGCTGCGTTGTAATCAATATGGAGCATGCCGCCTTCGATCAGGGGCTGGCACAGGCGCTGGCTGAACACCTGGAAGCGCCTTGTTATTCCCTCAATGAGATCAAAGCCGAGACGCTATACCATACAGTCAGAGAGGAAATGGACAGCCGGCGGGGGTTATAAGACAGGTGTTTAAAGACAGAAAGCCGCCCCGGAGGACGGCTCCCTGCTGCGCTGCGGCATCCTTATCGAATAACGAGGAGGGATGCCGCAGCGCTTCGTATGGTACTATTATCTAACATAGTAGGCATCACCTCCTCTTCAGTGGGATAGCAGGGGTGCGGGTGTAGAAAACCACCCTGAATTATGATAGAAGTATACTGATTTTTCGTTCGATGTCAATCCCTTTTGGAGGGCTGTTGCTTCGCCTGGTTGATATTCTCATGTGGTTCTCACCGGGAACCATCAAGTCCTTATCCCCGGCCACTCCACCAAGGGTTGCGTAGAAAGCACACGGTGCATACCAGCCTCTGCAAACCGCTGGTACTCGGACTCAGCAGCCTCGGTGTAGTCAACGGATCCGGGAACAACAACCGGAGATGAACAATCCTCCAATAAATACACTTTGCGCGCCAGGCCTGGGTCATGCTCATTCAAGCCGCCCAGCAAGTCGGATACCGTCCAGGCTACGCAATGGCTCTTTGCCTGCCCTGCGATCACTACCGCGTCGAAATCCCTGACCATCTGAACAAGCTGCTTGTTTTTAACTGCCAATGTCTTCCCATCCGGCCCTTCGAGCACTTCCGGTCCCAAGGCCGAATAATGCTCGGTATGCGGGTTACGCCCTTTGATTTCATATTCAGGCTGGCTGTAACGCGCCAGTGTATGAAAGAATATAGCTTCCTCGATCGTGGGAACAATGGCGTGACCGATGCCTCCCAACATGGCGTGATATGGCCAGATGGTCAGCTCGAACTTTTCGCGCTCTGCAAGCTCTCCGACATAATGTTCCAGGTGGCGTTGCCCGTATTCTTGACTGATTCCGAGCATTCCACCGATGGCCGCATTGAACTTCCAGCGCCCTGTCCGTACATCGTCCTGGGTTACAAGCGTATAAGGCAGCGGGTGGTTTCCATTCTCATCTACAAGCCAAACGGAATGAAAAATCTGCATGACGAAATGCGTGTCCATGGTGGCGTAAATCTTGGTCAGAGAGTGCAAGTTACGGTAAATAAACCGGCACAACCGTTTGTTGTCATCCACTGCTCCGGTTCCCGATCGACCACCCACGAAAAGCTCATAGCCTGGGATACAAAATGTGTTTTGCACATCAATTAGAACCAGGGCCAATCGGAATCTGTCCAGGTTAGCAGGAGAAATCTGGTAAGTCTCTGCCCAGGCTCGCGCCTGAGCAGCTCTATCCTGGTAGGGCACTTTCCAAACTGTGCCTGCCTTATCCAACTCAATATAGGGGGGAACCGGTAATTCTCGATTCAGATTATTGCTCATGATTTACCTCCTATCATCCATAATTACTATACCTTATTTTTTCTGTCTTTGGAATTGCTTGTTGAAATACATCGAGGTATTACGAGAACTGCCCCACATGATAAAGATAAGCTTATCCTTATCGGTTTGTATTTATAATTTACCTGGCAGCTGATTCAACATAACAGCTACCAAGAAAGGTAAAATCTCAGATGGGGAGCAAACTCGATGGATGATGAAAAAAGAGAAGCCCAACTTGCGGATCTATCCACACAGGTTCAATCCCTATCCGAGTCCCCATATTATGATTACCGGATCGAGAAGGGGTATGCACCTGTATTTGGAGAGGGAAACCCAAGCGCTTCCATCTTACTGGTAGGGGAAGCGCCGGGAGAAAAAGAAGCAATAAGTGGGCGCCCATTCGTGGGAGCAGCAGGCAAGGTTCTCGATGAATTATTACAATCAATTAGATGAACTATTTATTAGATACATGTGTGCTTCTTCATTTACTAAGAGGTTCTGCACTAACAGGTAAAATCATTACTCATATAAACAAAGAACTAGAACC
>CAZAQS010000419.1:0-3384 GCA_964486825.1 uncultured Anaerolineaceae bacterium | reverse complement strand
TTGAAATACAGCGCGTCCACCACGCCGTAAGGCCCGCCCCCTAGGGCAACCGGCACGCGGTCTGCTTCCTGGTGCTCGAGGGCAATCTTGACTCTTTCGCGTGGTGTGAGGCCTGACATATGCGCTTATTACTCCTCCCATGGTATTTTATTTCATTTCTATAAACGGATAGAGAGCATTTCTCAATGCGGAGATTATTTTATTAGCATGCTGAGGGAATAAGAAATTAACACGAATTGCAATAATTCGAAACCACGAATTGCACAAATGGGTATTATCATCCGTGTCCCATTCATGATCTTCTCCCACCTCCCTCCCCCACATTGACACGGCCCACTCACCCCAATATAATGCCAATTGCCTACAACAAGTAAATCAAATATCTACCTGGAGGCCATGATGAGAAAAATAAGCATGCTGGGCAGCGGTTTGATCGGGACCTTCTACACGATGTCGCTGCACGGTTACCGCGCCAGAGACCGGGTGGGCGTGATCTACTCGCGCTCTGGAGACAACGCCCGCAGGGTTGCCGGCGAGTACGGCATCCCCAGGTGGACGGCGGACCTGGGCGAGGCAATCAACGACCCGGAGACGGATGTTGTGGTGGTGGGTCTGCCGAACAACCTGCATCTAGAAGCCGTCAGCATGGCTGCCGAGGCCGGCAAAGCGGTGCTGTGCACCAAGCCTCTCGGGCGCAACGCCCAGGAGGCCAGGCAGATGCTGGAGGCCGTGGAGCGAGCGGGAGTCTTCCACGGCTACCTGGAAGACCTGGTCTATACCCCCAAGACGCTCAAAGCCATCACCTCCGTTCAGAACGGGGCGCTCGGGAAGGTCTTATGGACGCGCTCGCGCGAGACGCACCCCGGCCCGCACAGTGATTGGTTCTGGGATAAGGAGCAGTCGGGCGGCGGGGCGATCGTGGACATGGGTTGCCATTGCATCGAGATTGCACGCAACTTCATCGGCAAGGGCGTGCGCCCCTTGGAGGTGACCTGTTGGGCGGATACCCAGGTGCACCCCATCGACGCCGAGGATCACGCCATCGGGCTGGTGCGCTACGAGAACGGCGCCATTGGGCAGTTCGAGGTCTCCTGGACCTTCCGGGGCGGGATGGACCTGCGCGACGAGGTTTCCGGCACTCAGGGTACGATCTGGCTGAACCACTGGCTGCGCACCGGCTTCGAGATGTTTACAGCAGTCGGCTCGCAGGGCTATGTGGCCGAAAAGGCGGAGGGCGAGACCGGTTGGCTGTTCCCGGTGGGCGATGAGGTCAACGCCCTGGGATACGTGCATATGTTCCAGGATATGCTGGATTCCCTGGACGCGGGTAAGCAGCCGATGGAAACCTTCTACGACGGCTACGTGGTCAACGCTATCATGGACGCCTGCTACAAGGCTGCGCAGAGCAAGAAGTGGGAGCCGGTCGAGCTGGAGCTCTGGCGCGGGGGTAAGGGGGCGGCTCAACGCGGAGAGCAAGTCGAGTACGACGCCGAGCATTACTTGATCAAAGAGGAGATCATGCCAGACGGCCGCACCAAGCTGATCCTGAAGAGCAAGGCCAGCGGCGAGGTGGTGCAGAAGATCGTGGAGGTGTAGTTCCGCTGGGTGAGATTTATATTTGAATTTAATCCTAAACACCCTCGTCAACAAAAGGTAGGACGAGGTTCACGAGTAAGTGCACCAGTTCATCCCGCACACGGTTGAGATGAGTACGCATTAAGTGTTCGGCCTGCTCGCCATCCCCCGCTAGTACGCATTCAACGAACCCCTGGTGCTCCTGGATCGAGCGCCCAAGTCGCCCGTGTAAGGCTGTAAATCCTACCCGTACCCGATGCCACTGGTCGTTTAAGTTTTCTACCACCCGGCGGGCGCGCTCGTTGTCTGCCATTCTGAAAAGTACATTATGTAGTTGCATATCAGCTTGAAGCCAGGCCTCGGCATCTTCTCTTTGTGCGGCTTCAGTCATTTCACCCAGGGCACGCTTGAGATCCTCACGTAAAGCTTCGTCCTGGCATTCAGCCGCCCGACGCGCAACCATGCCCTCGACTGCTTCTTTGATATCAAAGATTTCATGAATGTCAGAAAGGGACAGGTAATAAATTCGCCATCCGCGGTTCACCTCGTTCACCAAAAGCCCTTCCTTTTCAAGGCGGTGAAATGCTTCCCTGACCGGCGTACGGCTGATGCCTAACTTTGCGGAGATTTGTGTGTCAGTTATGAATTCGCCTGGTTTGAAACCTAGATTCAATATTTGCTGTCGAACGAACTCATAAGCTTGTTTCTGGTAAGTTGTCTTCATAATTTTCACGCTCAAGCGTAAGTAAATAGGCTGACTTCATAGATGATTAATTATTATATGCAGAAAGAGAATTTAATGGATAAATAGACATTCCTGCATTTTTCTTGTATTCAATTATATATTTATTGTACCTTCTTGTAAACAAGGAATTGTATTTTTTATCAAGGTTATTGTATACAAATTATTGACTTTCTGTATATATGATGCTAGAATAATTCTATATGGTTTCGAATAGTTCATAGCTATCTCTTTATTTTATCTAAAAAAGCAGGAACTTGAGCGAAATGGAGAGTATCAATGCAGCTGTCCGGTGAAAAAATTGCAGAGCTTGAAGAGATCGCCTATCAGATCCGCCGCTTAAGCGTGGAAATGATTACTTTCGGACGTTGGGGCCATATCGGTGGGTCCTTCTCGATGGCAGAGATCCTGTCTGTTCTCTATTTCCAGGTCATGCAGGTAGATCCCGCCAACCCTATATGGGAAGGACGGGATCGCTTATTCTTATCTAAGGCGCATGGTTCTCCCGCTCTATATGCCGTCTTGGGGCTGAAGGGATACTACCCGGTCGATCAGATCTATTCCTACTGTGAGCTGGGTGGCTTCGAAGGTCACACCGATATGACGCGTACACCTGGGTTAGAGTCATCTGGCGGTCCTTTAGGAATGGGACTATCTGTGGCAGTGGGTGCTGCTCTCGGGCTGCGTTTCCTCGAAAACCCTCGATCCCGGGTCTTCTGCATTTTGGGTGATGGTGAGTGCAACGAAGGGAACGTTTGGGAGGCCGCCATGTCCGCCGCCCATTACCGGGTGGACAACTTGATTGCTGTTATCGATTACAACAAAGTAATGGCGAAGGGTTTCGTTTGGGAGGAGATGGGCATCGAGCCCTTCGCAGAGAAGTGGAAGGCCTTTGGCTGGGATGTGATCGAAGTGGACGGGCATGATATCCCTGCTCTTGCTCAAGCGTTCCATGAAGCTCGCTGGATTAGACCTCGCGGTAAGCCTATAGCAATAATAGCTCATACTGTGAAAGGCAAAGGCGTTTCTTTTGTGGGCGAATGGGCTTTGAAGGAACAGGTTTCCCG
>CAZAQS010000418.1:0-3452 GCA_964486825.1 uncultured Anaerolineaceae bacterium | reverse complement strand
TGACGTATCCGCTGTGGATGCCACTGTCCTGGAGATCAGTGGAGAATGGTGGATGTTCACGACCATGAACCCGCACCGCGACGTCGACTGGAATACCAGCCTCTACCTGTTCCGGGCACCTAGTCCTCTGGGGCCCTGGTCCCCGCACCCGCTCAATCCGGTCAAGGTAGATGTCCGGAACTCGCGGAGCGCCGGCCGCCTCTTCTGGGATGCGGGCCGACTGTTCCGACCGAGCCAGGACTGTGCCGAACGATACGGTCATGCCATTGTGCTGAACGAGGTGCTCAAGCTCGACACCAACGAATTCCGCGAGCGGGAAACACGACGGATCGCACCTGAATGGCGGCCCGATGTGGTGGGAATGCACACTATCAATCAGGCAGAGGACATCTATCTCTTCGACTGCAGGGTCAGGCGCAGGAAGGTGCGCTGACAGACGTCACGTCGAGTGCCGCAGCCGGACCGTCATGCACAACGACCGGCTCGACATTGAAGTGTTCCATGATCTCGTCCAGACAGGCGAGCGTCCAGATGGCTTGCAGGTCGCGTGGCAGCGACAGACGGCGGACCATATCCCCACCGAATAACGCCGCCGCCGCCGTGGAACCCGCCTGCAGCCGCTCTACACGGTGCCGCAGCGGCCCCTGCAACCAGGTGAGTGTAGGGGCCGGAAAACCCAGCTTCTTCGCATGCGCCATATGGGGCGGGAAGTAGCGCCCGCTGAGTGCTTTTAGAACGGGTTTGGCGCGCCCGGCTTCGTCCAGTTTGTACGCCCATGGCAAACGCCGTGCGACCTCGATGATCTCCGGCGAAAAGAATGGGGCTGCCACGTGCAGCCGACTGGGAGCATACAGCCTGTCCATCATTTCCATGACATTCTGCACAATGGCGGGCATAGTCGGTTTGCCCCGGGGGCGGGGTAAAAACCGTCCACCAACCGGTTGTGTTCACATCTTGAACAGGACGGAAAGACGTTACCAGCAAGCCTAAGGCAGGGATGATCCAGATCAGCATGATCCCGATGATCACCAGGTGGACCGGCAGCTTCGAGAGTACGTGTTGAAGGCGGTTTTTGTTCATCGCATAGCCTCCTGCTCCAGAAATCGCCGGATATTGTAGTAAATAAATGGAATGATCAAAACGATCAGCACAACGGCCACCGCCGTTCCCCTTCCCACATGAAAGTTAATGTACATTTCCGTATACATTCTGTTAGCGATAACCTGGGTGCCAAAATTACCCCCGGTCATGACATAAACAATGTCAAAAAGCTTCAGCACATTGATTACCATGGTAGTCATGACCACTGTGATCGTGGGGAGGATGAGGGGGATCATAATGACACGGAAAACTTTCCACTCAGATGCCCCATCCACTCGGGCTGCTTCGATGATCTCATCGGGGACGGATTTCAAAGCAGCGGAAAGGATGGTCATAGCAAATCCAGTCCACATCCAGATGCCCACTACAATAAGTGCGTAGGTGTTTATGCCGGGTGTCTGAAGGAAAGCGATAGGGCTGCCTCCAAAACGAGTGACGATCGCGTTCAGCAGACCGATTTGCTGCTGTTGGGTGCTTGAATCATAGACGAACCGCCAGATAACACCTGCCCCTACGAACGATATCGCCATGGGCATAAAGATGATAGATTTTGCTAAAGCCTCATACTTTACTCGATCTGCCAGTACGGCGAAAGCTAAACCAATTCCCACCACGCCGGTTACCATAAAGATAACCCATTGAATATTATTTCCATAAGACGATCGCCAAAATGTGGTCCAGGCAGTAGAGAAGGTATTGGTATTGATTTCATTAAGTAGGGCATAGCGGTAGTTTTCAAAAATCCCCCAACACGGCCTTCCTGGGACGCAGGTGGTGGATGCTGAAGCCGTTGCATTCCGGTTTTGGAAACTCAAGGAAATTGTGTTCAACATGGGGTAAACGATATACATCGTCATGACGATCAAGGCCGGTGCCAGGTATAACCAGGGGACATATCTGGCCTGTTTCATGATTTGAGGAACTTGCCTGGCCATTACACTCCTCCTTGAAAAGATCGGGGACGCCCCCGAAACTTGAAGGGCGTCCCCGCTTATTGAAGCTATTTATTCTGCTAACGCTTGTGATTGCGCATCTTCAAGCCTGTCGAGGACTGTATCCAGATCCTCGGCATCCGTAATATATTGGATGAGCCCGGTCCATTGGGCTGTGCCGAAACCTCCAGGGATGGTATCTCCAATGGAGGGGGTAAAGCCCTCTGCACCGGCCAGGATTTCACCGCTCTGCTCCAACACTGGCGATTCGTAGTTCCCTTCACCAGCCAGATTGGGAGACAGATCAAAGCCAACCTGTGCCCACTGGCTTCCGCCCTCTTCACTGCTCAAGTAAGCGAAGACAGCTTGCGTGGCTGGGTTGTCATTGAAGGCGAACATCCAGTCCATACCGCCCTGCAAACCCTGGGCATCCGGGACCTGGAAGAAATCGTAATCAGTACCAAACTGGAGACCGGGGAATTGTTCCTCAACCAGACCGCCTGCAAATCCGGATTGCCTGACCATCATTGCTTGAGGAGGATCTTGGAAGACAAGGAAGATCGCATCTTGGAAGCTGGTTGAAACAGTGCCCTGAGCGCCACCTACAGCATATTGTGGATCTTTCGCCCATTGCCCGTAAGTTTCCCAGGCCTGGCGTACACCTTCATCATTAAAGGGGATGGATCCGTCGATCAGACCCATCACATAATCCGGTCCTTGTTGCACGAGCAGGATATCCTGTATGAAGTCCACGCCTGTCCAGCCGGTGGCCGGTCCGGATTCAAACCCGGTAGACCAGGGAATGTTCCCGTCTGCTACCATTTGATCCACAAGTGCTTCCAGCTCTCCCCAAGTCTGAGGTACTTCATAACCAAAAGCTTCGAAGTTTATCGGACTGTACCAGATGATGGTCTTAATGTCGGCTTTGACGGGCAAGGCCAACCAATTATTGCCCACGGTACCCAGGTCCTGCCAGAACTGTGGATAATTAGCTTCATTTACTCCCAACTCAGTAACGGGAACGATGCTGTCCTGGTATTGCTCCACCTGGACGATATTCCAAAAAGCTATATCTGGTGGGTTGCCAGCCTGGACCCGGGTATCTAGCAGAGCCTGATCTCTGGTTGACTCAGGTTGAAGGACGATGCCGCATTCCTGGACCAGTGGCTGGAGTATTTGGTTAAGGTTCTCTTCTTCAACACCGGACCATTGGTATAGCATGGAGACGGTGTCCCCTTGCTGCGCACCTCTGCAATCGATCTCCCCTGTCGTAGGCTCAGAAGGTGTTTCCATGGGAGTTTCCTCTGGAGTCTCCATTGGAGTTTCTTCCGGTGTCTCTACAGGGGTTTCCTCAGGAGGTGGGGCAGGGGTGTCGGGAGGTGGGGCTGGTGTATCCGCCGGGGGCGCAACCGGGGCTTC
>CAZAQS010000417.1:0-3462 GCA_964486825.1 uncultured Anaerolineaceae bacterium | reverse complement strand
GTGACAAGAGGTGGTCGCAGGGCCGCATAGCTGCTGAGCGGCAGCCGTGCTATTTGACCGTTCCTATCGCTAACCTCTACGGTCAAGTCGAAGGATTCGGTTGGCCGGTAGGTTTCAGGACGAGCTTTCCGGCAAGCCTCATCCGGGCAGGGATCCTCATCGGTTCCTGCCAGGGAGAGCACCAGCACGCTCCCATGGTTGGGCGCCAGGGTAGAAGGTAGGGTAGTTATGTAGCTAGCTGGCCATGCTTCAACGCCTGAATCCTCCTCCTCTTGCCATCCCAGGTAAGCCACCCGGTTTTCGCTGCTGCCCCAGCGCGCAGGCATGGGTTTTTCATACCATACAGAAAGATTTTGGCCTTGGATAGCCCCGCCGTCCAGGCTGGTCGTTGATGGATCGATGTCCTCCTCGAAATCACTGATGAGCTGGGTGTTTGAATCGGCATACTGGTTGAGGTAGAGTCCCAAAGGCAGCCAGGAGGCCCCAGCTCGTGCATCGCGGAAGAGCGGCAAGTAGCCACGCTGCCTGTTCAAGGTTGCCTCTAAGAACGCCGTGAGGTAGACACGGGCAATTTGCCTCTGTTCATCTACCGGCATGATCTGGCGCAGGTTGAAAAAGCGGGCTAGTGGCTCGGTCATATCCTTTCTGCCCCAGGCGGTGTTGAATTGGCCGTGGTTGGCGCCGTCTATATACAGTCCGGCTTTGAATTTGAAAACATTTCCGCTGAAGCTGACCCGCTCGTATTGCCTGGCGGCATGATACGAGATTACATCCATATCATGGGCGCCTTGCATCGCCAGGTAGCTAACATCCTGAATTGCTGTCCCCACTCCTCCCGGAGTGTATTGCCCATCGATTGGGGCGATGGCGGCGACTGATTGTATGGAGTAGTTGTAGTCGAAGGCAACTCGGGCGTCATCTGGGTAGTAAGGGAGCCGGTTGAAAGCAGCCGCTACCACGACGGCCTCGCCGCCGCGTGAATGGCCGATCAGGGCGATCCGCTCCAGGTCAGCCAATCCGTAGAAGGGGCTGGTCGAGTCGTCGTTCCATGTATGCCACAGGCGCAGGTGCTCCAAGAGCAGCCAGCCTCGGGCGTCATTCTCCTCTTCCAACTTATTGAGGATGAACAAGTCTGAGAAGAAAGACAGGTTCAGGAAATTCTGGTCGATCGAGGCGACCACAAATCCCCGGCTGGCCAAAAGCTCTCCCAGGTAGGCGTAGCCCCCCTGGGAAGGCTTTTCCATGAAAGCGTTGCCATGCACGATTAGCACCAACGGGAAAGGCCCCTGGCCTTCCGGATACCAAACAATGGCGTTGAGGGGCATTGCCTCCGGCCCGAAGCCCCAGTACGAGCGGCGCAGGCTGCTCCACCCCTCAACGAAAGCCGACCCGTCAACCGGTTGGGTTTCTACATCCAGTGGCTCCTGGCACGGTCCGATCTGTTCGCTGCCCTGGCTACCGTAGCACAGGACGGCGACCGGGTATTGACCTGGCTTGGAGGGGTCTGGCATATCCATTGGAAGTCCGGATGCTCTTTCGGAAGCCGGTATGATGGGGCGCTCTAGCGGGGTCCCCGGGTAGACCAGCCAGGCCAGGGTTATCCCTACCAAGATCACCCCGACCACCATCCCTATAAATGCAAATGCCCGCCGCAGACGGGCAGTCACCGGCTGGTCTGGCTGTGGTCTGGGCAGCCTGACCACGTGCGCGCCAGCTCCGATCAACGAGAGCCCGATTACCAGGGCAGCCGCTGTCACTAATATCCCAATCAAATAAACCAGTCCCAGCCAACCCAATAGAACCGTCACCGTTAGGCTGGTAGCCAGCGCCATGCGGTAGAAGAAGGGCAGCCTGCCTGGCAGCGCAATAACCAGTGCCGCCAGAGCTGCTACAGCAGCTACGACCAGCAGCACCACCAATATGCCCACGATCGTGCGGACCGGTCCCCCCGCCCAAAGAATCCATCCTACTGAAAGGGCCAGCATCAGTGAAAACCCGCCCAGCAAGACCCGGGCAGCTCCCCTCCAGGCCTGCTGGCTCGGGCTGAGGATTTCTTTGGTTTGGAGAAGCAAATTGGTGAAGCGCCTGGGCTTTTGCGCAGAGATGGGTATGTCAGGTGAGGTCATCATTATCCTTTACTGTAAGCGATCATTTTTCGCGTTCCTTGGTTTCCTCGCAACCTACAGCATAAAGGACAACCATGAATTACACATCGATCTTTCGGGCAGGGTTTTCATACCCTTCTGGTGAGGTTTCAAACTGGTCAGGTGACCAGGTATTGGAAACTGTTCCCCCACAATGCCGGATGGCGAGGTACAGCGCCAGGCCGAGGGGCGTAGCTTTCTATGCCATTGGCGGGCATTCGGAAGCACTGTACCAACGCCATGCTGCTGGTTAAATTTGAAGACGAGATCGTTGCCCTCTGGCGGCAGGCGCTATTTCCAGGCGACCAGATCCCCAATATATATTCCGGCCGTATCATCCATGATGAGCTTGCGTTTGGGAGGTGTGCGAGAATTCGGAAAGCGGAGGTCAAAATGTAACTGATTGGGGTTGCCCAGATAATTTAGGGATCATACGATCAGCGGAGTGGTAGGTACACACCACTCCGCTGACGTTCACTTGTAGGGCTGCAAAGAACGGATAAAAATTCTACTAGGAAAGCTGTGAGCTTGGAATCAATCCAAGTTGCTGCATCATACCTAAATAGTCCGAGTTGACCCGGCGTTCCACGATCTTGCCATCCTTGATCCGTTCGATGGTGATTCCGCTTACCTCGATCTGCTTGCCAGAGGGTGGAAGGCCTTGAAATTCACCACGACTGTGGGTGGACCTCAGGGTTACACGGGTGGCGACCTTGTCTCCCTCAGCGATTTGCTCTTCAATCGTGAAATATGTTTCGCTGAATGCTTCGTTCCACACGTGTATCCCACGCAGATGCACCTCACGGTCCTGTGGACCAGGTTGGCCGTGCGAATAGGCGACGAGGTCGGGCGCCAACAACTCATTGAGGGTAGCCTGATCATTGGCCCTGAAAGCTTCGAAAAAACGGCGCACAACAGCTTTGTTCTGTTTAGTTGTCATGGGGAAATCCTCCTTTTGAAATGGGTGTTTGGATCTCAATTCCTACAAGAATTACCTTTATTATCGCAAAACAAACCTGGCAGGACAACCGTGCGCGTACGTATCCATCATACGTATTTCCATCCGTATTTCTACTCTGAATAGGGCGCAGCTCACGGGGCTTTCAACCCCGGTAGCTGTAAATTTCGCGTCCGAGCTGTTATTCGTTTGGTTTCGTCAATCCGGTTTCGATCGCCCAGCGCACAATTTGAGCGCGGTTCCTGACCCCCAGCTTAGATAGGATGTGAGCGATATGCTTTTCAACCGTGCGCTTACTCACTACCAGTTCCTGTGCAATCTCGGCATTCGTCTTGCCATGCGCGATCAGCTCAGTAACTT
>CAZAQS010000416.1:0-3489 GCA_964486825.1 uncultured Anaerolineaceae bacterium | reverse complement strand
GCCTCCATAAGCCTGGCGGCCACCCTGGTTACTTCCAGTTTTTGCCCCCGCTCCCAGGCGGCCGCATAGATGTCGGGCCCTAATTCGGACTGCAGATCGGCGCGCAGGCAAGTGAGCATAGCCCACTGTTCCAGCCATCCCGCAGGGCTGAGTGGATGCGTAGAAGCCAGCGCCAGCAGCTCAACCGCGCGCTCCGTATGTCCTTGTTTTGCCAGGAGGATCGCAGCTACGGGCAACGGCCAGGTCAGCATGGCCGGCGAAGCCAGGCTGTGCGCCCGGCTGAGGCATTCTTGAACATAGTACCATGCGGCTTCCCAATCACATAGTCCACAGCTGGCAATGGCTGCCGCCCAGTTGGACAACACGAAACCCAGAACGTCGCCCGAAGGGGAAGCCAGGCTGTCCTGGCTTAGCTGCCTGCCCAGGAGATAATCGCCGGAAATGCCTGCTTCCAGGCTGAGGGCAGCCAGCCCCAGGGCCGTCAAGCGGGGATAATGAATATCCTTGGCCATTTCCAGGCTTTGCTCGACCAAATCATGTGTAGCTTGCGAGTCACCCTCCAGCAGGCGTAAAACGCCCAGCTGGGCTTTGGTCTCTGCCAACCCTAAGAGAAGACCGTACTTGTCCTCTATGGCGATAGAGGACTGACAGTAGTTTTCCGCGGATTGGTAATCTCCTGAACAGAAGGAGACATTCACCAAGTTATTGAGGGCGTAGGAGGCAATGAAGGAATCGCCTAATTCGAGAGCCAAATCCAGGCACTGATTGGTAGCCCTGGTAAAAGCGCTTAAATCGTTAGAATTACCATAAGCCTCTCCCAACCAGAGAAGGGCAATGGCGGTGTGATGATTGTCGCCGAGGTCCTGGTGGTGGATCAGGCTTTCTTCAAGAAAGTCAATGGCCACCGCGTAATCGTGCGTGACGTGAGTATGATAACAGCCCTGGATCAATAAGTTGAATGCAATCTCCTCCTGATCCTGGTGATGGCGGGCTATTGCCAGGCCCTGCTCCAGATCTGCCGGGATGGTCTCCTTATCCAGCGAAGAAAAAGACGACATAAAAGAATACCGGGAAAGTACCTTCGCCCAGGCCAGGGAGGGTCTACCACCAGGCGAGAGGGCCAATCGATCACGAGCTGGAAGGAAGAGTTCCGCTCCTTCTTGATAACGGCTGCGGGAGACAAAAAATAGATACAGGCAATCCGCAGCAGGAGCGATAACCGGCTCAATTTTCCATTGAAGAGCCCAGTTCCAGGCGGCGCGAATATTTTCCAGATCTGCTTCGATCTTCTCGACCGTTTCCAGTTGTTGAGGGCCTCGTAACCCAGTTCCGAGAGTGTGCAAGTTATCGAGGAAGTACTCACAGTGAGCCTGATTAATCCTATAGAACTCACCAGCTATTTCAAGGTACTCTTGCGCGTATTGGCGCAGCAGCTCGTGCACCTGGTAACGGCCGTCTGGGCCGAGAGAGAGGAAAGATTTGTTAACCAAGGTTCGCAGGGCGCGCAGTTCGACACCTGCCACGGCTTGTGCAGCCTGGCGGGTAAAACCTCCCCGGAACACGGACAGGTTCATGAAAGCCTGTTGTTCTTCATTGGGCAGGCGATTCCAGGAATATTCGAATGCGGCGCGCATATTGCGCTGGCGTTCCGGGATATCGTGCGCCCGGCTTTCCAAAAAATCTACGTTTTGGGCGATCTCGTCGGCGATTTCTTTGAAAGACAAAGCTTCCAGCCAACCGGCAGCCAGCACGAGCGCCAAAGGCATGCCCTGAACCAGACGGCAGATGCGAACCATCTCTTCAAGATCGAAAGCTGCCCAGTCGAGGTCCGGGCGCACCAGGCGGGCGCTGTGCATCAACAGCTGTACGGCGCCAAAATCCAGCGCGTTCTGGAGCGAATCCTTCTCAGGAAAATCCATACTGCCCAAGGAAGAGACGGCCTCGCCGCTCAGGTTGAGGCGCTCGCGAGTGGTGGTGAGTATTTTAACCCCGGGAGCGGCCAGGAGAATCTCGGTCAACTGCCAAGCGCCGGTGAGTAAGTGCTCGAAATTATCCATGACCAACAGCAGCTGCTTGCCGCGGATGTAATCGAGCAGCTGCTGTTTGGGTGCTCCTCCTGGGGAGAAGTGGAAACTCAGGTGCTCAGCCAGGGTTGAAATGAGGTGAGCAGGGGAAGCGATAGCTGAAAGGGGGACGAAGTAGATCCCGTGCGGGAAATAATCCTTCAGGGAGGCAGCTACTTCCAGGGCCAGGCGAGTCTTACCAATCCCTCCTGGACCAAGAATAGTGACGAGCCGGAAAGCAGGTTCACCGAGCAGCAATTGCCTGATCTCGGCCATTTCTTTGAGGCGGCCGACGAAAGGGGTGAGTTGGGGGGGCAGGTTATGGATGGGAACGGTCGGCGCCGGAGGAGGCAAGGACAGCGGCGGGTTAGCCGCAAGGGCGGCCTGCCCGATACCAGGATTTTCCGGCTGATTGGACAATGTTTCCCCCTGGCGCAAGCGCTGGTAGAGGTCTTGGGTTTCGTCAGAAGGAGGTACGTCCAACTCCAAGTTTAGGGCCTGCACGCAACGTTGATAGGCCGTGGCCATACCTGCCAGGTCGCCGCGAGCTGCGTGGGCCAGCATCAGCGCCCGGTAAGCCGGCTCAGGGGCGCGTGCCCGCACGATCCAATGCTCGGCCCAGATCTGCACCTCCGGCCAACGGGCAGCCGTAATGAGCTGCTCCAAAAGGGCCTGCATGCGCCGTTCAAACAAGGACTGCAGCCATTCACGCTCGGCCTGAACCCAATCTTCGTAAAAACCGGGCAACAACTCTCCCTGATATAACGATACTGCCTTGATTAGGGAGGCAGCATCTTTCTCCACCTCTTCGTCGGCTAAAATGGCAATATCCAACTCGTGGAGAGCAGATGCGTTGAAGCCGATAGCGCCATTTTCAATCAAGAGGTATTCTGGGCCAATGGCTTTGCGCAGCTGCCAGACCGCATTGCGCAAATTCTTCCGGGCGCTGCTCTCGTAAGAGTCAGGCCAAAGGAGGCCGGCCAATTTACGGCGCTGGTGTAACTTGTCTTTGTGGAGGAGCAGGTAAGCCAGCAGCACCTGCGCCGGACGAGAGTCAAACTCGACCGGCGCTCTGTCCAGATAGACGCAGAATTGTCCCAAAAGCGTAACACTAAGCATCGCAACCCCAGATAGAAACAGGAACACGCAGCCAGCCTCGATCATCCTGGGAGGCGTGTCTGCGTGCATTTCAGACAGGGAGAGGCAAAAAGCGGATCTTTTAATCCAGCTCTTAATGTAAGGGTTATTATACTCAAATTTTTTGTTATGTCAATAATTTTTATCCAGATTATCCTGAATAGGATAATCCTATTGTAAACCCCTGTTTGCGACTTCCTGGTAGAACCTGCGGTTATGCTCAAGGTACTCCTGTTCGGCATCCTCATTACCGGCCAGGTAAAATTCCTGGCAATAGCCTACCCGCTGG
>CAZAQS010000415.1:0-3502 GCA_964486825.1 uncultured Anaerolineaceae bacterium | reverse complement strand
AATCACGGCTTGATCAAAAAGATTGTCTACACCATCGGTGTTGAGCGCACGCAGGAGTTTCTGAAGAAGACGTTGGAGATTGAAGCGGCCGGTGGACAGATGACCGGTGACGGGTTACGGCGCCGGAGCCCGGGCGGGGTGTTTTGCTACCTGGTGCGCACGGGGCTGCCAAAAGAAGAGCGGAAGCAGATCTGGTCGAATACGAGGAAGAAGAAACAGACTGAGGCCTCTCCTGACAGTCCAAGTACCGAGGAAAAATAGTCTGCCAAACCGTCTTCATGTGATGAGAATTGAATTATATCCCCCCGCAGGACCTGGTTCCAGATCATCGGCAAACCCTTCATTGAACCACCTCCCCTGCTGATTGAGATAACGGAAGGCGTAGCGGTGGCCCACCTCCAGTATCACGGTCACCTGATACGTGCCGTCGCTGGCTTGTCTGAAAGGATGCGCCCCAGGATCCCACTGGTTAAAATCTCCCACCACCGAAAGAGGAGCGTGGGGAAAGTCTGTAGGCAACACAAAAGTGATCTGAACCTGATGACTGGCTGGGAGATAGTGTCGGTGAATCATCTGTGTGTTTCCGCTTGTAGTGAATTGCATCTTGGAGGATTCTGTAGCCTGCCGGCTCTCCTCCCGCTAAGTTTAACCTTCCTACCCTTGATCCTCTGTTGACAGCGGGGGAATGCGCAACCTGCTCTTGACTTTTTGACCTCGGTGACACCATAATGAGGAGTAGGTTCTTTCCCTTTCTTCGTTGCCAAACAACCAAACCACAGGAGCAGCACAGATGGCGAACAAAAGTCTCGCTGCGGGTACTAGCGTGCCATCTGCAGGCGACGCCAACAGTCTGCACAGTGTCACGGATGCCATGCTTATGGCCATCGACATCGAAGCCTACCTGCTTCAAGTCATTGCAGATCTCGAGCAAGGTGAGTATACAGCCGCCAAACGGATGATGGCACAAGCAGTACAGAAATTGGCTGCCTTCGTGGACTATCTACGACATTTTGAACAACAACAGCAGCAAGCACAGCCATGAACGGGAAGCCAGAGCAGATCATAATAGAGGCGACCGCAAAAGTGTTAATGACCCTGCGCCCAGACGACCGCCTGCGCTGGGTGCACCATCTGTTTGAGGAGATGGACGCCATCGCCCTTCAGACCTACAGCCAGGATGAGTTTGAACAGCTCCTCCACGAGTTACAAGAGATCCTTGCCTTTCGCATTACCCGCAAGGAATGGTAAACCACATAGCGCTCGCCTGTGCGACGATATTCCACCCGGGCACATTCTTGTTCATGATACTGGCGGCAGTCTGTCGCCGGGGTGACGGATTGGGTGGGGCGCTACGCCTGCATCCAGGACCGGGATGAGGGGTGCAATCCCCTGTCTCAGCTGCCGATGCCCCTTGGATGGCACGCTGGGTTCGAAGATACAGCCACCATGCATCCGCTCTTAAGGGCACTCCGCCGCCAGCAGCGCCGGCAAAATCCGTCTGCTGGCGAGAATGATGTGAAGGACTTCCAGCGCTTGCACGATGGAGAGCAGGTGGCTTGGGAACAATTCGTCGTTGCGTGGAGTTCCCGTCTCTACCCCTATCTTGCTGCCCTCTTGCACCACCCAGATGCGGTGCAGGAGGTTCTATGCGCCACCCTACTGGCCCTGGTACAGACCATCCGTTGCCTGGAAACCCCAGTGCCACTGGTCCCGTTGGTGTATGCAGCAGCGTATCGCCAAGTAATGGAGTGCCGCCACCACCCTGGCCGCCCGCAGTCAGCTGATCAGCTCAGGTTAGCGAGTGCAACCCCGTTCAACGATGCCTTCTCTGCTGCCCTGGCCGCCTTGCCACTCCAGGTCCAACAGATCCTGCTGCTCCGTTACCAGGCCGGCTTGAGCGTGCGTGAGCTGGCTCAAGTGCTGGGCTGCTCGTATCAAACGACCGAAGCGTTGCTCAGCCAAGCCCGTCATCAGTTTGAAACCGAGCTTTGGCGGCAGTCAGGGGCTTAATTGACAGATTGACCTCTGTGCGATTATCTCTATTGTGTCTCAAGATCCAGATAATAACCAGATGTTCGGCTGTGCGCTTGCCGGTTATGCTGAGTATATCGTCAGCGATGACGCTCGTATGCTGGCGGTTGAACAGTATCAGGAGATCCGGACGCTTGCTCCTGTAGCTTTTTGGGTTTTGGTGACGCAAAAGATTTAGTACGCAGAAATGCCATCTCCAGCGCATACCTTACTGCTTAAATTCCAAAGCAGGACACAATGGCTCACATTCTGCTTCGTTTAAGCTTATAGGCGTGACAAAATTGCAGGTTGACAGTACATAAAAGTGGGTGTATTATTCATCCTACTTGGATATGGATGCAAATCGGAGATGATAATGGTAAAAACCCCACAGATTGAACCAGTCACCAACTTCCTAAAAGACCATAAAGCCATTCTGGAGAAGCTTGAAGAGGGGCCAGTCTTCCTAGCGCAGCGTAGCAAACCAGCGGCTGTACTGATTTCGGTGGATGACTGGGATCACATGGTTGAGGAACTTGAGCACTATCGAATGAAGTGGTTGGCGGATCAACGTTCCCACGAGATGGACATGAATCCCGATCTGGCTATTCCTTGGGAAGTGGCAGAAAAGGAACTCCAACGACGGTTTGGGAACTGAGCAATGCCTGGATGGACACTCAAGGCGCACCCTGATTTTTTGGCCATGCTTTACACGTTGCCCCGTGGCGAAGCGGCCAAAGTTACCGAAGCGATCAGAGGGCTGGCCATCGATCCGACGCCCCCAACATCAACACCGATCGAAGATCGACCCGGCCGGCGAATGCTCCCGATTGACGTATACACGGTGACATATGAGATTAGAGAAGATCAAGCAGCAATTCGGCTACTTATCTTACGTAGAATACCCAATCGTTAGGGAAGAAAATTGAAGCTTGAGTGAATTTAACGGCACTCTGGAGGATTTTTTTAGACGGTTTGATTCTGCGATAAAGAAGTTTAACACCTAATAAAACAGAAGACCCGCTAGAGAGCACCTCAGCGTCGGTTAAAAGGCTCGCAACCACACCGATGATGAGATAGAAGAATCTGCGGGTCATCTATTTGACTAGTCTTAGGCATAGACTACACCACTTTTCCCTATTCTGTCAAGTAGGTGATCTTCAGTTCCCCTACTCTCCTTGGGTCTACTATCCATGTTCCAAGGAGACCATCATGATTTCCACCACTTCATCTGCTCCCACGCGCTCCCCTGCTGATCTGCCCATCATCGTCCAGGATCGCCGGCGCCGGGGCTTTTTCACCATTGACAATGCCGTCATCGACCGCTATGGCCCCGAGCTGAAAGCGCACGGCATTGCCGTCTACACTGTTCTCGCCCGCTTTGCCAATCGGGAGGGAGAATGCTTCCCCTCGCAGGCGACCATTGCCAAGCGGACGGGCATGAGCCGGATGCAGGTGAGCCGGGAAGTTGAGAAGTTACAGCAGCTGCAGC
>CAZAQS010000414.1:0-3513 GCA_964486825.1 uncultured Anaerolineaceae bacterium | reverse complement strand
TGTCACCCTATGAACGAGAGAGTGACAATCAATCATGGACGAAGGCCTCCAATGGATTTTTCTGATTGACAAACGTCGAAAATCTGCTAGACTCAATTAGAAAGTCCAATGAACTTACACATATAGTACTCTCTAAAGGTGAATAATTTAATCTCAATGTTTATCTAAGGGGTTACAATGGTAAAAGGAGGTACACACAGGAACCATATTTATATTAACATCGAAAACAGATAGCTTTTCTATTTCTACAAAAGAACAAATAGATCTAACAAGGAGAAAATCGCCATGCGTTACAAACTGCTTTTCTTGCTCATCGTCGTCGCTCTGCTGTTTAGCGCTTGTGCACAGGCAACGCCAGAACCCCCGGCGGTAGAGCCGCCCGCCGCAGAGCCCCCGGCCGTAGAACCTCCAGCGGCAGAGCCACCCGCCGCAGAGCCGCCTGCTGCAGAACCCACCCCAACTTCACCACCGGCGGTAGAACCACCCGCTTCACAAGAGCAGGTAACCTTGACCATGGGTTCGTGGCGTGTAGATGATATCGAACAGATGAACCGCATCTTGAGCGCCTTTAGCGAACAATACCCACATATCTCCATCAATTTTGATCCCACCAACCCGCCTGACTATAACGCAGTGCTGCGCACGCAGTTATCAGGTGGTACAGCCCCCGACCTCTTTTATCTAAGGTCATTCTCCACCTCCCGCCAGCTCTACAACGAAGGCTTTCTCGAGCCCCTGGATGACCTGCCTGGCCTTGGCGAGAACTTCTCTGAGGCAGCCATTTCCCCCTGGGCAACTGATGATGGCCTTCCTTACGGCGTCCCATTCATCGCCGTTTCACACGGCATTTATTACAACCAGGATATTTTCGATGAGCTGAACCTGGCTGTGCCGGAAACTTGGGAAGACCTCCTGACCACAGCTCAGGCCGTTCAGGATGGCGGCTACATCCCCTTCGCCAATGCTTCTGGTGACGAGTGGACAATTGCCGAGATCGTCTTTATGAACCTGGCCCCTAACTTCATCGGTGGGCGTGAAGGTCGTCTCGAGTACCTGTCCGGCGAGCGCTGCTTCAACGACGAGAATGCCGTGGCTGCTTTCCAGGCCGTTGCCGATATCGCTCCCTACTTTCCTGCTGGTCAGCAGGCGCTGACCTACTATGACAGCCAGCAGCTTTTCCTGATGGGAGATGCGGCCATGTGGTTTGGCGGCTCCTGGGATATCCCCTTCTTTGAATCCGAAAGTCCGGATTTCGAATGGAGCGTCTACGCCGTTCCACCACCAGGCGGAAGCCAGGGACACGTAACCTTCCACCTGGATGCAGGTATGGGCATTAATGCAGCCTCCCAGCATAAGGAAGAAGCCCGCCTGTTCCTTGAATGGATGACGAGTCCGGAATTAGCCGAATTGCTTGGCAATGAGCTACCCGGGTTCTTCCCCATTCGGAACAACCCGCCTCAGTTGGCAAACGAGCATGCTAACGCCTTCCTGGCTCTGAACGAAGGGCGGGGGCAGGATGTCCGTTGGGCCTGGCCGGTGCTCCTGGATGGTTCTCCAGACGGCTACACCCTGATGCAGAACGGAGCCATTGCAGTCCTCAATGGGGATATGACGCCCCAGCAAGCCGCAGACGCACTGCAAGAAGGCTTAGCCCAATGGTTCGAGCCTGCTCAAACCTGCCAATAAATCACTTGTTTTCCTTGCATCTTGGAAGAGGGCAGAAATGCCCTCTTCCAGTTACCATAAATTGATCTTCTCTGCGCCTGGAGACCTGCATGGGCCAAACGCGTGCCATTAAGCTAAAAAAAGCCTACCAGTTGCGCTTGCCACGCTGGGATGAATGGAGCTGGAGTCTGTTCTTGCTTCCAGCCCTTTTGGTTTACACCGTCTTTATGGCTTTCCCGTTGATCAACTCCATGCGCTTGAGCTTGTATACAGGTGTTGGGCTTTCACCAGACCGTTTCATTGGATTGGGGAATTATGTAGAATTATTTACCAACCCGATCTGGCGCGACCGCTTCCTCAACGCGCTGCAGAACACCTTTGTTTTCTTCGGCATCCACATGCTGGTCCAAAACACGCTGGGCCTGCTGTTTGCTGTGCTATTATCGTCCTCCCTGAAGGGGCATAACGTTTATAGGACCATCATTTTCGCCCCGGCCACCTTATCCGTCCTCGTCACTGGCTTCCTTTGGAGGCTGATCTTGAACCCGCAATGGGGAGCGCTGGCTAACCTGCTTAAATCTGTAGGGTTGGGGGAATGGGTGCAACCCTGGCTCGGTAACCCGGATATCTCCTTGATCATCATTTCGTTGGTTTCCTCCTGGCAGTGGGTGGGTCTACCAACGATGTTGTTCCTGGCCGGTTTGCTGACGATCTCTGAGGAAGTCATCGAAGCGGCATATGTCGATGGGGGCACACCCTGGCAGGTCTTCTGGAGGATCAAGCTGCCATTGCTGATCCCAACCATGGGCATTGTAGCTGTGCTGACCTTCGTGGGAAACTTCAACGCTTTCGATGTGGTGTATGCCATGTCGGGAGTTCGTGGGGAGCCGGGATATGCAAATGACATTATGGGGACCTTCTTCTACCGGGCTGCCATTGCGGGAGAGCATCCCGTAGCACAACCGAATATGGGCATTGGCGCTGCGGTAGCCACGCTGACCTTTTTGATCTTGATGGCAGGTGTGTCGCTGTGGCTTTATTTTTCCCGCCGGCGGGCTTATGACCAGGCTTAATCGTATGCGCAAAATCAAGGCCTCAACACTCCTGACGTATCTGATCCTGACCTTATGGTCCTTGCTGGTGCTGTTCCCGATCTGGACCATGCTGGTAAACTCGGTCAAGCCACAGCGCGAGATCTTTCGCGATCCATTCGGACTGCCAAATACGGTCACCTGGGCAGGCTATGCGAGGGTGTGGGTGGAGGGTAATTTCGCCATTTACTTCCGGAACAGCATCTTTGTCACGGTCGTCTCGATCTTGCTGATCCTCTTCCTGGGTTCCCTGGCTGCTTTTGCTCTGGCGAACTGGAGATCTCGCTTCGCCAACATCGTCTACCTGTTCTTCGTGGCTGGCCTGATGGTGCCAATCCGCCTGGGTACGATCAATATCTTCCAGATCATCATCGCCTTGAAGCTGAATGGCACCTTGTTGAGCCTGATTCCGGTATACGTGGCGATGGGGATGCCGATTGCGGCCTTCGTCCTGACGGCCTTCATCCGCTCGATCCCGTCTGAGCTGGTGGAAGCTGCCCGGGTAGACGGGGCTTCCAAGTGGAGGATCTACCTCTCGGTGATTATGCCCCTGATCCGGCCGGCTCTGGCAACGGTAGCGATCTTCAATCTGATCCCGATCTGGAACGACCTGTGGTTCCCGCTGATCTTCCTGCGCGGGGCCGAGAACCAGCGTACCGTTACCCTGGGAGTCTCCTTGTTGTTTGGCCAATACCAGACCAATTGGACCAGCATTTTGAGCACACTGTCGTTGTCAGCGGTGCCACTGTTGGTACTT
>CAZAQS010000413.1:0-3515 GCA_964486825.1 uncultured Anaerolineaceae bacterium | reverse complement strand
ATCCACCACGTCAACCACTAATCCTGGAATATTCACCTGGCCTTCATCTGTCATCACAAGTAAACCCTTTTCCCCCATCGTTACTATTAAATTACCCACACCTTGCAATCGAAGGGCGTTTGCAAGCTCGACCGTTGGTGTGGGATCATCCGGAGCAAATCCCATGAGAATGCGCAATTCTGTTTCATTGGGAGTGAGGTAATCCACGTTTTTTAACACATCTGTATCTAGTTTGACAGCGGGGGCCGGGTTGAGAATTGTGCGAACATTGTGCTTCTTTCCTAGTTTCATCGCATGGGCGGCGGCCACAGCGGGTAGCTCCAAAACTGACATAACAACTTGACTTCGAGCAATTTGTGACTCAACCTGGTCCACAAAAGCCGTATCCATCAGCTCGTTTGCGCCCATATCTAGAATAATGCCATTCTGGCCAGCCTCGTTAAGGATTATAAAACCTACCCCGGTTGCCAGTTGCTGTGTACGCTTTAAATAAGTTGTATCAACCCCTTCACGGGAGTAGAGTTCTGTGGCAATTTCTCCTAGCTTATCCTCCCCAATTATCCCTGCAAAATAGGAATTTGCTCCCAGGCGCGCTGTTCCAACTGCCTGGTTCGACCCTTTACCCCCAGGACCCATGTCGAAATCAGAACCGATCAGCGTCTCCCCGAAGACAGGCATACGGATAGTCCTCAAGGTCATTCCCACAGCAAAACTCCCCACAACTGTGATGACTGGTTTTGTCATCTTGTACTCCTTTGAACCAGTTGATTTTGTTATGAAATTTTTCGATTACTTCAATTTGATTGATTGTTCCCTAGAACAATCCATTGTTTAGCACTTACAATCCGGTCCTTCGCGGGTGGCGAAAGGGTAGGGTATATTCTTTGGTCACCCGGATTCGGCGGCAGATTCTTACATTCTGATTTCCTGACCCATTGTGCAGGCTAAGATTGTCTCTTCATCCGCTTCCTGCCTGGAGAACTGTCCTGTTATCTGGCCCTGATGTAGAGCTAAAATACGATCGCATTGCCCGATCAGTTCCGATAGTTCAGAAGAAACGATCAGTATACCCACACCTTCTATCGTCAATTGCTGTAGGATATTATAAATTTCTGCCTTTGCTCCCACATCAATACCTCGAGTAGGTTCGTGTAGAATCAATACTGCTGGTTTCGTTGCCAGGCCCCGTGCGAGGATCACTTTCTGTTGGTTGCCGCCGCTTAGCGTAGCCATTTGTTGCGTCAAGTTGGAAATTCTGATGTCCAGGTTACGTACGTACTCCTGACTGGTCAGACGAATGTCCTGGCGATTTAAAAAGCCTACCCGGCTCAATTCTGGAAGCTTCGCTGCTACGATATTTTCCTGAACATTCATCGTGAGCAACGCTCCCGCACCACGACGGTCTGAGGGGATGAAGGCTAATCCATGCTTGATGGCTACTCCAGGGGAGGTAATCGCAAGAGGGTTACCCCTAACCCAGATCTCTCCGTGATAGGCACGCAGGCCGAACAGGCATTCAACCAGCTCCTCTTTACCCGAACCGGGCAAACCGGCAATACCAACCACTTCTCCTGCCTTAACCTGGAAAGACACATCGTTTATGTATCTATCACTGGTTAGATTTATGCTCTCTAATACGATTTCATCACCTGCCCGATTTTCGACTTTACGCTGGTATAAATCATCGACTGCGCGGCCTACCATACGCGTGATTAAGCTGTCTACACTAGCTTTTGAAGCATCCATTGTTTCGATATACTTACCATCCCTCAAGATGGTAATTCTGTCGCTTATTTCCAGGACCTCCTCCAGGCGGTGAGATACATAGATCACGGTTACCCCCATCTCTTTTAGCTGGCGAATCACAGAAAACAGGTGTTGGCTCTCATCTTGAGCCAAGGCGGAGTTTGGCTCATCTAAAATCAATACCTTCAACTGCCCGGAGATTGCCTTTGCAATTTCCACCAGCTGTTGCTTGGCGATAGAGAGGTTACGCACTGGCTCATCCAGGTTCATATACGAGCCCCCTAAGCGAGCCAAAGCTTTCTCAGCTACCTCTGAAAATTTTTTCTTCTTCGATAAAGCAATGCCTGGAGGCGCGGCTGCTGTAAACAGCGAAATATTTTCTGCAATGCTCAGGTTTGGGCAAAGAGATAGCTCCTGGTAAACCACACTTATTCCCATTTGCTGGGAAATATATGGATTTGGGATATTGCATTCTTCACCCATAAAGAATATTTTCCCAGAATCAGGTTGAACTTCACCTGCAAGGATATTCATCAGGGTAGATTTGCCGGCCCCATTTTCTCCCACGACAGCATGAATCTCACCGGTAAATACCGAAAAGCTGACCTTGTCCAGCGCCTGAACGCCTGGGAATGCTTTGCTAATTTCTTCCAAATCAATAATGGGTGTGGGTTGTTTATTCATCTATTCTAGATATTCTAATCCAACCTGGCTGATGGATTAAGCAATCATATCCATCAGCCAGGTTGTTTGGTTTACAATACGTTATCTGAGGAACTTACTTAGGTTGGTGAGGTCGATCTTTTCGATGCCGGTATCGACATCGGTGATCGTCTCGCCGTTGAGGAAATCAACCAGCATGCGAACGGCTTCATAACCCTGCCGCTCGGGCGCCTGGCTGACGCTTGCAGCGATGAAGCCTTCCTGGATCAGGCTGAGCGTATCGGGTAGCTCATCAAAGCCGACGACTGTCACCTGGTCTCCCAGCCCATTGCGCTTGACGTATTCACCCGCCGGGGGCAGTGAGCAGCATTCCAGGGATAGGATACCTGATACGGTGGGGTTTGCCAGCATGGCGTTTTCGATGTTGGCGTAGATCTGTTGTGGCTCGGTGCCAGTGTTGACCGTCGACAGGACCTGAATGCCTGGGTACTCGTCGAAGGCGTTGCGAGCACCGGTTTCGCGGTCGATCGACCATTGGGCAGCCGCATCCAGGGTGGTGATAAGCACATCACCTTCACCCCCCAGCAGCTCCGCCAGGATCTTGGCGGCTTCGTAGCCGGAGGTGACCAGGTCCTGGCCTGCAAAGGTGAGCCGATTGCTGTCCGGGTTGTCGGTGTTGTAGGTGACGACCGGGATGCCGCGATCCAGGAAGCGGTTGATGATTGGCGCCAGCGCGTCGGTGCTGACGGACGAGATGGCCAGCCCGTCGACCCCGGCTTCAACCAGGCTTTCCAATTCAGCGATTTGCGCTTCCGCATCCGCACCTACCGGCCCCACGAACTGAGCAGTTACACCCAGCTCTGTGGCAGCTTGTTGGACGCCGGTCCTCAAGAACGGAGCAAACTCGTTAGAGACGTCGTGGTACGAGACATAGATCCTCAGCGGCTGCCCGCTGCTGATCCGCTCGGCGATTTCCGGGGCTAATTGGAAATCTGCCAGGCTGACACCTTCGGTTACTTCTTCGGCTGGTTCCCCACCCATGAACTTACTCAGGTTGGTGAGGTCGATCTTTTCGATGCCGGTATCGACATCGGTGATCGTCTCGC
>CAZAQS010000412.1:0-3517 GCA_964486825.1 uncultured Anaerolineaceae bacterium | reverse complement strand
GGGGCCCCACACCACAAATCCCTACTCGGTGAGCGCTTTGGAGAGCTGTGGATCGTGCACCGCCTGGACCGGGAGACCAGCGGGCTGCTGCTGCTTGCGCGCACACAGGAAGCCCACCGCCAGCTCAGCCTGCAGTTTGAGGCCCGCTCGGTCGAGAAAGTCTACCACGCCCTGGTTGTGGGCGCTCCAGTATGGACGGAGCGCCAGGTGGACCTGCCGCTGCGAGCTGATGCCGGGCGCGCCCACCGCACGGTGGTCGACTACCGCCAGGGAGCGGCGGCCTTCACTCACTTAAAGGTCCTGGAGCGCTTCGGCCTCTTCTCATTGGTCGAAGCCAGGCCTAAAACGGGGCGTACGCACCAGGTACGCGCCCACCTGGCTTCCCAGGGTTGCCCGGTCGCGGTCGACACCCTGTACGGGTCGGGCGAGTGCCTGTACCTGTCCAGGATCAAACCGCGCTACAAGCCCTCGCGTGGTGAGGAGCGCCCCTTGTTGGGCAGGCTGGGCCTGCATGCGCTCTCGCTGAAGATAGACCACCCGCTCAGCGGTGAGCGCCTCGAGCTGCTCGCCCCATACGCTAAGGATTTGGAAACGGTATTGAGAAATTTGAGAAAGTTTCGATCTTCCGGATCGTGATCCGTCATTGCCCGCCTGGACCGAACTCAGGTTAATTATCCCTCCTGGTGACCGCCAGTCTCCCGGAGAATGTATCGTCCACACTGACCAGCTGGAGTCCGGAGTAGCGACCCGGTGTGCTGCGCCAGAACTGGCTGAATCCCCAACCGTTCCAGCGCCAGATGCTGATCGCCATGCCCTGACCGGCGTGCAATTCCTCCAGAACGGCAAGCTCCTGGAAACCGTCGCCATTGAGATCGCCCAACTCGACCTCCAGGATGGGGTCGCTGGTGGCTGAGCCGCCCCACAGGATTTTATAATCCCCGTTGCGGTAACCCAGCAAAAAAGGGTGGCTGAGCAGAATCCCAGCCCGGTCGGGCTTGCGCAGGGCGAGCAGCAGCTCCTGACGCCCGTCGTGGTTGGGGTCTCCGGTCGCCAGATCGAGCACCTGCCACTCGGGTGGGCTGATCCAATCGCCGCCTCCCGCAGAAGATTCGATCCTCACCCGCCCGTCTTCCAGACTGACCCTCTCCACCCGCCCGTCGCCGGTCAGGTCGGTCTCGCCCTGGGTGAAGCGCTCCCATTGAAGGGGATCCGTATTCTGAGCAGACACCTCCAGCTCGACCTGCTCGCAGGTCTGGGCGTCACATCGGAAGGCGATGGTTTTTGCAGAAGGGGACTCGCCGCCTCGTTGGGGAGCGATGCGCTCGAAAAGGGGCTCGGACTGGTCGGGCGGCGCCAGGGCCGGACGTAAACCTGCGTGGACAGGCAGTCCCTGCACGGCGCGCAGGCCTTTCCGGTCAAAGAAGACCCGCAGGGCCAGGCCCTGCCCGGTCTGTTCGAATCCCTGGTCGAAGACGAAGTTGCCCAAGCTGTAAGCGATGAAGGCTTGTCCCCCATCCGGCCGGTGGATACTTTCGACGGCCTGCACCACGTGAGGGTGATGGCCGAGCACCAGGTCTGCTCCGGCCTCGACCAGCGCCGCAGCCATCTCGCGCTGGAGCGGGTCGTGGCGGGTCTCGTACTCGTAACCCCAGTGAATCGAGACGATGACGGCATCGGCTTCCAGTCGGGCGGAGCGCACCGCCGCCAACGACCATTGGCGTTCCCATCCGGCCATGGCCCATGGCACAGCCGGCTCTGCCTGGCGCAGCTCGCCTGTCCATTCCGGCCCGCGCGGCGAAGGAACAGCGTTGAAGGCCAGGAAAGCCAGCCGCAGGTCGCCCACCGCGCGCAGCACAGGCCGGTAAGCAGAAGGAAGATCGGGGCCGGCTCCAAAGGGAGTCAGCCCGGCGGCCTCCAGCAATCCGGCTGTCTCTGCCAGGCCTGATAAGCCCCGGTCGAGGGCGTGGTTGTTGGCCAGGCCGAGCAGGTCGAAGCCGGCTTCCCTCAGCAGCCCGGCCGCCCCTGGAGGCGCCACCAGATGGTAGGGCTGTGTGGCGGGCTGCTGAAGGGAGTTTTGAAATGAAATTGGCGTAGCAGGATCGGGCAGGCTGCTCTCTTCGGGCGCCAGGGCGCATTCCAGGTTGCCGATTGCCAGGTCGGCGCGGCGCAGCCAGGAGGCGGCCGCGCCTAACGGGTCCGGCTCGCCGCTCACTCCCCGCCCGAGCATCACATCGCCCACGGCGATGACCTCGATCGCAGACTCAGCTGCCTGCAGCGCTTCCCCATCCCGCAGGAAAAGCCATGGGTAGGCCGCCAGATCCGGTCCCGGGGTGTTGGGCTGAGAACTGCAGGCTGCCGATAGGGTAAGCACCAGGATCGCTCCAATTAACCGATAACACCGGCCCCAAAAGGGGTATGGCAAGCGTTGTTTGCCCTCCCGTAGGACAGGTCGAAGGACTCGTCTCACTGCTCTTCCCATTCTGGCGCTTGCCCGTCGTATTGGAGCTTTGTTACGTACCAGCGAGAGCCGTAGTCATCCTGCGCGTACCGGAGTGTGTAGGTTGCAACCCGGGTATAGGGGCCGCGCTCGGCCAGGGCTGGGACACCAAAGTCCGGGTATTCACCTGGGTAGAGCGTATCCTGCCAGGTCTCGCGCACCGTTACCACCGCTTGCTCCTCCGATTGGATGTCGAAAGATGCAAAATGAGCGCTGATCAGCTGGCGGCCCATATACTGTTGGTCCTGGGCAAGCTTTTGAAGCTCGGGCAGGAACTCGGACAGGATCTGCATGGATGGGGTTTCCATGAAAAAGTCTGCATTGTCAACGGTATGCGCCGGCATCCAGAAGTAATTGGTGAGGTCCTTCTCGAACTGCTGTACGCCGGCCCGCAGCTCGCTATAAGCACCCTGCGGTATAAAGAAGCTGGCGCTCCATGCGGGTAATGCAGGCGCTTCGCCTGTGTCGAGCATGGCGCGCCACTTTTCATCCGTCAGGCGATCCTCAGCCGGCCACTGGAACTCATAGTAGGAGAACACGCCGCCTTTGGCGATTTGCAGTGTGATCGAGCCATCCTCCTGGACAACTGGTACGACAGCATGGATTTCGTTGATCCGGCCGACCGCAACCTCCAGCACTACCGGGTTGGGGGCGCCGTCGTTGTCGGGATCGGGATCGGTGGCGACATCGGCGATGACCGCCGCCTGTGGCTCTTCCTCCATATATCGCTGAGCGAAAGGATCTTGCTCGTCGCTGTCAGCCGCTGCATGCACGAAGTGCTCTAACTCTCCGCCGTAGAAGCGGATGGTATGGTACTCCTCTTCGCTGAGCGCCTCGCCGCGCAGCTCTTTTTCGGCCATGCTCTGCAAGCCCAGGGACAGCTCTTCCAGACGCTGCAGGCTGGCGAGGTCCCCCTCGCTCAGCAAACCCCGGCTTTGCAGGCCCTCCCGGGTCATCGACGTCAAGGCTGCCAGGCGGGCGTAGAAGGCCGGGACCGGTTCGACATAACCCTTGGGAGGC
>CAZAQS010000411.1:0-3542 GCA_964486825.1 uncultured Anaerolineaceae bacterium | reverse complement strand
AGTTTATTTACCAAATTTCGCCTTGAGCAGGTCCTCCAGGGTTGGCTTGCCGATTTCCTGGAGTTCGTAGCGCACGCGCTGGTATGGCTGGTCGATCTTTACCACCCGGCTCAGATCAATGGGTGTACCGATGATAACCATATCGGCAGCCACTTTCCGGATGGTTTCCTCCAGATCGCGGGTCATTTCATCGCCGTACCCCATCGCGGGTAGGATCGCCCCGGTCTTGGGGTATTTTGCGAAGGTCTCCTTGAGTGAGCCGACAGCGAAGGGCCGCGGATCGATGATCTCCCCTGCGCCTGCCCGTCGTGCAGCTACCCAGCCAGCCCCAATTGCCATTTCGCCATGCGTCAGGGTCGGGCCGTCCTCTATCACCAGGACGCGCTTGCCGCGGATGGCCTGTGGATCATCCACAAAGAGCGGGGAAGCAGCTTCAATAATCACAGCCTCTGGATTGTGGGCTGCCAGGTTCTGGCGCACCTGGTTAACCTGCTCCGGGCCAGCCGTATCTACCTTGTTGATCACGAAGACATCCGCCAGGCGCACGTTAGTCTCGCCTGGGTGGTAGCTTAACTCGTGCCCTGGGCGGTGCGGGTCGGCCACCACAATCTGGAAATCGGAAACGAAGAAGGGCATATCATTGTTGCCGCCGTCCCACAGGATGATATCCACTTCCTCTTCCGCCTGGCGCAGGATACGCTCGTAATCCACACCCGCGAAGACCAGGATGCCGTTATCCAGGTGCGGTTCGTACTCCTCGCGCTCCTCGATCGTGCAGTCGTAACGGTCCAGGTCTTCATAGCTGGCGTAGCGCTGGACGGCCTGGCTCACCAGGTTGCCGTAAGGCATAGGGTGGCGGATGGCTGCCACTTTATAACCCATTTCTCGCAGGATCAGAGAGACTCGCCGGGTTGTCTGGCTCTTGCCTGAGCCGGTGCGAACTGCGCATACCGAGACGACCGGTTTACTGGACTTGAGCTGGGTAGAGCGAGTACCCATCAGGCGAAAGTCGGCCCCAGCCGCCATAACGGTGGAGGCATGGTGCATGACATATTCATGTGGTACATCGCTGTAAGCGAAAACAACCTGGTCGACTTCTTTCTCTTGAATCAGCCTGACCAGGTCGCTTTCGGGGTGGATGGGGATGCCGGAAGGATACCGCGAGCCGGCCAACTCTGCCGGGTAGGTACGGCCCTCGATATCCGGGATTTGTGTGGCCGTGAAGGCAACTACCTCGTAGGATGGGTTATCCCGGAAGTAAACGTTGAAGTTATGGAAATCGCGCCCGGCAGCGCCCATGATAAGAGTACGGATGGGTGACATTTATCTGCTTTTGCTCCTTGTAGAATGATATTATGTAGAAAAAATATCTCTTGTTAACCGCAGCCCTACATCACGTCAGGCGCGGCGATATCCAGCAATCTAAGGGCATTGGCCAGGCTCTGGCGAGCTGCTGCGACCAGGCGCAGCCGAGCCTGCTGGATGGCTGCGCTCTCGGCTTGCAATACAGGCACGGCATGGTAGAAGCTGTGGAAAGTATTGGCCAGGTCGAAGGCGTAGTTGGCGATCACCAACGGCCGGTAATCTTTTACCGCCAGTTGTACCGTCTGCGGAAAGCGCGAAATGAGGTCGATCAGCTGGGTTTCGTGGCTGGTCAATGGATAATCGAAGGGGCAGCTCTCAGGCAGCCCGGCCGCTTTTCGCAGGATGCTGCTGGCGCGTACGTGCGCATTTTGGATATAGGGTCCGGTATGCCCATCGAAGTTCAGGGCAGCGTCCATATCGAAGACGATATCCTTGTTATTGTCCACCGACAGCATGGCGTACGTCATAGCCCCCAGGCCGACTTTATGGGCGATCTCCACCCTTCTCTCCTCGGGCATGTCGGGGTTCTTTTGAGCGATCTCCGCCAACACCCTGCGCACAGCCTCGTCGGCTACCTCTTTGAAAAGCACCAACCGGCCACGGCGGGCAGACATGGATCCTTCCGGAAGACTGACAAAGCCGTAGCCCAGGTGGAAACATTTTTCGGCTTGCTTGAAACCCCATAACTCCAAGATCTTGAAGGTCTGCAGCATATGCATCGACTGGCGGACATCGATCACGTAAATCGAGCGGTCAACGTTGTACTGCTCGAACTTTACCTTTGCCAGGGCCAGGTCTTTGGTCAGGTAGAGCGTCGTTCCATCGCTGCGCAGGATGACATTGGTGCGGTATTTCTCCTTCTTCAATCCAAGCTTCTCATCTATGCGGATGATTACCGGTCCTTCCGGGCGCTCGTCATCGGCGATTCCGAGCTCGATCAGCTCCTCTACGATCTCCTTGGCCAGATCATCCACTTCGCTCTCGAAAAACCATACGTCGATCTGGATATCCAGCATCTCCAGGATGGCCTTAAGCTCGTCCAGGCTCCACTGGCGGGTGGTAAGCCACAATTGGCGCACCTCGGGGTCCCCGGCGTCCCAGCGGCGGTACATTTCCCGGCGCTCAGCGTCGTAAGCAGCGCGTTGGGCGCGTTGCTCGGGGGTGTCATCCTCTTGAGGTTCGATCATCCGGTTGGCTTCCACGTATAGCTTCAGAAGCCACTGGCCGCGCTCATGCACGCCACGCGGTTCCTGTCCCTGGTAAAACTTCTGGTACAGCCAAAGGATGGTGATGACGCCCAGGCCGATATCCCCCGGGTAGGAAGCGCGCACCGTATCGAAACCGGCGAATTCTACCTGGCGAGAGAGGGCTTCCCCCAGGATAGCGTTGCGGAAATGGCCGATATGAAAGGAATGGTGGGTGTTGGGTTGGGCGTACTCAACCATGACGCGTTCCCCCTTGGGTTCGCCGCGCCCGAAGCTCTCGGCCTGGCTTAGTACACCGTCGACCACTCGCCTGGTGAACTCGGAGGTATCGAAATACAGGTTCAAGTAGCCGCGCACAGCATTCACGCGGGTGAACCCCGGTGTTGTCCCCAGGCTCTCGGCGATTGCAGCCGCGATTTCTTGGGCGCGCTGCGGTACATTGCCCTTTTGCCCGGTCTGTTCCTGGTTCAGGCGGGCCTCAGTGGCAGCCAGTTGGAAGAAAGAGGTAGAAATACCCCATTCTCCGGCGATCGGGATGGGGTTCCATTGCAGCCTGCCGGGGTCTGGAAGGCCTTGTTGCAAGCAGAAGGCACGGATGCGAGCTTCGATGGCTTGTTGTTCTTCGCCGAACATGAGCGTTCCTCTCAGGAGGTGATTTTCGATTCCAACGCCGGAAGGGTATTTTCGTAGCCCCGGATGTTCTCAGGCATTGGACCGCGTCGAGCAGATTATATCATGGGGAAAGAGCTGTCCTGAGAGCATGGCCATTGCACCTCAAGCGGTCAACAAAGATAGGATCTTGGAGCGGGGAGACGGCGGCCAGAGATTAAACGCGTAAAGCGGGAGCGCCGCGCTCCCGCTGCATTGGCAAATAGGACAGGACTTGGCTTACCAGTCTAGAAGTAGATTTATGCGTTTTCTTTTTCCAGTGTCGCCAGGCGCTTCATCAAGCGGCCTTTGCGCCGGGAGGCG
>CAZAQS010000410.1:0-3558 GCA_964486825.1 uncultured Anaerolineaceae bacterium | reverse complement strand
GGGCGCTGCAGCCAGTAGTCCGGAAGCATCATGATCTATTCTCCTACAAGAAAACCAATGAGATTGTGAGCCGATCCAGGCCGCCGTCAGGAAGCTTGCGTGCCACCCGGATCGTCCTGCTGAGCGCCGCAATGGGCAATCTGGATTCTTTCGCCCGAGACGCTTACTGCAATGTAAGGCTATACGCTGCTGCGCACGGACCAGTACGGGTGGATCCAGGTCACGGCGGATGGGGAAGGATGTGGGTGGAGGCGGCGCGGTAGCGCCGAGTGGAGAGGAGGCAGCTAAGCTCAACGAAAAATCAATAATAGCATCACCGCTGCGGCTGCAGGTGGAGCTCAGCTCAAGGCTGAGTCGAGCAGATCCGTGCCGCACGTCTCAGACCGAGACAACGCCTGGAGCTGGTCATTTACAGCTTAAGCGCAGATCCGATCAGTTTAGCGGAGGTGCGGACCGATACTGTAAAAGCAAAGTATGGCCCAAAATCTTGGACCGCGCATATGCTGGTAAAGAATAGACCTGGCAGGTTGCTCTGAAAGTGCTCATCGAGGACAGGGAAGCCGTTCTGGATTTCTAACTGAGGTAGGATATTACCGGCTGCCAGCAAGGGAATTTGGCTGACATTCACTTTATAACCCGTCGCCAGAACGATCTGGTCAATCGCGAGTGACGTTCCGTCATCCAATCTCACTTCGAGAGCTCCATTAGATGTCTCCCGGCAGGCTGCCACCAACGTTTGCGGAAATAACTTGGTCCTCTCGTTCGTAATGCGCGCCGCCAGCCATGGCTCCAATTTAAGTCGACCTTCAGTCCAAAGACGTTGGTTGACTCGTTCCTTCTCCTCTGCTGTCAGCTGGCGGAACCCTCCCGGATCCGTCTCGATCGCATCGACGGTTGAATTCACCCATGTCCAGTCGGATTTAAGGAAGGAGGGTGTCGCGTGGCGATACGAAAGATAGATGTTTTCCGCGCCTGCTTCATTGATTAATGCTGACCATTCAAACGCGCTCTGCCGTCCGCCGATGATGAGCACGCGTTTGCCCTTTAGCGGCGAAAAATCCACAAGGTCACATGTATGGGCGAACTTCCCTTTTGGAAACAGGTTAAGATAGGGTTCGGGCACATTCTTGAAGTAGCGAAAGCCGAGTGCCAGAACGACATTCCTGGCAGGAATGGTATTGCCGTCTTCCAGGACTACCTCGAAAAAGGGTAATGTGCTGTTGCAAAAATTAAGCTGCTGCACCCAGGCAGGATGAACTTCGATCGCCTTTTGTTTCAGAAACCACTCGCAGTAGCTCAGGTACAAATCGAGCGCAAGCGGTTCCACATCGGCGGGTTTGAGATACCTGGTTTCCAGATAGCGCTCAATCGTGTCCTCGTTGAACGGATCATAGTGCCAGTCGCACCCGGAACGGAGATACATTCCTTTTGGCATGTTGGAGTTCCAAAAATCCATCGTTTTTCCGAGGAGGAGGTGATCTATACGATAATGCCGAGCATAAGCGGCCATTGCCAATCCAAAGGGGCCAGCGCCGATAATGAGCAAAGGGATAGGTTTCGCCATTGAAAGAATCTCCTCTCTAGGTTTCAACTGCGACGGCGACCGCCTCACCGCCTCCCAAACAGAGCGCGGCGATACCGCGTTTCAAACCGCGCTCTCTAAGCGCATGGATCAAGGTGGTGAGCAGGCGCGCACCCGTGGCTCCGAGCGGATGGCCGAGCGCGATTGCACCACCGTTTACATTGACCTTGTCCCAATTCCAACCCATTTCAGCTAATGCATAACCGTTCGCGAGAATCTGTGCGGCAAAGGCCTCGTTCAATTCAATCAAGTCCACATCGTCCAACTCCCAGCCAACTTTCTTGAGCAAGCCAGGGATTGCTTTAGCTGGTGCATTGAAGATGTACCTGGGTTCCACCGCGACTTGAACATATCCCACAATGCACGCCAGTGGGTGTGCTCCCATCTCTCTGGCTTTCGATTCGCTCGCCACCACGAGCGCTGCCGCGGCGTCATTTAACCCTGGTGCATTGCCCGCTGTCACGCGGCCATCCGGTGCAAAAGCCGGCTTAAGCTGCTTTAGCACTTCCAAAGATGTATCCTGCCGCGGCGATTCGTCGCGATTCACCACGCGCAGTTCCTTTTGGGCTCCCTCGACTTCGATTGGGAGAATCTCATGATCGAACTTCCCGCTATTCCAGGCGGCAATCGCTTTCTGATGGCTGTGGAGCGCGTATGCATCCATGGCCGCCCTTGTGACCTCATATTCCTTTGCAATGAACTCCGCTGCCTGGCCCATCGCCCAATCTTCGAAAGCGCACCATAACCCATCCAGGATCAACGCATCTTTGAGCTCGGCATGGCCAAAACCCAGTTGGTCTTGGCGTCCTTCGATGAGGTAGGGTGCACGGCTCATGCTTTCCACACCTCCGGCGACAAATAACTGTCCATCGCCAGCGCGAATTGCCTGAGCGGCAAGCATCACGGCTTTGAGGCTAGCACCGCAGACCTTGTTCAAAGTGGTTGCGCCGACAGTGGTTGGAAGACCGCCCCAAATGGCGCACTGGCGAGCGATATTTTGTCCCAGGCCAGCAGAAACGACATTGCCCATCAGCACTTCGTCAATGTCTTCCAGATCGGGCACACCTGCTCGTGCTACTGCCGCGCGAACCACCGCCGCTCCTAACTTTCCGGCGGGAACGGTCGATAAGGCGCCAAGTAATCGCCCTACGGGTGTTCGCACTGCACTCAAGATGATCGCTTTATTTACTCCGCTCATCGCGCCTGCTTATAAGAAACAGAGACAAGCCAATAAGAACTCAAGATCCATCTCTGTGTGGAGCTAATCCTCACGTGTACTAATATGGAGGCTTTTTATCTTTGCATTCCTAACTCGAAAGTGGTTACACCAAAGATTTAAGGAAGCAAATAAGTCAAGGTAAATAGCCATGTTGGATCAGCGATTGTTAATTCGCCAAAGGTTGTCCTAAATTGTTTTTATTATAAGATACTTATTCCGCCAGCTAAATTAATGAAATATCGCACATTGTCAACTTTCTGGTGCGCGAATTTTCCTGCTCGGCGGCAGGCGCGCCCTTGCTGTCCAATTTAAATGCGCAAAACTTGGACGCCAATCGGTTCACGCTTACCCTTTATATCAATCTGTCTGAGTTCCAAATTTCCTAGATCAAGACCTGCGGCTGTGTAGGCGGAGTCGCTGATGAGCAATTCCCCAACTCCGGCATGCGAAGCCAGACGTGCTGTAACATTGACATTATCTCCCAGGGCAGTGAAATCCGTAGGACTGTCTTCGCTTCCACCAACGACGCCGACAAATGCAGGACCAGTATGGACTCCGATTCCCACTGGAATCCAGGGTCCCTCCGGCTTACCGTGACCGGTGAGCTGAAGCAAATTTTGAGCTGCCTGGATAGCCCGGCGAGGATGTTCCTGACCGGCCATGCCCGGAATATACAAACCAACCACCTCGTCTCCGATTAAACGGTCTACCATCGCATCGGTCTTCACGAGTACATCTGTGGCGACCGTATAAAAGC
>CAZAQS010000409.1:0-3579 GCA_964486825.1 uncultured Anaerolineaceae bacterium | reverse complement strand
TGGCATTTCATCGATAACGGTAAGGTCCAGATCGCCATAAACAGTCAGGGCCAGTGAGCGCGGGATTGGAGTAGCAGTCATCACCAGCAGATGGGGGTTATCGCCTTTGGAGCGAAGTTGAGCGCGTTGCTCGACGCCAAAGCGGTGCTGCTCGTCGACGATGACCAGCTGTAAGTCTTTGAACTCGATCGGGTCCTCAATCAGCGCATGAGTACCGATAACGAGCTTGATCTCACCGCTCACCAAGCCTTCACGGATCGATCGTTTTTCTACCTCAGGTGTAGCCCCAACCAGCAAGCGGATTTCTGGGAGTAGTTGGTTTTCAGCCTGGGTTTCGACTTCTGTATTCTTATGCGAAAACAACCTGAGCATCGATTGGTAATGCTGCTCAGCCAGGATACTGGTAGGCGCCATGAGTGCGGTTTGAGAGTCGTGTTGAGTCAGGATAGCGGAAGCCAAGCCTGCGATAACAGTCTTACCTGAACCAACATCCCCCTGTATGAGCCTGTTCATGGGACGGCCTGTGACAAGGTCCGTCCGGACATCCTGAAGGGCACGTTGTTGCGCCCCAGTAAGCTCAAAAGGTAGTTTTGCGGTTTGCTCCTCCAACCAGGAGTCAGGGACAGTAAAAGTCCGCGCCGTGCGGAGATGCCAGGACTGCTTCTGGCGAAGAACCCCTAATTGGAGCAGGAAGATTTCGTCGAATGCCAGGCGATGGCGTGCAGCTGCCAATTTTTCCATTGATGATGGAAAATGAGCCTCCTGCAGGGCAGTAGCGAGGGAGGGTAGATCTGCAGCCCGGCGTATCTCCTGGGGAAGCGGATCGCTCACTCGCGGCGCCCAGTACGTTACTACCTGGTACATCAGCCGTCGCAGCCATTTTTGAGTGATGTTGGCTGTGAGAGGGTAAACGGGCACAATTCGGTTGGTATGTAAGTTCTGTTGTTCGACTGGTTCGGCCTCAGGATTGTTCATAACAAGCCGGCCCAGGTATTGTTCGACTTTCCCGGAGAGGACAACCGGCATATTCTTATGTAAGCGTTTCGCGATCCAAGGTTGGTTGAACCAGGTAACTCGTAAAGACCCGCTTCCGTCGCTGACGGCCGCTTCGACGATCTGCATATGGCCACTGCGAATGGCCCGGCTATATACATTTTGAATGGTACCGATGACAGTCACTTCTTGCCCATAAGCCAGCCGGTTAATGGGGATGAGTTGTGAATAATCATCGTAACGGCGGGGGAAGAAATATAGCATATCTGCCAGGGTTGAAAGCCCAAGACGTTTCAATGTTTGGGCATGACGAGATCCAACCCCAGGTAGAACCATAATACTGGCATTGAGCGCGGCTGGTGTTCCGTTGGTCGCGCCTTTTTCCTCATTGTATGAGCTTATTTCCTCATCCATTTTTGGAGGGGAAGAAGCTGGAGTTCGAGTTTCGGTGATTGGCTCTCCCTCAGCTTGAACGCCCGTCTCATCAGGCTTTTCCAATGAGATTATGGCTTCCTTCTCTCCCTGGCCAGGCATCTCCTGGGCCTGTTTATGGGAGGCCTCTTTCTTTTCAATCGCTGGAGCGGGTAGGGATGGTAAAGTTAATTCCGTCTCTCGCTGGATCCGCCTCCACAAGCCATCCAGGGCTTCAGCGCGCGAAGCCGGACTTAGGCGTTGATAATCATTCAACCGCGAGACCACAACGGAAATCAGGGGTTCGGGAATGCCATCCGCGCGCGCCTCGGCCTCCCAATGCGCTAACATACCTCCCAGTCCGCCCACAACTGCCCGGTTGTCATACCCGCGTTCCGCTTCAAGCTTAAAGAATTTGTGTAATTTATCGAGGGAAAGCTTCATAGGTGATTATTTTACCACCTCATTCATCGCCCCTGCATCAGGTACCAGCATTAGCCCAAGCGCGTTTGGCCCGACATGAGTCCCGATAATGGTCGTTATATTGATTAGCAGTGGAGGGTAGGGGATGTCAGGTTCAAGGTTTTCCAGAATGTGTTGGGCATCCTCGGCTGAGTTCGTATGCAACACCGCCAGTCGCTCCAATTTTTGGCTTTTGCCTAGCTCGATCAGCCGGGCAAGACCTTTACGGCGAGTTCGAACCTCACCGAAGCGTTGTACCTGGCCATCCTTTACTTCGACGAAAAGCTTGATTTGAAGAAGAGAACCCAGGCTTGCCTTAGCCCAAGAGACACGCCCGCTACGGCGGATGTACTCCATGCTATCCAACATGGCGAACACTCGCACACGCTCCTTGATATCTTCCCATTTCGATAATACACATTCTATTGTTTCACCCCTTGAAGCCACCTCGGCCGCCGCCAGGACCTGCACTCCCAGACCAAACGAGATTTGGCCGCTGTCCAGAACATGAACTTTATTTTCGAATGCCTGGGCAGCAGCGTTAGCGGCATTTAATATCCCGCTCAATCGAACAGAAGGATGGATGGAAAGGATGTGGTCGTAGCCGGATCGAAACAGGCTTTCATAAAGTTCCTGGTAAGAACCAGCCGAAGCAGTTGCTGTCGTAGGAAGCTCAGCCAGGGTAGGCAGCCGTTGATAAAATTCCTCTCGAGAAATTCCCTTGCCGTCCTCCAGGCTTTGACCTTCGATCACAACGATGTTCGGCATTACATGGATATCATACTGGTGCCCGAGATGATCCGGGATATCAGATGTGCTGTCGGTTACGATGCCAATCTTCATTGGGTCTCCGTATTACTCCGTTAATCATCCAGCCCTTTTTCCCATACTACGATTCCCAGGCTGCGAGGCCCTAAAATTGTGGCTAAGGCTGCTCCAAGAGTATGCTCACTGAAGCTGGGAGTAGCATTTTCGCCGTTAATCCGGTCACGCAGGTTGCGAGCTTCTTGCTCGAATGGAGGCACTCCCTGAATGATGGCGATATGTTTCAGGTCGTTGAACTCCATGATAAATTCATGTAGGATATCAACCAGATGGCGGGGGCTGCGGACTTTTTGGATTGGAACTAACCTGCCATTCTCCAGGATTAAGAATGGCATCACATTGAGCATTTCGCCAACGATAGCCTGGGCAGGATCAAGGTGCCCGGCCTTGTACAAGTAGCTAAGGCTTTGTACACAGAATACGGTATAGATTTTCGATACCATACCTCTCACCAGGCGGGTGATCTCGATTGTGTCTGCCCCCAGTTGAGCCGCGCGAGCAGCCGCCTGAACCAGCAGGCCAAGTCCAACTGCCGTTGTTTGTGAATCGATAACGTGGATCCGGGCCGGACCCCCGGTGGTGGAGGCAGCTTCTACTGCATAGGGTACGACGGGGGTGAGATGAGAGGATACCAGAATAGTGACAATTTCAGTATACCTGCGGCCCAGATTGCTAAATACTTCCGCGAACTCTTCCACAGTGGGGGGAAGGGCCCTGGGACTGTTTTCCTGCCTGGCAGAGGCCGGTAGATTTGCTGTCCTAATATCTTTCGCGTCGGTATAAAGACTTTCATTCAGTTCGACATGCAGGGGGATCACATTTACCAGCTCGTTACCTGGAAAAAGAGGGGCTGGGAATTGGGCAGTGCTATCTGTAAGAATGCAAACT
>CAZAQS010000408.1:0-3582 GCA_964486825.1 uncultured Anaerolineaceae bacterium | reverse complement strand
CGGTGGGGATGTGAAGCTGCTGATCGATACATTCGCTCAGAATTAGTGCCCGTAACCTTTCCGAAATCCGAGAGGAGCCAGATGAAATGGCTCCTCTTCTTCTTTTCCTCACTTAAATGATAATTCGAGGAATTGGTGGCTAATTCCTCGGGATTTCCCTATCCCCTTTTAGGGATTACCCTTATTGCTCCTCTATTTGCTTAAATTTACAATGAAGCGAATACCTGAGATCAGATCGTCTTCGGCGTCATTATTTTTCCAAAGGAGCAACTCATGTCCAAGAGAGGCCACGCCTTCTTCATAACCCTTGCGCTTTTCATTCTGATCGCTGCCGCCTGCCAACCAGAGCCTACCGGCCAGGAGTTGATCGAGCAGGGGGAGGAGGTATACACCGTTTCTTGTTCGCGCTGCCACCAGCCGGACGGGATGGGCGTGGATCCAGTTTATCCTGAGCTGGCAGGCAATGCTTTTGTCACCGTTCGGGAGCCTCACAGGGTTGTCGATGTCGTCGTTAATGGCCGGGGTGGCATGCCTCCTTTCCGCGATGCCCTTTCCCGGGAAGAGATCGCGGCAGTCGTTTCTTATATCCGCAATGCCTGGGGCAATCAGGCCTCTATTGTCACCACCGGTCAGGTAGTAGCCCCGGATTGATTCGGAAACATACTCCGTAGCAAAAGGTCAAGAAAGAGGGACATTGAAAATGAAATTTAAACTTACTGCGCTGTTAACCTTGATGGTATTCTTCAGCCTCTTACTGGTAAGCTGTGAACCGGTAGAGACAGAACCGGATGACCCGACACCTACGCCTTCTCCGGAAGGTGTTTTTACCCCGACTCCGGAAGACGATGAGACGGAACCCACTCCGGAGATTGAGTTCACCCCCACACCGGATGCGACTCCTACCCCCATGGAGGAGGAAGAAGATCCCGAAATGCCTGAAACAGGACTGGAGGACGTTCCAGCCGAAGTTAGTCAGTATGAAGACGAGTGGCCTATGGCGAACAAGGACTACAGTAATACGCGTGCCACCTTTGATTCTGAGATCAGCTCTGAAAACGTGGACCAGCTCGAAATCGCCTGGTCCTACCCAATTACCGGCATCGGGCCTTATGGGGGGGCGGCAGGTAACACCTTGATCGCTAACAACATCGTGTATTTTCAGGACTTGCAGAGCAATATCGTTGCTTTAGATCTCGAGTCCGGGGAGGTGATCTGGGAGCACGAAGTAACCCAGGCTGTCGTAGGTCCGAATGGGCCTGCAATCGGATATGGCAAGCTGTTTGCCCAGGTTGGAGTGCACCGGTTGAGAGCGATCGACCTGGAGACCGGGGAGGAGCTTTGGACCGTCTTGCTGCAAGGGCCGAGTGGCGCGCACCAACCATATGTCTATTCAGGTTATATCCTCACAGGAATCCAGGCTGGCGCAGTTGACATCGAAGTTCCTGGCCACGTCAATGCTGCGCGTGGTTATTCCGGAGGTACCACTGGATTCGCATATGCCATCGATCAGGAGACCAGCGAGCTGGTCTGGAGCTTTCAGACGGTTGAGGAAGATTTTTGGGGTAACCCGGATGTCAACAGTGGGGGCGGAATCTGGTACCCGCCTGCCATCGATCCCGAGCGAGGCCTGACATTCTGGTCCACCGGCAACCCGGCTCCCTTCCCGGGCACGATCGATTACCCTAACGCCTCCAGCCGGCCGGGTGATAACCTTTACACCAATACGATGCTGGCCCTGGATTTGCACACCGGCGAGCTGGTCTGGTACAACCAGGTCCTTCCGCACGACCTGTTTGACCTCGATTTCCAGATCTCACCCATCCTGGCTACTGCCGAGATCGACGGGCAGGAGCGTGACATCGTTCTCGGCTCCGGCAAGCTGGGACGGGTCTTCGCTTTCGATCGCGATAGCGGCGAGATCCTGTGGGACACCCCGGTCGGTATCCACCAGAACGATGAGTTAGATGAAGTCCCCCTGGGCGAGGAAGTCCTGGTATATCCGGGGGTATGGGGCGGTGTAGAGACGCCCATGAGCTATGCGGAAGGATTGGTATATGTGCCGGTCGTCAACCTGCCCACGCCCTATACCGCCACCGGGCATGACGCAGCCGATGGGGTCGAGGCGGTCGCCAACGCCACCGGCCGCACCGAGCTTCCTGAAGGTACCGGAGAATTTGTTGCTATCGATGTGGGCACCGGAGAGATCGTATGGTCCATGGATCTGGACGTGCCTCCCTTCGGCGGAGCTACCGTTGTGAATGACCTGGTCTTCTTCACCACCTTCGATGGGATGATCTACGCTCTGGACCGGGAAGACGGCTCGGAGGTCTGGTCTTTCCAGGCTCCGAACGGAATCATCGCCTGGCCTTCCGTTGCCGGTGACACGATCGTCTTCGCGGCCGGCGTAGGCGAGGAGCCGCAAGTATTCGCCTTGCGCCTGCCTTGAGCGCCTTCTCTATCCCGGCAAATTAAATACGCCAAGTTGTCGCATCAGCTCCAGCAGGTCCCTCTGATTCCATCGTCCAATGATTTTGCCGTTGGCCAGTTGGAAGATATCGATGCCTGCAAAGTTGACCTCTTTGCCGGTTGGGGGAATGCTCCCCATAAAAGTCCCCCGATGCGTAGCGCGAACTGTAACCCGCGCAACCACCTTGTCCCCCTCGGCGATCAGATCCTCTATCGTAATCTTCAAGTCGGGAAATGCCGCGGCCAAGCCCTTGAAGAATTTCCTGAAGCCCTCCGTGCCCGAGCCATCAGGGTTTCCGTGTTCGACGTAATCTCCGGCCATCAGCTCGTTTACCATATCGATATTCCCCTGGTTGACAAGCTCGTTATAGAAACGTTGTACGATGGCTTTGTTTTCTGATGACACTTTTACACCTCGACTGTTAATTGAGCAACTACCGCTTTTCTGAATTCACTTCCAAAACCATCTATCTGCTAGATCACCTTTATTATCCCACCTCACGCCATGAAAGGGTAGCAGACCTATACTCCTGTTCGTCCTATTGCTTCGACCCGGTTACAATATGCGCTGGTAGATCAAATGCTACCCTACCTTCCATATCGACATATGCGGCCAGGGACAGCTCCGCACGGATGGTCTGAAGACCAGGAAGGAGTATTCAAGATGTCGTTGGCAGGCAGCCAACGACCTGAACAATTGCGCCCTATTCTAGCACAATTAGGACCAACTCAGTCCGGTTATCTCGTCTTGATTACCAATTTGACGGAAATATCATGGAACTTTTTCCCCCTGCCTTGTCCAGCATGCCATGTCTTCCGCGAAGCGCGTCTTCCCCCAGGCCACCTGGCGCAGCGATTTCCAACGACTGACTAAAACAAGGAAGGAAGCATAAATAATGCTGTTCTGGAGGTTTAAAGGTTAGAAGAAGATGTTGTCTCTAGCTTTTTGATATGTTGATAACACTAAATACTTAAAATCCATAATTTCATCATCAAACCACTTCAATCACTTTAAACCGGACTCCTTCCCAACTTTTATCAAGAATTAGATTAACGTGAGTACGGGATAAGGGACTTCACCTCCGATAAACTTGTGTTCACCACAACCCAAGCCAC
>CAZAQS010000407.1:0-3584 GCA_964486825.1 uncultured Anaerolineaceae bacterium | reverse complement strand
AAACGGGAGCGATAGGTAGGGCACTTGCGATGTGTGGATATGGCACTTTGCAAGCCCCCGAGTTTGACGAGAGTGAGCGTTTGGCCGACGCTCCGGTTGAGAAGGGCAAAAAAGGCGCATAAAGCCTTGCTAGTGGTCTTGTGGTCTAAACGGCTACAAGACCACAAAGGAGGGCTAAAAAAATGTAATAAAATAGCATAGGTTATAGGAACTCCTGCACGCACCGTTTCGGCTTGTGTCCTTCGAACTTGGTTCCGGCTAAAGCTCGATGGTACAATCGGCTAACATGTTGGGTGTAAATCCGTCAATAGAACTTATCCTTTCTGACCCAAAACTGTACTTGCGCCTGGTTACCATACTCAATCCGCTCTTGTCATTCCCGAACTGCTCCACTTCCCTTAAATTTTGTTGCAAAAACTCGATGTCCGTATTTTTTCCTCCCGATGTTACAATAATCCCTTCAATTGCATACTCTGGCGATTGTCGATAGCTGACAGTAATAATAACAGTATAGATATACTCGCTCTCCAGCTTGCTCTTCATCTACATCTACGTGAGTAAAAATACGTTAGTATTCAGCTTTTCCTAGGTTGTTTAAACCAGTAATAAATTACTTCGGAAGGTCAACCTTTTGGATGATAGCCTCATTTCATTAAATGTCTTATCTCTATTTCAATAATCAGTATTCTAAATGACCAAATTTTGTTAACCAAAATAACAAAGTAACCAAGCGACTGATTCTAATGGATTTATGACTATGGAAGTGTTGGCCACGAAGATATATATCCCGCCGCCGAGGACAAATCTCGTCTCGCGTCTGCGGTTGGTCCAGCGCTTAAATAAGGGCATGGCGGGGAAACTGACTCTGGTCTCAGCACCGGCCGGTTTTGGGAAAACCACGTTGGTAAGCGAATGGCTGGCTGGATGCGGTTGTCCGGCTGCCTGGATTTCTCTGGACGCGGACGATAGTGACCCTGCGCGTTTCTTGCTTTACCTGGCTGCCGCCCTGCGAAAGGTTGATCCGCAGCTCGGCCAAGGGATGATGGGGAGGCTGGAGGCACCACAGCCGCCTCCCGTGAAGTCTGTCTTAACCGCCCTCTTGAATGAAATCCATTCCGTTCCGGATGCGTTTGTCCTGGTGCTGGACGATTACCATGCGATCAATTCGCAGCAGGTGGATGAAGCGCTCGCCTTTCTGGTGGAGCATCTGCCGCCCAAAATGCACCTGGTGGTCTCCACGCGGGAAGACCCGCCACTGTTTTTGGCAAGGCTGCGGGCCCGCGATCAGCTCACCGAGCTGCGCACGGCTGATCTGCGTTTCACGCTTGATGAAGCGTCGGAGTTTCTCAACCAGGTGATGGGGCTTAAATTATCGTCCAAAGAGATCACAGCGCTGGAAACACGCACAGAGGGTTGGATCGCCGGCTTGCAATTGGCAGCCCTGGCTTTACAGGGGTCTCTGAGTACCCAGCCTACCCCGCAGGAGCGCCAGAAAGATCTCGCCAGTTTTCTCGAGTCATTTCTCCAAAGCCATCATTTCATCATAGACTACCTGCTAGAAGAAGTGCTGCACCAGCAGACGGAAAGCGTGCAAACCTTCCTGCTTAACACTTCGATCTTGGAGCGCATGTGCGGCGCTTTGTGCGACGCCGTATTACAGAATACGGGCGCGCAGGAGATGGAGGGGCAAAAAACGCTGGAATCCCTCCAGCGCGCCAACCTGTTCATCGTCCCACTGGATAACGAGCAGCGCTGGTACCGCTACCATCACCTGTTTGCCGATATACTCCGCCAGCGGTTGAAGGCGTACCTGCACCAGAACAGCGCGGATCCCGAAGACGTGGAAGCCCGGATGAACGCCCTGCACATCCGGGCCAGCCAGTGGTATGAAGACAACGGCCTGGCGCTTGAGGCTTTCCAGCACGCCGCGGCCGCGAAAGACATTGACCGAGCCAACCGCTTGATCGACGGGAAGGGCATCCCGCTCCATTTTGTCAGCCCGGTCTCGACCCTTCTGAACTGGCTGGCGACGCTGCCGAAAGCCGAGCTAGATGCCCGCCCGATACTCTGGTGGCGGTATGCCTCGCTGCTGCTAATCGCGGGGCGCACCGATGGGGTAGAGGAGAAGCTGCAAGCCGCGGAAGCCGCGCTCGCCGCCCAGGGTGTCTCCGTTGAATCCGACCCGCCAGACCCAGCCGCGCGCAGCCTGTTCGGGCTAATCGCCGCAGCCCGGGCCACGCTGGCCTTGACCCGTTACGATGCCGCCACCATGCTGGTGCAGTCACGCCACGCCCTGGCGTACCTTGGTCCTCAGAGCAATTTCATGCGCGCCACTGCCCTGTGGACCCTCGGAAGCGCATACCTGTTTCTGGGCGACCGGCGGGCCGCCCGGCAGGCGCTGATGGAATCGATCGCGCTCAGTCGGGCCTCCGGTGCTATTTTTACCCTCATCCTGGCGACTATCGTCCTGGGGAATGTGCAGGAATTGGACCTGGAGCTGCACCAGGCTGCTGAGACCTACCGGCAGATCCTGGAGCTGGCGGGCGATCCACCGCAGCAGATTATCCATGAGGCGCATCTGGGCCTGGCGCGCATTCTGTATGAATGGAACGATCTGGAAGCAGCAGAACGGCACGGCCAACAGAGCCTGAAGCTTGCCCGGCAGTATGATGTGCGGGTCATTGACCGGTTCGTCATGTGCGAGGTGTTTCTTGCGCGCCTCAAACTGGCCCAGGGCGCTGCCGCCGGGGCGGCGGCTTTGCTGGCGCAGACCGAGCAGGCGGCGCGCGAGCGTAAATTTGTCCTGCGCCTGCCCGAAGTGGCTGCGGCGCAGGTGCTCGTTTTCCTGCGGCAGGGGCAGGCGGCCGCAGCCGCTCAAATCGCCCACCAGTTTGATCTACCGCTCAGCCAGGCGCGGGTTGAGCTTGGCCGCGACGAAGGCAGACATACGTTGGAGCTGATCCAGAGCTACATAGATAAGGTCGATGCCATGGGCTGGCAGGATGAGCGCTTGAAAGGGCTGATGCTCCAGTCGATTGCCTACCAGGCGACCGGTGAAACAGAATTAGCCCTGGCGGCCCTCGAAAAAGCATTGACGCTAGCCGAACCCGCCGGATGCGTCCGAGCGTTCCTGGACGAAGGCCCGGCTATGGAGCAGCTTTTGTTGGATGCCACAGGGCGCGGCATTTTGCCCGGGTATACGCGGAGACTGCTGGCTGCTTTTCAGGATTCGAAGAGGGAGCCGGCCGATCAACTGCCGGGTTTGTTGAGCCCACGTGAGCTAGAGGTGCTCCAGCTCATCGCCCAGGGGTATTCGAACCAGGAGATCAGTGAGCGTTTGTTCCTAGCCCTGGATACGGTGAAAGGCTATACCAGGCGGATTTTTGAAAAGCTCCAGGTTCAGCGGCGCACCGAAGCGGTGGCGCGAGGGCGCGAATTGGGCCTGCTTTCGTAGTTCTCCCCAGAACAACACTTTTGGTTAACACTTTCGTGTCTACCGGTGAAGGGTGCAAACAGGTAGACTATCTTTGTATTAACTTGGGAAAGCAGGTACTGATATGGAAGACAGATTTGGCCCCAACACC
>CAZAQS010000406.1:0-3587 GCA_964486825.1 uncultured Anaerolineaceae bacterium | reverse complement strand
TGTCACGTGGGAAGCAGGTGGATTGCTTCAATTGAGCGAGAGGGTCGATGACCAGATTTTCACCGGCTTCCGCCGCCCTTTCAGCTCGACCTGGCGCGCGACCATTTCCCCCGTTTCCAGACAGGCTGCGGTGAAGGCCATATCGCTGACCAGGATTTCTCCTTGCCGGGCAAGGGAAGACAGCCGGGCGGCGACATTTGGGGCGTCGCCCAAAACGGTGATATCGTTGACTTCCTCCTGGCCCACTTTACCGACGAAGGCGACCCCGGTATGCACGCCCACCCCGACCGGGATCCATGGCCCATTGGGATCGGTGTGGCCCGTTGCTCTGAGCAACTCTCTGGCTCCCTCGACTGCAACTCGCGCATGCTGCTCTCCGGCGAAGGCCGGGAGGTAGAGGGCGATCACCTGGTCTCCCACCAGCCGGTCGATCATGGCGTTCGTTTCGACGAGCACCTGGGTGGCCGCGCCGAAGAAGCGGTTGATCAGGCCGCCAAACTGGGCGGGACGCATGCCTTCAGCCAGCGAGGTAGAGCCGCGCACATCCGCGAACAGCATAGTGAGCTCGATCTCCGTGCCGCCCACCGGGGAGGTCTCCAGGCAAATCCCGCAAAAGCGGGGGTTCAGTTTCGAAGGGCTGCGACCCATGATGCGCATGAGGGGGCTGCCGAGACCGTGGAAGGGAGCGTTACACAACTGGCAGCGCGGATTGTCTGGTATACGCTTGAAAAAGTGCCGGCCCTTGCGCAGGGCCGGGTCCTCGCCGGTCAGCAGCAGGCGCCACAGCTCTTCAGGAGGGTGTTTCTTAAAGGACTCTTCTGACACACGATAAAAAAAGCGGGTAATGGGATTCATGAGTTTACTCCATACCGGCTTATGCGCCGAAGGGACAAGACCTCTGGCAGGGATAAGAATGCAGCGCGCAAATCTTCCTCCCGGATATGCGAGGCGATCCAGGCAATGATCTCATCCGCCCGCCTCGCCGACCAGGCAAACAGCGGTATTGCCAGCATGCCAGGCTAGCCGGCTGCCCCGGTCAGTGCGGGAATAACACCGAGCTGCTGCAACAATCCTACATAGTCTGCATATAGCCATTCTTCCACGATTTTGTCCCCCCTCCAGTGAGCGATAACGCATCCATCCTGAGTCACCCGCTTGCCGGTGGCAGGAATACGGGACTGGGGGGTTTCGCCAGTGTGTGTCGCTTCCAGGGTAAACCGGATGGCGGAGGTATCCCCTGCAAAGATCAGCTCGTGGAGATTAAATTGAACGTCGGACCAGGCACTGATTATCCCTTTGGTGATTTCTTTATAAGCCTGGAGGTCGTTCGTAACCGGGTAAGGTGGGTTGAAACGGATAACTTGGGGGTCGTAGAGCGCATCCATTGCTTCTACGTTACCTTTCCCATATACCTCCTGGATCAAACGCCGGACTTTCTCAACTCGTTCTTCTGACATTGGATCTACTCCTTTTATCTAAAAATTATCCTTATTCTTCAAACCCGCCTTGCCGTTCGTCGCCGTCTACGCGCATCTGGGCAGCCAGGAACTTCCACAGTTGTTCAGCATTTCCGAAATGGTAGATTTTCTCTATCGCAGCGCTTTGCAGGGAAGCCTGCCAGGGTGCGCCCGGATGATCGCGGCACAGACGCAGCAGGTAAGACATGTAATTAGAGGGTTGATTAACATTCATGGCTTGCTTGTGTTTATAGCAAATGAGCCTGACAAAAATATGACAAAAAGTATCCAGTTATTCGGGAATACAGATGAGAAAAGGCAGAATCTAGAGTATTAGGGTGCTAATAACCTATTCTATGGATATAATTAGAGGCAGGACAATTTGCCCCGAATCTTTTAACAGTAACCGGTATGCACAGCCGAACACACACTATCCAACTTGTGTTGGGAAGACGGCCTGAGGCTGCTGAGCAGAGAGGCGGTTATGCATCTTTCCATAAAGTTACTGGGACCTTTCCAGGTCCTGCTCGATGGCCGGGAGGCAATATTTGCCACCGACCGGGCGCGAGCGTTGCTGGCTTACCTGGCCGTCGAAGCGGACCGCCCGCACCGGCGCGAAGTACTGGCCGACTTACTGTGGCCAGACCGCTGCGAGCCCCTGGCTCGCAGCAATTTAAGCCAAACCTTAGCGCGCCTGCGCCGGGCGATAGGCGACCGCCATGCTGTTCCCCCATTCCTAAAAATCACCGCCAAGACGATCCAATTTGATGCCGGAACAGCCAAACTGGATGTGGCCAGCTTCGAAAGCTTGCTATCAGCTTGCGCCGCCCATCCCCATCCCGGCCTGGCGGATTGCCCGGCCTGCCTGGAGCGCCTGGAATCAGTCGCTGGACTGTACCGGGGCGAGTTTCTACAAGGCTTATTCCTGGCCGGCAGCCAGCCTTTCGAAGAGTGGGCCCTGTTCAAACGCGAACAGCACCATCGCCAGGTGTTGAGTGTATTGCATACCCTGGCTGCCCACGCGCTGGAGCATCTATTATTTGATCGGGCTCAGCGCTATGCGGAAAAGCAGATCTCCCTGGAACCCTGGCGGGAAGAAGCCCACCGGCAATTGATACAGGCGCTGGCGCTGGGCGGGCAGCGCAGCCTGGCGCTGGCTCAGTACTACACGTGCCGCAGTGTGCTGGCCGACGAATTGGGAGTAGAGCCAGCCGTTGAAACAACTGCACTTTACGAGCGCATCCGCCTTGGAGAACTGCCACCCGTTGAGCACGCGGACCTCATTCACGCCAGGCCACTAAGACCTGCCTCTGGCGACAACCAGCACAATCTTCCCCTACAAACATCTCCCTTTGTGGGCCGGGAGAAAGAACAGGCCGAGCTGGACCGTCTTTTGGCGGATCCACAGGTGCGCCTGATGACCATCATTGGCCCGGGTGGGGCTGGCAAAACCCGCCTCGCCATAGAAATCGCCCGGGCTCATCTTGACGCTTATCCAGATGGCGTCTGGTTTGTCCCCCTCTCAGCAGTCGATCCGGCCGGCTTTGCCGGTTCAATCAATCCATTAATTGCCGCTCTGGCCGATGTGCTTGACATCGCCTTTCACGGCGCAGACAGACCCCAGAACCAGCTCTTAGCTCATCTGCAGAATAAAGAAACGCTGATCCTTTTTGACAACTGCGAGCATTTGCTCGATTGGATCGGGCTGATCAGTGATTTGATCACTTCCCTGCCCGGCCTCAAAGTGCTGGCCACCTCGCGCGAACGATTGAATTTGAAGGAGGAATGGCTTTTCGTACTCGCAGGCCTGGAAGTCCCAGGCGAAGACGCCTCGCCTTCAGAATTGGCGCATTACGGAGCAGTCCAGCTTTTCCGGCAGCTCGCCTGCCGGATCCAACCCGACTTCGATTTAAGCGCTGAATGCACCCAGGTAATCCACATCTGCAGTTTGCTAGATGGGTTGCCTCTCGGCATCGAACTGGCAGCTAACTGGGTGCGTGTGATGACCTGCCATAACATCGCCGAGGAGATCGAGAGGGGGATCGATTTTCTAACGACCCCACTACGAAATATTCCAGACCGGCACCGCAGTCTACGGGTTGTCTTCGATCATTCCTGGCGCCTGCTTTC
>CAZAQS010000405.1:0-3595 GCA_964486825.1 uncultured Anaerolineaceae bacterium | reverse complement strand
AACTATGGAAGCTACTGCAACCGGGAAAAAGTCTTTGATCCGCGCTGACGCCGCTCAAAAAGTGCTGGCGTTTGCTGCCCTGATCGCTCTGATCATCGTTTTTTCATTGGCATCGCCTGTATTTTTCACGTTCAATAATATCAACGGTATCCTGCTGGCAACCGCAGTGAATGGTGTGCTGGCTTTAGGGGTGACCTTCGTGATCATCACGGGCGGTATCGATCTATCGGTGGGCACAGTGATGACCTTTTCTGCTGTCATGGCGGCTGTGGTGGGCATTCAATGGGGGATGCCGTTGCCTTTAGCGGTTCTAGGAGGCATCCTGGCTGGCTCGGCAGCAGGCCTGGTGAACGGCTTCTTGATCGCTAAGATGAAAATACCCCCCTTTATCGCTACACTGGGCATGCTTTACGCTTCCAAAGGCCTGGCATTGGTGATCTCGGAATTAAGGCCGATCTATTTTAATGACATGCCCCAGTACCGCATGCTTGCGATGGGCTCCATCACGGAAAGGATCATCCCTGGTTTGGCGATCCCGAATGCCGTGCTTGTCTTGTTTGGGGCTGCTATCGTTGCGAACTTCATCCTGACAAAAACCGTGTTGGGCCGTTACACCTTTGCCCTGGGCAGCAATGAAGAAGCTACCCGGCTTTCGGGTGTGCGAGTTGATATATGGAAGGCAGCCGTTTATACGCTTTCAGGCGCTTTCGCCGGCCTGGGTGGGGTGCTGATGGCTGCCCGACTGAACTCAGCTCAACCTGCATTGGGGGCGGGTTACGAGCTGGATGCTATCGCGGCGGTCGTCATCGGTGGGACATCACTGCGGGGTGGAGAGGGTTCCATCCTGGGTACCATCATCGGGGCGCTGATCATCAGCGTCCTTACCAACGGCCTGCGGATTCTATCTGTCCCCCAGGAATGGCAGTGGGTGGTTACGGGAGCCATTGTTGTGCTGGCTGTTTACATGGATATCCTTCGAAGGGGACGACAAACCTGATTCCAACAAATCCCTCACACCGGTTAACGCTCGTTCCTTAACGGGTTTAACAAACTCTAAAACTGCTCGAACAGATTCGAGAGGAAGGAGGTAGAAGATTAGAGAGATCTAGCGTCATCAGCTCCTCGAGTGAATTTGTTTCGTAACGAACAGAAGTCACATAAAACTAAAATAGGAGATAGAGATGAAGAACAAGCAACTGATTTCCGTCCTTTTGGCCTTACTGGTCATTACAGCCCTGGTTGCCGCCTGCGCAACCCCAACGACCGCTCCTGCGGAACCCCCTGCTCAAGCTCCTGCTGATGAGCCTGCGGCGCCTCCCGAGACTGCAGGCCGGCCCTATATCCCTGTCATTTCGAAAGGCTTTCAGCACCAGTTCTGGCAGGCCGTCCGGCTGGGTTCAGAGAACGCAGCCCGCGATTTCGATGTAGATATCACGTTCGAAGGCCCGGAAAGCGAATCACAGGTCGACCGGCAGATCGAGATGCTACAAGTCGCGCTGGAGAAAAATCCTTCCGCGATCTGTTTAGCGGCGCTTGATTCCCAGGCGGTTGTGCCCTTGCTGGAGCGCGCCCAGGCCGCCGGTATCCCCATCATCGGCTTCGACTCCGGCGTTGACAGCGATATCCCCGTTACGACGGCCGCAACCGACAATATCGCCGCGGCAGCGCACGCAGCCGACAAAATGGCCGAGCTGATCGGCGGTGAAGGTGAAGTAGCCGTTATCGTGCACGACCAGACCAGCCGCACGGGTATCGACCGCCGGGATGGCTTTGTCAACCGTATGGCGGAACAATATCCCAATATCACAGTTGTCGATGTGCAGTACGGCGCCGGCGATCACCTGCGCTCCACCGAGCTGGCCAGGGCGATCATCCAGGCCAACCCGAACCTGAAAGGCTTCTTCGGCGCTAACGAAGGTTCCATCATCGGTGTTCTGAATGCCGTGCGCGAGCTGAATATGGAAGGCCAACTGGTCGTGATCGGTTACGACTCAGGCCAACAACAGATGGACGCCATCCGCAGTGGAGCGGAGGCAGGCGCCATCACCCAGGACCCGATCGGTATTGGTTACAAATGCGTCGAAGCGGCCGTCAAGGCAATCAATGGCGAACCGCAGCCTGATACCATCGACACCGGCTTCCACTGGTACGATGCTACCAATATCGACTCGGAAGAGATTGCCCCCCTGCTCTACGAGTAATATAGATTTCGCAACATTAACGGTAACAAACCGAGCTGAATGCCTGGCCCATCCGAACCTGAATGGGCCAGGCATTTTTTGGTGGGCCCCTACAGCTTACAAAAACACGGTTAACAGGTTTTGGTTTAACCCGTTTTAGCGGGTTAACCGTGCTATCCCCCATTGGGTTAACCCAAAAATCCCCCCTCTATCCCCCCGAAATGGGATTGCATTAGAACGTTTGTTCTGTAATAATAGTACGTGGAGGCGGCGCGTTTCTACCACAACCAGGCTGCCAGGACATCAAGGACCTTAGCATGAACCCCATCCAAAAGATCAAGTCCAGGTTGGATATCGCCGAGATCGCGGGGGAGCATCTCCAGCTCCAGCGCAGCGGCAAGAACTGGAAAGCCAACTGCCCCTTCCACCCCGATAAGACCCCGTCCTTCGTCATCTTCCCCGGCAGCCAGCGCTTCACCTGCTTCGGGATCGGATGCAACCGGTCCGGCGACCTGTTCGACCTGCTGCAGGGCCTGAACGGATGGGATTTCTCCACCACGCTGCGCTACCTGGCGGAAAAGGCGGGCGTATCCCTGGCGCCCCTATCGGAGGAGGAGCAGGCCCTGGCCAATGCCCGCCAGGCGCGCGAGGAGGTCTTCCGGGCGGCGATGAGCTATTTCCAGGGCTACCTGTTCCGGCCGGCGCCCAGTTTCAAAGGCACGCAGGAGGGCGAGATCAAGCCGGACCTGGGCTACGCCCTGGGGCGCGGCTGGACGAAGGAGACCCTGGCGGAGGCCGGCATCGGCAGCTTCGGCAGCGACCGGGAAGGCCTGCGCCGCTACCTGAAGGGAGCGGGCGTGGACATGGACCTGCCGGCGGTGGCGGCCTTGCTGGGAAAGCGCGGCGATATCGCCGGCTGGGCGGGTCGGCATGGCCTGCAGCCAGCTCAAGACTGGTTGGAGCGGGACCGCATCCCGTCCATGCCCAACCAGATGCTGATCTACCCGCACCTGGAGCGCGGCAGGGTGGCGTACCTGGCGGGGCGCTCGATCGAGGGCAAGGCGCACTGGAACCCGCCGCGCGAGCTGGCAGGCCCGCGCCGGCCGTACTATAACGTGCATTGGTGGGGTAAGCCAGGGGCCCAGGATGGGAGCCTGGCGCATGCGGTGGTAGTGGAAGGGCAGGGCGACGCGCTGACGCTGGCGCAGTGGGGCGTCCCGGCGGTGGCCCTGGCGGGCTGCTCCATCCAGGGAACGGATCTGCTGGACGGCATCCTGTGCAAGGCCAAATCCGCCCGCATCACGCTGGCGCTCGACTCGGACGAAGCCGGGCAGCAGGGTGGGGCCAGGGCGGCCGCCTTGCTGAGCCGGGCCGGGCTGCTGGCGGACCAGATCGGCATGCTGCGCTGGCCCGAG
>CAZAQS010000404.1:0-3607 GCA_964486825.1 uncultured Anaerolineaceae bacterium | reverse complement strand
ATTATCAACAATCGGCTGGGCAATGCGCCGCAGGACGACGGCGCTTTTGGCGCGTGGTTTACAATTCCGTATTTGGTCGAAACATTCTTCCTTCGCCCATAGCCAATGATTCATATCCCGGGGTGTCCGGCTGCTTGACTACCGGATATCCCGGGGGTAACCTTATCGGCATGTTATCCTACTTCTTACGGCGTATCTTATTCATGATCGTCACCGTTTGGATGACGAGTGTCGTGGCCTTTATCGTCATCCAGCTCCCGGCCGGCGATTTCGTGAACAACCTGGCGGCCCAATATGCCAGGTCGGGCCAGAGACTTGAACAGGCAAGCCTCGACAACCTCCGCAAACAGTTCGGCCTGGATCAGCCGGTGCACGTCCAGTATCTGCGCTGGGCAACGAACGTCCTGCGCGGAAACCTGGGTTGGTCATTCAACATGCAAAAACCGGTTGCTCAAGTCATCGGAGATCGCATCTGGCTAACATCGGCCATCTCCATCACCACCCTGCTCTTTGTTTATCTCACCGCTATCCCGATCGGCATTTATTCGGCTACACACCAGTATTCGGCTGGTGACTATGTATTTATGCTGGTAGGTTTCATTGGGCTGGCGACGCCCAGCTTCCTGCTGGCGTTAATCCTGATGTATATCTTTGCGAATGCAGGGTTAAGCGTCGGAGGGCTTTTCTCTGCCGAGTATATGCGTGCTGATTGGAGCCTGGATAAGGTGCTCGACCTGCTCAAACACCTGCCTCTGCCGATCATCATTGTCGGCACGGCTGGCACTGCTGGACTGATCCGCGTGATGCGGGCTTCTTTACTCGACGAGCTCGGCAAGCAGTACGTGATTACGGCCAGAGCCAAAGGGCTTAGTGAGACCCGACTGCTGTTCAAATATCCGGTGCGAGTGGCTCTCAATCCGATCGTCAGCACCATTGGTTGGGAACTGCCATACATCGTTTCTGGCGGGGTCATTACTGAAATGGTGCTCAACCTGCCGACCACTGGTCCAATGCTCTACAACGCGTTGCTGACACAGGATATGTTCCTGGCATCCAGCCTGCTGCTGTTCCTAAGCATCCTCACCGTAATCGGGACATTTATCTCCGATATCCTGCTTGTTTCAATAGATCCCCGGATACGGTTTACCAAAAGGGAAACCTGAACCGTGTCAGAGAAGCCAAAGCGAGAAAGACTCAACGCCGAGGAGAGGTATTACCTGGCCTCCCAGTGGCAGTTGATGTGGCAGAAGTTCCGCCGCCACAAGTTAGCCCTGATGGGCGGCAGTATATTGATCCTGCTATATCTGGGGGCTATTCTGGCCGATTTTCTGACTCCTTATACGGCGGAACAGCGTTTCGAAAGGTCTCATTTCCAGCCGCCTACCCAGATCCATATCTTCGACGAGGATGGTCGTTTACATACCCCATTTGTCTATGGCATAACTTCAACCAGAGATACGATAATGCTGGCCCGCATATATGAAGAGGACACCAGCGTTCGTTACCCGATCCGCTTATTTGTGCCTGGGGAAACCTATAAACTATTGGGTTTAATCAAGACCGATCTTCATTTCTTTGGCGTCGAGAAACCCGGCACTATTTTCCTGTTCGGCACCGACAGCATCGGGCGTGACCTGTTCTCGCGTACCATCTACGCGTCGCGCCTGTCGCTTTCCATCGGCCTGCTTGGCGTGGCCCTGTCTTTCCTGATCGGTGTGAGCCTGGGGGGCATCTCAGGTTATTTCGGGGGCGCGATCGATATGCTCGTCCAGCGTGTCATCGAATTCCTGATCTCGGTGCCAACGATTCCGCTGTGGATTGCTCTGGGCGCCGCGCTGCCGCGCGACTGGTCAGTCACCCGCATCTACTTCGGGATCGTCGTCATCCTCTCGCTGGTGGGCTGGGGCGGGTTGGCGCGCGTGGTACGCGGCAAGCTGCTGGAGCTGCGCGAGCTGGATTACGTCCAAGCGGCGCGAGTCGCGGGGGTCAGCGAGTGGTCCATTATCCGTGTTCACCTGCTGCCCAACTTTGCCAGTTATCTGATCGTCTATATCACCCTGGCTATTCCCGATATGATACTGGCAGAAACTGCGCTCAGCTTCCTCGGCTTGGGTTTGCGCTCTCCGGCGGTCAGCTGGGGCGTGCTGCTGGAAAAGGCGCAGAATATACACAGCGTGGCGGTATACTGGTGGACAATAATCCCAGCCCTGTTTGTAGTAATCACCGTGCTGGCCTTCAACTTCCTTGGCGATGGGTTGCGCGACGCAGCCGATCCCTATAAGCAATAATGTCTGAGATATCTGCTTATGCCCGTGTCTTGCCGGATTCAAGGGAGAACTTTTGATGAGAGATTTTAAAGAAGGACCTCCTGGCCCACAAACGGCTTTGCTGGACGTGGTTGATCTGAAGACGCATTTTTACCTGCAAGAAGGTGTACTGCGAGCTGTTGACGGGGTCAGTTTCTCGATCGATCGCGAAGAAACCCTGGGATTAATCGGGGAGAGTGGCTGTGGGAAGAGCGTCACGGCTCTTTCGATCTTACAGATCGTGTCTCCACCCGGTCGGCTGGTCGGCGGGCAGGTTAATCTAACCCTGGGCCACGGAGTCATCGACCTGGCCCGGCTGGACGCATCCGGAACGGAAATGCGTAGCATCCGAGGGAAAGAGATTTCAATGGTCTTTCAAGAACCGATGACCAGCCTCTCACCGGTCCATACGATTGGCGATCAGATCTGTGAGGCCATCTACCTGCATCGCACACAGGATAAAAAAGAAAATTTCGACATCGCTCTGGATATGCTGGACCGGGTAGGCATCGCCAATCCCAGGCAGCGCGCCAACGAATACCCCCACCAGCTCTCCGGGGGAATGCGCCAGCGAGCTATGATCGCCATGGCGCTCTCTTGCCATCCCAAGCTGCTCATCGCTGACGAGCCGACCACCGCGCTGGACGTGACGGTGCAGGCTCAGATCCTGGATTTGATCCGAGAACTGCAGGAACAGTTCCACATGGCAGTGCTTTATATCACTCACGACCTGGGAGTAATCGCGGAGTTGAGCCATCGTGTGGCAGTAATGTACCTGGGCCGGATCGTTGAATACGGTTCGGTGCGGGATATCTTCTACCACCCCATGCACCCATACACCATCCGGTTGCTGAAATCCAGGCCGAAGCTGAAGATGGAACCCGGGCAGCGACTAGAATCCATTGATGGCGACGTACCCATACCTTTCGAGCGGCCTCCACAATGCGGTTTTTACGAGCGCTGCCCGCAGGCAATCGCCGGTCGTTGTAATACGATAACCCCCGAGTTGCTGGAGCAAGAGGCCAACCACTGGGTCCGTTGTTTCTTATACGAGAACACGAACTAGCGCCATGATGAGGACAAAAACCGCTGGACGGGATAACCGGCTCGACAAGTTGTTAGAGGTCAAGAACCTGAAGAAATATTTTCAGGTCCAATCCGGCTTTTTCAAGCGCGAAACCGGAACCGTTAAAGCCGTAGACGACGTTAGTTTTTACCTCCGGCGCGGTGAGACGTTAGCTCTGGTAGGCGAATCGGGCTGTGGGAAAACTACTCTGGGACGTTGTGTCGGGCGGCTTTAC
>CAZAQS010000403.1:0-3640 GCA_964486825.1 uncultured Anaerolineaceae bacterium | reverse complement strand
GGTGGCGGCAGCCATGGCGATCCTGGCCGCGCTGCTGGCGATCTGCGTGCCCGCGGCCGCCACGGCGTTGTTCATTACGGCGGGCGTGCTGGCACTCATCGCTGCGATCGCGGGGATCTTCTACGCCATCTTCTGTCCCAACAAGCCGTGCAAGGCGGCCCTGCTCATCTCGGGCCAGTCCCTGCTGGGGGCGGGCGTGGCGGCTATCATCCTGTCTGCCTGTTGCCCGTGGATGATCTGGGCCGGGTTGGCGCTCACGCTGGTGGGCCTGGGCGCATTGCTGCTGTGGCGCAGCCAGTGCAACAGGACGTTCTGCGCGCTGGCCAAGGAGATCACCAAGGTGATCGGTGGGATCGTGCTGCCCCTGATCGGCATTATCGTGCTCATTCCCGGCCTGACAGTCTGCGTCAGCGGGGCCGCCCTGGCCATGGTCAGCGCGGTGTTCGGCCCGATTGCGGCTTACGCGGCTTCTTGTTAAAAGAAGCGCTCGAAGAGGCTGAGACCGGCCCGCCGGAGCAGCTGCTCTTGCCAACCAACAGCCACCAGGCCTGTTCAGACTGGATGGAAAAACCAGAAATCTTATTAAGGGGAATTCTATGCCCGTGAGAGTTCAAGTTTCAACGCAAATCGACCGGCCCGTGGGCCATTAAGGGGGTTTTCCTATGCCAAATCAGACTTTACCCGATTATCTACGACGCTTTTACAAAGTCGATAGCGTGGACGAGATGTGGTTGAAGATATTGACGGAGGGGAACGTCAGGGTACGGCGCAACCGTCCTATCTACAGCCGGCTGCCTTCAAATCCACGCTGTGCAAACTGCCACAGGCCTTTTGCCGGGATTGGCGGCGCTGTACTGCGCGTTTTGCAGGGGGTTCGCAGGTCGGACAAAAATCCCAGGTATTGCGCCGGCTGTCACTCCTTCACAACCCAATTCCCCGGAGGCGCGGAGGTCGAGCTGACCATGTTGTTCGTGGATGTGCGCGGATCGACCACGATTGCGGAAAAAATGGAAGCTCTCGAGTTCAGCCGCCTGATGAACCGCTTCTACGAAGTCGCCATCAATGTCCTGGTGCGGGCGGATGCCTTTATCGATAAGCTGGTTGGAGATGAAGTCACGGCTTTGTTCATCCCGGGATATGCGGGGAAAGACCACGCTCACAAGGCGGTCGAAGCCGGAAAAGCCCTGTTACGGGTGACAGGGCATGGCTCAGCGCAAGGACCCTGGGTCCCGGTTGGGGTTGGAATTCATACCGGCAGGGCCTGGGTGGGATCCATTGTGGGTGCGGGCGGGACCGCGTCCGATTTCACCGCGCTGGGTGACAATGTAAATATCGCCGCACGCCTGGCTTCCAAAGCGGGCCAGGGCGAAGTCCTGATCAGCGAAGCCACCTATCATGCGGCGCAGATCGAAAATGAAGCCCTGGAGAAGCGCGACCTGGAACTAAAGGGGAAGAGCGCTTTGGTGCGCGTGATCGTGTTGAGTTAAAACCAGGTGCCGTGAATGCGTTGGCAGGGGCGGCTAAGAAGCCGCTGAGAAAGTTGCAGGTTGCAGGGGCGGCTAAGAAGCCGCTGAGCAGGTTGCAGGTTAGGACGGGCTGATAAGAAGCAGCGGCTGCTCGGAAGGAGCGGCTGCTAAGAAGGAGCGGCTCCTAAGAAGGAGCTTGAGCACGTTTCAACGTTTCTTTTTGGAGACCAGGGGCGGGAAATAGGTGTCGTCGCCGCGCGGCATGCCCAACCTTTCGCGCTCGTCGGCCAGCACCAGGGCCAGCAGGCGCTCCACGTAGGTCTGGATGCGGCCTGGCTTCGGGCGGGCGCGCCTGAGCAGCTCGCACAGCCTCATGCAGCCCCGGCCGTACTTCTGCAACAGGTTGGCAAATGTTTTGGGGTCGTTGGCCGCCAGGGCCTGGCGCTTGAGGTTGCGCAAGATCAGGCGGTCGCTGGCGATGGAATGCTGCAGGTCTTCCTGCTCGTCCCAGTCTTCCGGCAGCAGCTCGTAGGTGCAATCGTAGATGATGTCCACGCCGGGCGGCTCGTCGTCGTAAGCCTGGCGCCAAAAGGTCTGCAGGAGCTCCACGCCCCAGGCGTCGCCCTCGCTCAGGCCCTGGCTCTGCTGCTCTTCTTTTTCGAAATCGATCAGGACGCTCAGCTTGGGGGTGGACAAGAGGTGGGCGTCGCTGAGGGCCATGATCACCCAGGGATCGGGGTGGTCTTTGGCGAGCCAATCCCTGGCGACCTGCATCAGGGCCAGCAGGCCGGCCTTTTCTTCTTTCATATGCGTGACCCCCTGGGCCTGGATCTCGGCCACCTGCTCGGCAGGCAGCAGGTGCGGGGCGTACAGGCCATGTTTGAGTCGCTCCTGGGAGGTTCGGGGGCGCCGGCGCCTGATTGTGGTTGGCAGCTTAGCCTCGAAAGGGCAGGGCGCTTGCTTCTCGTGGATCCGGCGCAGGGCGCGCAGGTATTCACCGGCATACTTCATCTGGCAGGTGACCATAAAGGCCTGGATCTCAGCCAGGCTGGCGGCCGTCTCCGAAAAGCGGAAGACGGCGGTATGGCGCAGGAATTGCAGGTTGAGCTTTTGCTCATCGATGCCCGCCAGGCGGCCGTAAATTTGCAAGCAACTGGACCATGTATCTACGCCCAGGCAGCGGCTCTCGTCCCAGTCCTCCGCCAGGCCGTTGACCTGGCTTCCGAAGGACCCGGACAGCGGGGGAAAGAGATAGGCCTGCGGGGACATGCCGCCCGGGCGCTGCGGAGCGAGCCTCCCGGCGGCCTGCAGGTAGTCCAGGATGGCCTGCCAGACCTGGTCGGGCAGAGGGCAGGCCGCTTTCCCGGCTTCCCAGGTGACCCAGGCCTGCCCCCCTCGGAGCTCGATCTGCCCCCACTTCAGCTCTGAAAGCAGCTTGAGAGGCGCGCCCAGCTTCAGGCGGCCCAGGAAAAAGGCGTAATCGCGCCGGCTGAGGAGGGACTCGTCGCGCTTCAGGACCTCCAGCAGGGCGTCGGTTTCCTGGAAGCTGAGCAGCCTGGCATTCTTCAGGAACCTGCGAGCTGGAATTGGGACGTCCGCGGCCGGGTTGAATCCCGGCCCGCACTGCGGGTCGATCGACCGGCTGCCGTACCAGCTGTAAAAGCGCCTGATTTTATGCAGCCGGTTTGCGATGGTCACCTGGGCCAGCCCGCGCCCCTCCAGCCATTCCCGGTAGCGCCGGACGCCCTGGGGTGTGATCTCCCAGGGCAGGGCGCCGAGCAGGTCCAACAGCTCCCGCCAGGCTTTGATGGAAGCGTCGCGATTGGTTTTTTGATAGATATCCAGCCATTCATCGAAGGCCAGCGCCCAGCTCATCATGCGCGGTGATGCGACCGGCAGGACCTTGCCGGCCGATTCGTGGTAGAGCAGCTGCAGCAGGGTGGGGACGGGGTCTGTCTGGGTCATGGGCGCCTCCTGATCTGAATCTAGCACAAATGTTCCATTAATGCAAGAGGCAAAAATGCGTTGGCACGGGCTGCTAAGAAGCAGCGGCTCCTAAGAAGCAGCTTAAGCGTAAGAACGGGTAAAAAGAACCTCCGGGAGGTTTCGAACCTGCGAGAAGGGGCTGGAGGGGTGGAAAAGGTTACAAAGTTACCGGTGTTACCGGTTTTAAA
>CAZAQS010000402.1:0-3658 GCA_964486825.1 uncultured Anaerolineaceae bacterium | reverse complement strand
CTGCTGGTGTTCAGCCAACTGCATTGGAGATCTTGCAGGCTCGATATGCCCGCGGTGAGATCACTCGCGAGCAATATGAGCTCAAAAAACAAGTCATTGGATAAAACAAATAATTGAAAGGAGAGAATACGATGATGGGTTTTGGATTGATTCTACCGTTGATATTGATTGGCGTTGTCGCTTACGCCCTCGGCTGGCGACCGCAGTTCAATCAAATCGGACCGGCTCAAACCAGCCAAACTCTGCTAGAGATCTTGAAAGCGCGCTACGCACGCGATGAGATCAGCCGTGAAGAGTACGAGCAAATGCGCCGAGATCTGGAAAAATGAGCTGGGAAAACCATTGTTGAGCATAAAGTTTCGTTAGCGGGTGGAGGAAAGACCACCATCAACCCGAAAGAGGAATCAGAGGATACAAATGGACACACAATTAGCTGAAAAAGGAACCCGAAATATCTGGCTGTTAGCCGCTGGGGGTACTGCCCTTGTCTTCGGACTTTTATACCTGGCCGAGAATGTAACCCGGAGCGATTTGGATGAGCTGTGGGCTCTGGTCGCGCTACCGTTGGTGCTGGCCTCTATCGCCCAGGCTCGCCGTGTTTATGTGCAGACGGGCGGGATCTCGGGCAATTTGGCAGGATGGATCCTGATCGGTCTGAGCACAGTAGTTACCATACTGGCATACATCTTAGGCCTGGACGGAGATGGACTGTGGGCTGCCTACTTCATAAGCTTCGGCCTAGGAGCCATTCTTGCGGCTTGGCGATAGTTACATTTTCAACTCACTTACGACAGGATATTCAATCCTGTCTACCGCTACCAGATGTTTGAAAGGAGCCAGAAATGATGATGGGAATTGACCTAATTTTCCTAGTGGTAATCGGTGGCGCGATTGCTTATGCCCTCGGCTGGCGGCCGCAACCCAATAAATACGGGCCAGCTCAGACCGACCAGACCCCGGCAGAGATCTTGAAAGCACGTTATGCACGCGGGGAGATCTCCCGTGAAGAGTACGAGCAGATCCGCCGGGACCTTCAGGGTTGAGTCAGAAAAGCCGTTCCCTCGGGCAAGTTTTTAACTTAATAAGGAGATATTACGATGGCAATTGAAAGCAAAACTACAACGGACCCTATTAATTCAGCCAGCACGCACGTGCAAGATCACCCGGTTCTCACAGCTGCTTTGAAAGTGGGATTATTCATCTGGCACTATTTCGAAATGATGCTGGCGATGGGCGCCGGAGCTACCCTGTTCGAGCTCCTGGTGCGTGAGATGCCCGTATCGACGAGATACGCGATCGGTCTCCAGTTGGGATCATTCCTGTACACCAGCGGAATTGCGCTCTTTATGATGGTCGTGATGGTCGCGTGGATGATCGTGCGCGGTCATGGGTGGCGTCATAGCGCCGAGATGTCTCTTGCGATGCTTGTGCCAGTTGCATTGATGGCTGTGATTTCAATTCTAAAAGAAAATGCATCTCCGGCGTGGTTTGTGGCAACCTACTGTTCGGCTATGTGCGTGGGAATGCTGGCCGCAATGCTCTTCCGTTGGGATCACTTCACGCGGTGGTCATTCAGATCATCGCATCATGCCCATACTAAGAAGTGAACATACCAGAAGAGGCACCTATCTCGTTAGAGCCAGCATAACCAAGAAAGGGATTTTGACCACTTACGGAAGAAGTTAAGTTGAGGAAAACCATGAACATCAATACATCTTTAAGAGAGTTGGATTATCGCTGGGCCGGGATCACAGCCATCAGTGGTATTGCAGGCTTAGTTTCCTATATCGCAGTCATCGCCGCTAGCCACTCCGATACAAATATAGTTGCCCTGGCTTTTCTATTCGCTTTCGGTCTCACGGTTAGCAGCATCGGGCTCTACCACGTTCTTGGGGGCACGACAGGTTCCAGACTGGCGCTCATTGCAGCAGTGGCCAACGTCATCGCTGCAGCTCAGCTGCTCGCCATGCTTATGGTGCAGATATCAGTCTATGCGGTTGTGCAGCAGCCTGATGCCACCATTAAAGGAGTTTGGTGGGGTCTAGACGTCGCCTGGGACCTTTATATCGGAGCGGGCACAATACTCTTTGGACTGGCCATGATCGGGCGTCGCGGCCTCGGAGCCTGGCTGGGCGCACCCGGTGTCTTGATCAGCATCCTGTTTCTGATCTTCAATATCGCCACCTTCCCGAAACCTCCCGATACCGCTGGACTCGTAGACCTTGGCCCGCTGGTCGGCCTCTGGTATCTGGTGGTCTACGTACGCCTGGGCGTAGCTTCCTTTCTCATGAACAGGCAGCAGCCGAGATCAAACGCAGAGTTGTCAAGTTAAGCCGGCCGAAATAAAAAGTAAAGAGGAAGTCCATGTCTACCAATCAAAACAGTTTTAGCGTCAAATTAACAGGCTTGACTGTGAGCGCGTTCCTGGCTGTGATCTACGTGCTGGTCATGCTCGCCAGCCTGCTCTTGGTCGGTTTATTGACCACCGGTTCCTGGCAGGCATTCTTCCTGGGAATCCGCTTGAGCACCATCGCAGGCTTTGAGATCGGTTTCCTGGGGGTCGGAATCATTGGCTTTGCTGTCGCATTGGTGTTCGTATCAATTTATAAAGGGTTGCAGCGCCTGGTCGCAAGCAAGTCGATTACCCCGGTGCAAGCCAGCCGGGTAGACTGGCCAACCGCCAAATCCTGGCAGGTTCGAATGCTGATCGCTTGCCTTGTGCTGCCCGCGCTGGCCTTGGTGACATTGCGCGCGGCGGCATCGGCTGGTGTCCTTGGAGCCACGCCCGGCGTTGCTGGGGCAATCACACAAGGCTCCGATTCACAGGTGCGACCTGTGACGATGGGGCCCGACATCGACACTGCACATCGGGAGACGGAACCCTCCTTTACCGCCGACGGGCGGACGATGTACTTCAACTGCAATAACGGCGACATCTGCGTTTCACACTTAATCGGCACGTGGGAAGAAGGCAATTGGACGCTACCTGAGCGCCTTGAGGCGCCGATCAGCACCGAGTATGAAGAGATTGAACCTGTGATCAATGCTACCGGCGACAAGCTGTACTTCACGAGCAGAAGGCCGGGGGGCCGCTTATGGCGTGTCCCGTTCCTCTCTCCGTTCTTGGATTTCTTTCGGGTGGCCAACACGCTGGCTACAGGCAAGCTCGGTCGCAGTTTATTTGGTGGGTTGGGTTTTACCGATGTATATGTCAGCTATTGGATCGACGGCGCTTGGTCAGATCCCCGAAACCTCAACGACATCGCCGGCGAACCTCCTGTCAATACCGAGTATATGGATCACTGCCTGTTCTTCTCCGCCGATGGGAATGAGGCTTTCTGGACATCCACCAGGCCTGGCGGTTTTGGCAAGGACGACATCTGGACCTCACGGCGGGTAGGTGGCAAGTGGACCGAGCCAGAAAACCTTGGCATGAACGTCAACGGGCCGGGGAGCGAACATGCCCCAACCCCGACCCCAGATGGGCAGATGCTGTACGTCACGGCGACGCGCCCGGAGGGCTTCGGTGAGGAGGACATCTACATCACTACGCGTGGCGCTGACGGAACATGGAGTTCTTTAATTAATCTTGGCCCTATCGTCAATGGACCGGGCGATGACCGCTGCCCGGCCTGGACACCTGACTTCAAGATCTACC
>CAZAQS010000401.1:0-3684 GCA_964486825.1 uncultured Anaerolineaceae bacterium | reverse complement strand
TGGCAGTTCTTCCCGCCCATCATGCAACCGCTTTATTCCATATCGCCCAGGAAGCCCTGGCCAACGTAGCCAAGCACGCCCATGCTGCCAGGACAAACGTGCATTTATGGACAACCAATGAGCGGGTGCTTTTAGAAGTAGCGGACAATGGAAAAGGTTTCGACGTCGAAAGTACTGCCATGACCCTCGGGCATGGTTTATCCAATATGCGCACCCGCGCCCATAAAGTTGGGGGTGATGTCGAGATCAGCTCGGAGCCTGGCGCAGGCACCACCGTCCTGGCCTGGGTCCCGCTGCATGAATAATGGCAGCCATCACCAGCCGGGACAACCCAAAAGTAAAGCAAGTGCGGTCGCTCCGCCAGCGCAAGCAGCGTGAAGCGACCGGTTTGTTCCTGGTAGAGGGGATTCACCATGTAGGCGAAGCCGTCCAGGCAGCTGCCTCCGGCATAACCGGTCCGAGGATCGAGTATATCTTCTTCGCCCCTGGTCTGTTAAAAAGTGATTTCGCCAATCAGCTGGTTCGAGACCAGAGCCGGCAAGGTATAGCTTGTTTTGAGGCCTCGGAAGACGTATTCAGATCAATAACAGAAAAAGAAAACCCCTCAGGCATCCTGGCGGTCCTAAACCAAAAATATGCACAGCTCACGGACCTAAACCCGGCTAACTTTCCCTGGTGTGTGGCACTGGTCAGTCCTCAAGACCCCGGCAATATTGGGACGATCCTGCGTACGGTCGATGCTGTCGGTGCTTCTGGCTTGATCCTGATCGACAACAGCGCCGACCCCTACCATCCCAGCTCCGTGCGCGCCAGTATGGGAGCTTTATTTTGGAAGCCGGTCGTGAGGGTGGCTTTAGAGCAGTTCAAAGGATGGACCAGGCAATACGAATACAACGTTTACGGCAGCTCAGCCCGGGGGAATCTGGATTACCGCTCGTTAGAAGCCTATCAGCTTCCACTCATCCTTTTGTTAGGCAGCGAGCGAGAAGGTCTTCATCCTGAAGCGCTCGAGATCTGCAGCGAGCTGATCCGCCTTCCCATGCAAGGCCGGGTAACTTCTTTGAACCTGGCTGTCGCCGCCGGGGTGATGCTGTACGCTGTCCGTGCCGGTTTGGATAGGTAGCGAGTTGATCTCAATTTTGGGGATAAAAACCGGGGTACAATAGAACGCTCGAGGCAGCATGCTCCGGCCAATTAACGCAGCGAGAGCCGGGTACGCCGCCCCCGGCTCTCTCTAAGGAGGAGAAGAAGAGAAATCGCCCTTCGACCTCAATATTAGCAGAACACTTCCGTTCTTGCTTGACGCTTACCCTACGCTTACCCTACGGGAACCCAACAATATTGAAATTTTTCAAGGGTTAACCATGAATCTTGCATTACGAACCGAAAACTTAGGCAGAATTTATAAAATCAGGAGTGGAAAAAAGAGCGAGCCCAAAGAGCTGATCGCCCTTCAGGACGTTAATCTGGAGGTAAAGCCGGGTGAGCTGTTCGGGCTGCTCGGTCCAAATGGAGCCGGTAAAACCACTTTAATTAAAATCCTCACTACCCTGCTCGCGCCGACACATGGACAGGCCTGGGTAGCCGGTTATGACGTTGCCAGGCAACCCGCTAAAGTACGCCCGCGCATCAATATGGTGTCGGGAGGCGAGGCTTCCGGATACGGTCTGCTGACCGTGCGGGAGAATTTGTGGATGTTCTCGCAGTTCTACGGGATGCCCTCCAAGGACGCCAACCGGCGCATCCGAGAGCTTTTAGAAGTGGTTGGAATGCTGGACCGTCTGAACACTAAATCCTCCGATCTATCCACCGGACTGCGCCAAAAGATGAATATCGTGCGCGGCTTCTTGACGGATCCGGAGGTATTGTTCCTGGATGAACCCACCCTGGGTCTGGATGTTGGCGCGGCACGGGATGTGCGCAATTTTATCCGGATCTGGCTGGATAAGGATCCAACCCGCACCTTGCTGCTCACGACCCACTATATGGTGGAGGCCGATGAGCTGTGTGACCGGGTTGCCATCATTAACCAGGGCAAGGTATTAGCATGCGATACGCCCACCAACCTGAAGCGCACACTTCAACATGAGGCTGTCTTTCGGGTAGAAGTCAGCTCCCTGAACGGGAAGCCGGTTCGGCAATTCGAGGACCTGGCCGGGGTGAGTAAGGTAACCCAGAACCAGCTGGACGGGTCCACTATCTTGGAATTCATTCTCGAGGAAGAGCCGGTTCTCAGCACGGTGGTAAACGCTCTAACAGAGACAGGTGCGCGCATTCTCAACCTTCAGAAACGCGAGCCTACCTTGGAAGATGTGTTCGTCGAGTTGGTGGGACGCAGCATGCATGACGTGGAGCGAGGCAATGGAGAGAAGCCTTAATAAGGCCAGTGGTTGGCGTTTGTACCTCAAAACCGTGCTTGCCCGGGCCTACCCGCGCGTCGTCGGGCAGCAGCGCGAGAAATCCTGGATGTTCTTCGAGATATTCCTGCCGATGATGGCAGTCAGCGCCTACGTCTTCGTCTATCGGGCTATTGGAGCACCGGAGGATTTTGTGGGCTTCGTGGTGATAGGCGGAGCCATGACTGCCTTCTGGATCAATATCCTCTGGAACATGTCCAGCCAGCTCTACTGGGAGAAAGAGCAGGGCAACCTGGCCCTGTACATTATGGCTCCCAATTCAATGATGGCGGTACTGTTGGGAATGGCAGTCGGAGGCATGTTTGCCACAAGCTTGCGCGCGCTGGTGATCATCCTGCTGGGGAGCTGGTTCTTCCAGGTGCAGTACTCGATTGCCAGCTTCGCCCAGCTATTCCTGGTCTTCATCCTGACGATGGTAGCCCTGTACGGGATGGGTATGATGGCTGCCTCCCTTTTCCTGCTGCTCAGCCGGGAGGCCTGGCATATCGCGAACCTGGCTCAGGAGCCCATCTACCTGTTTTCAGGGCTGTACTTCCCAATTCGCAGTTTTAACTTCTATATCGCCGCGGCCGCCTCAATTATCCCGCTTACCCTGGGGTTGGATGCCATGCGGCAGCTCGTATTCGAGACGGGCGCCACTTTTGGTTTCTTATCGGTACCTCTGGAGATCGGGATCCTGCTCACCCTTAGTGTGATCTTTTTATGGTCCGCGCGCGCCCTTTTATCCTATATGGAGAAATTGGCCATCCGGGAAGGTCGCCTGACGGAAAATAGAAGGTAGGAATCCTATGGCAAAATCCGAGCAAATCCACCCTACTCCTAACCGTGAGCTGCCCCCATTCAAGCATTCTTATTTGAATTCCTTCCGCATGGCTGCCTGGTTGGGATGGCAGATCGAGTCGAACTGGACCGACCCGTTTCTATTCGCGGTCTACTCGCTGGTCAAGCCCCTGGCCGGCGCAGCCATCCTGGTGGTCATGTATTCAATCATCACCCAGGGGGCATTCGAGGCTGCCATTTTCCCCTATATCTACCTGGGGAATGCATTTTATATCTACGTGGGCCAGCTGATGAACGGCGTCTCCTGGGCGGTAATCGATGACCGCGAGCATTATAAGACCTTGAAGTATATCTACGTAGCGCCCGTTAACTTCCCCACCTACCTGGTTGGCCGCAGCGTGGCGCGCTTCCTGGTGGCGACCATATCGGTGGTGGTGACCATCCTGATCGGTGTGCTCTTTCTGCAAGTAAATATCGTCCCGGCCGA
>CAZAQS010000400.1:0-3711 GCA_964486825.1 uncultured Anaerolineaceae bacterium | reverse complement strand
TGTTCGCTCAAGCAAGCTCGTTGAAGCTGAACAAGCCTGCGTTCAACTTGTTGGCTGTGGCGAAGGCCTTGCGCACGTCGTCCATGACGCCGGTGTATGTGGCCGGGTTGGAGCGCGAAGACACGCCCACCGGGATGTCCACACTCACATTCTTGAGATTGTTGACGTTCACCTTGCTCAGCTTAAGGTGCTGCTTGGCTTGGCGGAACTCCTTTTTGACCGGCTTGGCTCCGGCTGCGCGTAGCGCGGCAGGAAGTTGCGCACGAACAGTGAAATCTGGTTATTCCAGCGATCGCCAGCGTCTGGGGGTTTACCTTCCACATAGGTATTCATAAAAGCGTACTCGATCGTAAACATAAACAGGATATTTTCATCTTCTGGAACATAGGGCGATGCCTGCTCGGCCTGCGCCTACTTACTCCTCCATCCGGTACGAAAACCTGGCCGCAACCGGGGCCCAATCCTTCAGCTCAGCAGCCGGCAGGCTCAGCCAATTGCCCCCATCGTAGCCCTCCAGCCAAAGCTTCAAGCGCTCCAGCTCGCGCAGCGCAGCATCCACGCTCTCGCCCCGCGCCCGCCTGCGGTTCAACCGGTTGCGCAGCACATCCACGCAGGCCGCCAGGTCATCGCCCGGCGCCAGCGCCAGTTCCACTTTCTGAATGCCCACTTTCCCGCCGGCCTTCTCCGGGCCCTGCTCCGAGAGCAGCAGCGCGAACAGCTCGTGCGCCAGCGCCGGCAGGCCCGTCAGCGTTGCCAGCAGGAACTGCACCAGCTTGAACCCCGCGAACGGCTGGCTGCTGATGAAATCCTCCACCTGCCCCAGCGCGATCGACTTCATCAGCCAGTACACGTTCACGAAGCGCTTCACAGAGCGCGGCGTCTCGCCCAGCAACGCCCGCAGCTCCTGCATGAAGGCCAGCTCCAGGTCCAGGATCTCCAGCCCCGGCGGGTTGGGGTCCGTTTCGGCCTTGGGATCGTACTGGCGGGCCGCCTCTTCCAGGCTCCATTGGATTTCGGAAAAATCCGGGGGGGTTACCGTTTCCACTTCTGGTTCTGGGTCCCCGGGTTCGCTCTCTCGGTCCCCGGTTGCCTCTGCCCCCTGGGTGGACTCACCCCTCTTCAGGCTGCCGGCCACCAACCCCTGCAGGATGCGTAGCCTGGCCTGGTCTCCCAGCGGCCTGACCCAGAACGGGATCTGGAAGATCTTCTCCAGGTAATCCTGAGGCGTGGCGCGCGGGAAACCGTTTTGGGCGGCTCCGTTATCCGGCCCCAACAGGCTGCCGTAATGGCTTTGCAGCGACTGCGACAGCCAGCGCGAGTCCACCGCCACCACCACCACGAACAGCGGGAAGGCCAGCAGCAGGTGGACCGCTTGCAGCACCTCCGTCACCCGCCGCGGCGGGCAGCGGTCCAGGTCGTCGATGTACAGCACGATACGGTTGATCTGGTCCGGGTCGCCGCCTTTGCCCTTATCCTTCTTCAGGAAGTCCTCGTTTTGTTTTTCCACCAGCTCGGAAAGCTGCTTGAAATCGCGCCGGATCAGCGCCGGCACGCCCAACCACTTGCGATAATCCTGGCTCTCAACGCGTTCATTTATGAAGTCCAGCAGCACGCGCCGCGGCGTGATCTGACTCAGCTCGGCCTCCAGCGCCTGGATCTGCTCCTCCAACTCCTGCTCCACCGCCAGCGCCTTCTGGTAGGCCTGCGTGGTTACATCCAGGTCGGCTTCCAGCTCGGCGATCTGCTCGGCGAAACGCTGCTCTTCTGCCCGGCGGTGCGCCTCCAGGCGAGCCTGGGCTTGCTCAACTCGTTGCCTTAGCGCGGCCATCTCATTGGTTCCAGCCCTCAGCAGCAGCGTCAGCCCGCCCAGCGTAGCCGAAAAGCTCAGCGCGGCGTTGGTGACCGCCGGCACCCCCTCGCCCAGCAGCGAGATGCCCAGGCTGGCCAGCGGCCCCGCCAGGATCACGCCCAGGATGGCCAGCGTCCAGGGCCAGCCTCGCCGGCGCAGCGCCACCGATAGGGCGTTGCCCCGCTCCAGCTCGCCCCTCAACTGGTCCAGCGCCTGCATGAAATCCAGCGCCGACCGGTACGCCCCGCTCAGGCCCATATCTTCCAGCACCTGCCCGTACTCCTGGCGCTCCTGCGGGCTCAGCTCCACCGCCTCCAGCACGTCCTGGGCCTTCAGCTCGTCCAGCTTGCGCAGCGCCTCTACCTGCTTTTCTTTCAATTTCTCGATCTCACCTTGCTTGGCCTTGCGCTTCTTCTCCAGCCCGGATTTCTGCTCCTTGGCCAGCGACTGGTCGCGGCGTTTCTCGTTCATCTCGTCGATCAGCTTTTGCTGCCGCTTTTGCAGCAGGCTCTGGCTCTCACCGGCGCTGGTCTGCAGGTTGTGCAGGATATTGTCCACCAGGCTGGCCCACAACTCGCCTTCCACGTAATGCCAGGCGTTGAACTCGATCTGCACGATATATTTGTAGACAGACAGATCCTTTTGTGGCTTGCCTGACTGGCGGGCGTCGCTGGTGATCTTGAAGATGCGCTCCTTGAGCGACTGCATGAAATAGGTCTTGCCCGCCCCCCAGTCGCCGAACAGCCCGATGGCCAGCGGCGGGTTCAGCTCCACCGCCGAGATCAGGTAAGCGAAGGCGTCCACCTCCGCCCCGATCCCTACCAGGTCCTTTTTGGTGCGCGTATCGGCGCTGAAGCCCGAGACTGCCAGCTGCATGGACAAGTCTTTATCTATGTCCGGCGGTCCACCGTTATCCTGCGCGGCCGCTGCCTTGGATCTGGAATCATCCGGCGGGACGACGACGGGGTCGATGGTCTCAGCTTCTCCGGTAGGGGCCATCTGGCTGGCGTCGAACTGCACCGAACCCTGGTCTGCATCCTGTCCCGCGCGGCGTGGGAACCTTTCCTCCAGAAAGCGTTGCAGTGAAGCGCGCGGCCGGCCCAGGTATTCCTGGTAGGCCTTGGTGACCTGCTCGGAGGACACCTGAGCGCTTTCCAGCGCTTTGCGGAAGTCGTTTAGCGGTGCGGACGGCATCAGCAGCAGCGCCCCGAACAGGTCGCGCAGCCGCACCAGCCCGCCTTCCTCCTGGTTGTACTGCTCGCCCATCGAGATGGCCAGGTCCAACGTCTTCATCGCCTCAGGCGACAAGTCACCCTCGCTCACCGGTCTGCCAGATTGAGGCGCCCGCTCCGCCAGCCGATCCAGCTCCAGACGGGCCTCGAATTTCTCAACCGGCGCCTTGAAATACGAAAGCAATACCACGGGGGGAGAATTTTTCCCGTGCGTCCTCCGGACGCCGGCCCACAAGTCGCGCAGCTCGATCTGCCGGCTGCCACCGGCTTCCGCGTAGGACTGCGCCCAATCCAGCGCGCCGCGGGATGATTCCGAAAGCCTGCTAAGCATGGAAAGCTCTGCCATGGCTGATCTCCATATCGTTCGTAGGTGTGGATGGTTGGGCGGATTTCCCCGCCAACCCGCCTCAATAATAGTATAGCGAATTGGAGGGGAAATGTCAAAATAGATCCTTTCAACTTTCTTGACTTCACGGTATTATTAGATAGTGTGACGCTGGATGGTTCCTTTGAAAATGGAACGTAGATTACCAGGATAAACGCAGATCCCGCATCACGTTTCACGCCACTCCCCCACGAAATCCAAAAGAACCAAAAGATACCATGCCCTATGTCAGAAAACCAACCGGC
>CAZAQS010000399.1:673-3718 GCA_964486825.1 uncultured Anaerolineaceae bacterium | reverse complement strand
GATCGCGGAGCGAGAAGTTGACTTATTTGTGGGCGCAGATATCGGTGCACACACCTTCCACGATGGAAATGAAGTAAGCCCGCCTTTCACTTCCCTTGTGTCCTTCATGACCTTGAGTGCTCTCATCCAGCTCAATTGTTCAGCAGTATATGGCTTTGCAGGATATACCTGTGATGCAGAGATGGAGATAGAGGAGCTAGATGAGCGTGTTGGGAGGATCATGCGCGCCGGAGGTTTCCTAGGCGCTTATGGCCTTTCGCAAAAGGATGTAGAGGATTTTCTAAGAGCCAGTAAGGCTTTCCCTGATCCAATTTTACCCCTGGTAGCACAGGCCGCTCAAGGAGATCTGGGATTGAAAAAGATTCCGGTCATGGCTCCTTGGGGGCGGCGTGCTTACCTGACGCCAATTTCCGCTATTTACCTTTTCCTGGACCCAGGGATCATGGTTAATGAGGTGACTAAAGGGGCAGAAGACCTTAAGGATACCCGATCGATGGCCGAGGCTGAAAGAATATACCAGGAAGTTATAGGACTTTTTCCCGAGACTAGGATAAAACGAGCAGTGGACTTCGTGCGAAGTGAGGAGTAGGAGTCTAAATCTTGGATATAGGTCGCCACATTCCCGGTGCTGGACACCACCCATCATAGGTAACTAATACTTTAAGGAAGTAATATGAGTGAGGATTTGCGTACATATTTGCAGACTTTGCGGGAGAAACATCCTGAGGAGTTATGGGAGATCAATTCACCTGTGGCCCTTGAATATGATATGACTGCTTATGCAATGGAATTAGAACGACGCCAAGATCCCCCTATACTTCTCTTTAAGAATGTTCAAGGCTTCAATAATCCAGTCGTCTCCAATATTTTCTCGAGCCGGAAGCGTATTGCAAGGATTTTAGGGCTCGAGGAAAGAGATTTGATTACCAATTGGCCTGCCGTCGCTTCTAAACGGATTAAGCCAGGCCTAAGCTCTCAGGCGCCTGTTAAAGAAATAATCATAACTGGCGAGGAAGTCAACCTGTGGGATTACCCGATTCCGGTTCATTTCGAGACAGATGCGGGCAGGTACATCAGCGGTGGAGTATCGATAGCAAAAGATCCGGATACAGGGGTAGGGAACCTCAATTTTACCCGGCTCCAGGTTAAAGGAAAGGCTGTCATGGGGGCCAGTATGCACTCGCGCGGAGATTTATGGAATTACCAGAAACGGCAGGAAGCACGAGGCAAAGCCCTGGAAGTGGCTGTAGCGATCGGCCTTCACCCGGCTATCTCTATCGCTGCAGCTACCCAGCTACCTATAGCTGAAGATGAGCTAGAGTTGGCCGGAGGCCTGATCGGAAGACCCATCCAGGTTATTGCAGCTGAAACCGTCGATCTCATGGTTCCATCCGATGCAGAGATGGTCATCGAGGGATACATCGAGCCTGAAACTCGCGAGGCTGAAGGCCCCTTCAACGAATATACGGGCTACTCCACTGACCGCTCCACACGCCATGTGCTCCACGTGACCGCCATTACGCACCGGCGTGACTTTATTTTCCAAGATATCGTACCCGGCAACTCTACAGAACACCTGAACCTGAGCAAGACATCCCGGGCGCCGCGCATCTTCGACGTGGTCAAGCGGACCTTCTCCAATGCGACACAAATCAATTACCCATTTTCAGGGACTCACTTCCATTGTTATCTGTCGATGCGAGATCCAATTCCGGGACAGGCAAAACAAGCCATGCTTTTACTTTTCGGGCTGGATATGTATCTCAAGTTGATCATTGTCGTGGACGATGACGTAGACGTTTATAACGAGCAAGAGGTATTTTGGGCACTAGCGACACGCTTCCAAGCAGATCAGGATTTGTTTACAGTTGAAGGAGTGGCCTGCAATCTACTCGATCCATCTGCCATTAAAGGCGTATCTACAAAACTCGGTTTAGATGCCACCCGCTCGTCCGATTTTTCGGCGACCAGGATGTCTCTTCCCCAAGATGTACTCCAGAAAATTCGGGCTGATATCGCTTCACGGATGGGTAAGATCGATTGAGCAATATCGAGTATTTTATGAGAAAAAGACAGGCGTTTACGGAGGTCTATACAAGGAGTTTTAGATGAGCGAAGGCTCACCGTCGACGGATGAAAATGAGTAGACTTAGGGAGTTCCAGCACAGAAGTCGGATGATTATCTGGTGCCACGAGTCCGAAAGGAGTTTGACGGGAGTGTCTGCAGGCACCGTAGACTGTTGCGCCCGAGAGGGAGAGCACGCAAGGGAGATGCTTTGAATATCAGACACTCAAGCTGGGACAGGAGCAAGTCAAGCGGGAGGTGAGCGATGGAAGTGAAGTATGAACGGTGTAGTGGCCTGGATGTACACAAGAAGACGGTGGTCGCCTGTGTGATTATGCCTGGGTCAGACGGACAAGCGGTCAAAGATACCCGTACGTTTGATACGATGACGGAGGATTTGGAGGCGCTCAGCCGATGGCTGAGTGAAAGTGGCGTAACGCACGTAGCAATGGAAAGCACCGGGGTGTATTGGAAGCCGGTGTACAACCTGCTGGATGGGCGCTTTGAGGTGTTAGTGGTCAATCCCGAACACATTAAGGCGCTGTCAGGACGGAAGACGGATGTAGCCGATGCAGAGTGGATCGCCGATTTGCTGCGGCATGGGCTACTGAAAGGCAGCTTCATTCCATCGGCATTGCTGCGGGAGCTGAGAGATCTGACCCGTTATCGCACGAAGCTGGGCGATGAGCGCAAGAGCGAAGTGAACCGCTTACATAAGGTGCTGGAAGATGCCAATATCAAATTGGCGAGTGTCGCCAGCGATGTGATGGGAGCGAGCGGCAGAGCCATCTTGAACGAATTGGTGCAAGGCAACACCGATCCGGCGCTGCTGGCCGAATTGGCGAAAGGACGTTTGCGCGAGAAGCAGGATCTGCTGGAAAAAGCCTTGCAAGGCACGCTAAAGCCCCATCACCGTTTCATGCTGGCCCAACATCTGAGCCATATCGACTTTCTGGATGAAGCCATCGAGCGCTTGGATG
>CAZAQS010000399.1:0-663 GCA_964486825.1 uncultured Anaerolineaceae bacterium | reverse complement strand
TACACTCTTTCCCTACACGACGCTCTTCCGATTAGCCATCGAGCGCTTGGATGCACAGATTGGAGAGCAGATGCGCCCTTTTGAAGCCACGATCCAACGCTGGGATTCAATCCCTGGCATCAACCGGCGCATTGCACAGATCGTGATTGCTGAAGTGGGGGCAGACCTCAAGCCATTTGAAGATGCCCAACACCTGGCTTCCTGGGCGGGGATGTGTCCGGGCAACAACAAGAGCGCCGGGAAACGCTTCAGTGGGAAGACCCGCAAAGGCAGCAAGTGGTTGCGCCGGGCCTTGATCGAAGCGGCTCATGGCGCAGCACGTACCAAAGAAAAATACTTTCAAGCCCAATACCGTCGTTTAGCCGCACGACGGGGCAAGCAACGGGCGGCCGTCGCAGTGGGACATAGTCTGCTTGTGACCGGTTATTACTTGATCACGCGGCAAGAAACTTATCAAGATCTGGGAGCTAACTACTTTGATGAGCGGGATCGCGAAGCTGTCAAACGCCGTGCGGTTCGTCGCTTAGAGAAACTCGGTTTCCAGGTTCAGTTGAATCCTGTGGCGGCCCTAGCTGTCCCATAGGCTCATTTTCAAGGGAGATAACCGGATCAGGCAGCCGGCCCCTGTCAGTGTGAAGAATTGGATCAAGGAAGCGGTCTTTG
>CAZAQS010000398.1:0-3721 GCA_964486825.1 uncultured Anaerolineaceae bacterium | reverse complement strand
CCCTCCTCTACGGTTTGCCAGGAGAGTTCCTCGCCGGTCAGGATTACGTAGCCGCTTACTCCCTCTTGGTGTGGATCCTGCCCTAACCAGCGATCCTCGATGGGTACACGCGTTTCACCTTCATAAGATAATGGGAAGCTCAACAGGCTGCGTTGGGTATCGTATAGAGCGATCAAAAAAATGGAGATGCCGAACTGTTGGCGTAAAAAATCGCCAGCCAGAATCAACTGATCTTCTACCCGGCGGGCTTGTGTGAATCCTTGACCGGCCCGCACCAGGGCCTCCATATAAGCAGCGTGCAACTGGATCTGTTGAAAAGTTTGCGCGTTGGCAATCGCCAGGCCTGCCTGGCTGGCCAGGGTCTGCAACATAGAGACGGTTCCCCAGGCGTCGAAATGCCCTTTTTGCCGGCTGTACACGTACAATACTCCCAGGCTGCCACCCTCCTCATCGCCTGGAATGGGTAGGCCAATGAAAGAGGTCCATCCTGAGCCGAGAAATTGATTGTCTACCTCTCGCAATTTGCTGATATCCGGGCAGGAATAGATCTCACAATTATTAATAATGTGAAGGGTGAGATCAAGATTGCTTAGATGGCGGCGAAAACGCTGTTCCGGAGGATAAGGGTTGGCGTGGTGTTTCAGCTGTCGCAAAGTACGGTCGGTCAGAACGATGGCGGCATCGTCTGCCAGCGCCAGAGAACGAGCAGCCTGGCGGATTCCGTCCAGCAGTTGATCCAGATCACGTTCCGCCAGGATATCACGGCTGATCGTTCGCAAGCGCACTTGTTGGGCGGCGGTTCGAATCAGCAAGGCCAGCTCCTCATTGTCGAAAGGTTTTTCCAGGTAGCGAAACGCGCCGGCCGCCAGGGCGCGCTCCCGTTCCGCCCTTCCCCATCCGGTGAAGATGATGCACTCGATGTCTGGATAACGGCTCTTCAACAGTCCCATCACCTCAATCCCATGAGGTCCGCTGACCAGGTATTGGTCAATCAGGGCGACGTCATAGCGTCCTTGAGCTGCCGTAGCCAAATCCAGGGCTGCGAAACCATCTTCAGCCTCGTCCACCTGGTAGTTGAATTGCCGCTGTAAGAAATCCTTTAATGGCAGTCGCAGGCTTCGTTCGTCGTCCAGCAACAGCACTCGCAGGCTTTCCTGGCTCATCGGAATTGCTCCTTGGTTTCAGACCGTTTGGAGTTCCACTAAAAAGGTGGTACCCAGGGATAGATAGCTCTCTTCCACAAAGATACGCCCGCCCATCGATTCAACCAGGCTGCGGGCGATGAATAACCCTAATCCCGATCCACCACTGCGAGTGGTGTAACCCAGGGCAAAGATCTTTTCCCACAGGCGCCGGTGGATGCCCAGGCCGGTATCGCATACGCGCACCTGTATAAGATATCGTTCTGATCCGGGTTGGAACCGTGAACTGATGGTCAGCCGGCGTTGACCTGCCGGTGACTGCTCCATGTGTTGGATCGCGTTTAATCCCAGGTTGAGAAAGACCTGCTGCAAGCCGGTATGTGTGCCGGCTGCCAACGGCAAGTTTTCGCCTGGATCGAGCTGCAATTCGACCCTTGCCCTGCGCGCCAGCGGGCGTAGTTGTGTGATAACAGACTGGAGCACAGCGTTGGCGTCAACAACTGCTTCTCGCCTGGCTTCCATTAATCGGCGGAAATTTTCCACTGTGGTCTTTAAGTCCACCGCCGTCGCCACTGCTTGTTCCAGGGCACGCTCGACCTCCTGAAAGTCTGGGGACGCGCGCAGCTGGGCGAACTGTTGCGGCAGGTGTTGCACGTCATAACGCAGGTTGCGGAACTGTAGATCCAGGCCGGATAGTTTGTTGTAAACTTCGTGCCCAAAGCCCGCCGCCAGCTGGCCGCTGAGGAAGATGCCGCTTAAGGAATGGATGCGTTCGTTCAGGGCCTGGCTCTCTAAGGCAACCGCAAAAAAATTCGCCATCGCCAGAACGTCACGCAGGCGATAGCGAGAGAAGACCTCCGCTTCCCGGTGGAAGAGGAACAGAGCGTGCTCGGTACCCCCTCCGGCCTGGAAGGGTACACCGATCACCGATTCAAAGCGGACCAACGCCTGCAGCTTGCGGAATCGCCCGGCTTTTTCTGAGGGGATGCTTTTCTCCCAGACAAAATCGCCTTCTTCGATCACATCTTTAACGGGGCTATCGACCAGCTGGTAGATCGATTCATGATTGAGCAGCAGGTCGCCGGCCTCTGCAACGATGGTCACCTCCCCAGAAGCGCGATCCAGGCGAAAGACGATCCCTTTCTCGGCGCGGGTCTCTTCTAGCAGCTGCGTGAGACCTGCCTGGAACCGTTCATCCAGCGCTTGCCCCGAACGCATGATCGCTGCCAGGTTTTGGAAGGGCCGGATATCGGCTGGGGAAGTAAATTCATCTACTTCCAGATTTAACGAGTAATTAGATCCTTCCGATAGCCCAATTAGAAAGCGGTAAATTTCCTCGGTATCCAGTGGCTTGGTGAAAACAGCCGAAACGTTGAGCGCCTGCAGGTCGGGCAGGTTGCGAGCGATGAGCTCCGGGTCGCTCATCACCGCCAAAGTGCACAGGTTACCGGCTGTTCTCAATTTATGCATGAAAGTCAACCCATCCATACCAGGCATATCCAGATCCACCAGCACCAGCTGATATTCTTGCTCCTGGCAAAGGGCTAGCGCCTGTGCCGCCGCGGCCTCTCCAACCGCCTGGTAACCCTGGTCTTTTAACCATTTAACCAGCGGTTGGCGGACTTCTTTGTGATCCTCTACTACTAATACTGGATAGGTATTGGCCGGATCGAAATGGCTTTCCAAAACTGGGTTGGCTTGGGGATCTTCAATGGATACGTTTTTGGTTTGCTCAGTCTGTCCTCCGGCTTTTTCAGACCAGGTCTGGCTCTGTAGTCCTTTCAAAAATTCTTGGGCGCGCTCCAGCTGCTGCCGGCGGCTGCGCAGGCTCAAACGCAGCCGCCGGTTGGCCAGGTCCAAATGGGTGATGACCGCTTCGACTTCATCCTTGCGCCACAGGAGCTCCTCGGGGCGTTCCACCGGCCAGCTGGCCAATTCATTCAGAGGAATGAACCCGTCCAGGCCGGGTTCAATTTGTACGAACACTCCCTCCCCGGTCAGGCTTTTCACTGTCCCAGTCACCACAGCGCCCAGTTGCAGGCGGCTGCCATGCTCTACCCAGGGGTCGGGCAGCAGAGCGCGCAGGCTTAATTCCATGGTTGTCTGGTTTTTGGCCGGAGCACAATTCACTGCCTGCACCTCATCTCCCGGTTTTACGATCTGGCGGGGATCGATGTCGCCGGAGAGGGATAGTTCCCTGCGGCGGATATATGCGCGCCGGCCGTCCTTCAAACGCACGAATGCGCCGAAAGGGAACACATCTTCGACCAGCGCCCAAAGTGGCTGATTTTTACCGGCCATTGTTTGTTTTGGTTTTCTTGGTAGGCTCCAGGATAATGCGAGAAATTACTTCAGATAGGCACTCTATACTTTGATATTCATATTGTATCGGAAAAGAGGTGCAAGAAACTGCAAGTATCTATCGATATTGTCACAATGTGACAGACCGGGGTTTGATTGTTACGCCGTCGCAGGCGTCGTTGATCTGCCACGGGTGAGGAATCCCTCCAGCGAGTACAACACTAACGCCACCCAGATCGCCCCAAAGCCCACCAGCCTTGCCTGGGTGAATGGTTCGC
>CAZAQS010000397.1:0-3734 GCA_964486825.1 uncultured Anaerolineaceae bacterium | reverse complement strand
AAGCGCTCAGGTTGGCCGCTCCAGAAGGCTTTTCGGGGATTTTTATCGATGGCGGGGAAGCGATGGTTGAACTGCTCAATTACGACTTACAACTGAAGAGAAATGCATCACAGAATCCATCCATCGTCGAATACATCCATAATCTAATTGGAACAGAGTTCGTAAAACAATAGACTGTATTTATTCGTCGCACAAAAAATGCCTGTTATCAAACAGGCATTTTTTAACGATAACCCCTTTCTGCTTAACGAATCTTTCTCACTAAGGGCGTAGCCGGTGGCTACAGTAAGGAGAATAAACCATGCCGCCTGCTGACTGGATACTCATCGGTTTGCGAGAGATAGCCAACACCTGGAAGGCTGTCTCCATATTCTGGCACGCCTTTTTGGGCGCTATCGTCATCGTTCTTGCCTTACCTATACTCGGCTCCGACTGGGACTATCCCATGTCCAACGCTGATGCTGGTAATTGGGACTGCACTGGTTCTGGTTTGTCCGATTATCTTCCTATGTCAGCCTTATCACAGCGACTGTGGCTGCTGTTGATTTTGGGGATGGTGTTGTGGATGTGGAAATCTCCACAGACCTTCTCGTTTCGATATGTGAAGAACAAAGGAGTGAAAAATGTATAAGAGCATTCCAAATCGCTTTGACGGCCTATGGTTCACAGTCCCTATCTGCGTGCTGCTGGCAGCTGCCGCAGGCAGTGGAGTGTTTATCAATGGGCTGTACCGAGATGTGCCCGATTTAGTTGCACAGGCAAAAGGACAGGACCTTATCTCGCTCATTGTCGTGCTTCCCATCCTGATCATCACCGCAATCTTCGCCAGGCGTGGCTCTCTGCGGGCACGTTTCATCTGGCTGGGAGGCCTGGTTTATCTGGTGTACACCTACGCCAGTTTCGCTTTCGCCATACAATACAACCCGCTTTTTCTGGTATACATCGCCTTGCTAGGGTGCTCGCTGTATGCGTTGATCGGTGGCCTGGCGGCCATCGACATGGCTGGCATTAAGGCAGGCTACACAGAAAAAACTCCGGTAAAGGTAGTCAGCATCTATCTTACAGTGCTGGCAATCCTTTTTTATTTCCTGTGGCTGAGCGAACTCATCCCCGCCCTGGTAACAGGAAAGATCCCACAAAGCATACTCGATGACGGTACCCCGACCAATGCTATACATGTGCTGGACATGGCCTGGATCCTTCCAGCGTTCGTAATCACCTCGATCAGTTTGTGGCGTAAACATTCCTTGGGATGTACACTTGCAGGAGTAATGCTTACTTTCTTCGTGCTACTGGCATCGGCAATTCTGTCAATGGTGGTATTCCAGGCACGGAATGGCAATCACGATATTATCCCGGAGGCAGTCATGTTCGGGACATTAATTGCTATTGCCGTCGGAATGCTGGCCTGGTATTTGAAGAGCTTTCGCTTGCCGCAGGGAATGGGAATTGAAGAGGCCTTCTATGCAGCATAAAATTTCAGATGCAAATTGAGAACTCGTCAACGGCCTGCACGTGTCAGCCCTTTGTGCTGTTATGCCGGTCAACCAGCCACAAACGACCGTTCAAAATTTGTGGTTCAGTATGTAACTGAGAATGAGCTGGAATGTTACAATGTCAAAACTAACCTTGCAGATTGGATTCTGGACGTCTGGGTTCCTGGCAATCCTGGGCACAGCTTACCTGGTGATCCTGGCTGGGATCACATCTATGGATGCTTTGATAACTATGGAACCCACCGGTCCAGGCGCGTTATGGGCCGGCATCGACACCCTGCTGACAGCCTTTGGGCTGGTCATTTTGATGGCTTGCATTGCCCAGGCTGCTCCAGCGGAGAAAAAGGTCCTGGGAGTGATCGGGTTAGCGTTCACGATCCTTTTTGCTGCCGTTGTATGTATGAACCGCTTTGCCCAGCTTACCATCATCCGGCAGAGCTTCTTGCTTGCTGATACTGTAGGTTTGGACCGGTTTCTGCCGTATGGCTCTCGTTCGGTCTTTTTCGCCCTGGAGATGCTGGGTTGGGGCGGCTTTCTGAGCCTGGCAGCCTTCTCGGTTGCTCCTCTCTTTACTACTGGAAGGCTGGAGCGCTGGATCGCAGGGATGTTTCTCACCTATGGTATTCTCGGCATTACTTCTGTTCTGGGTTACGCATTGGACTCCCCGATTGTTATGGTAGGGTTCATCGCCTGGGGACCGGTCCTGGGCGTAGCGGTCGTCCTACTGGGCATCCTGTTCTGGCGTGATTCTCGCTCTGAACAAAAAAAACGCACATTCCATACGGCAAAGGTCATTATGAACACCCATAAGATTCATATCATTCTCAGCATACTGATTCTGATCATTTGCGCGCCCTCCAGCAGTTCTCCGGCGGTCATTTCTCCAGCGGCGCAAACACCGATTGCTTCTGCCAGCATCGCCGACATCATTACCAAATACCGCCAGGAAATACAGCATCGCATGCCGAAAGAAAAAGTTCCTGGGCTGGCGATCGCGGTGGTCGATGATCAGGACATCCTATGGACTGAGGGCTTTGGTTTCACCGATTGGGATCGCCAGACACCGGTTACCCGAAGCACCCTATTCTCGATCCAGTCCATGTCCAAATCCTTCACCGCAACGGCCGCGATGTTCGCTGCTCAGGATGGTCTGGTCGACCTGGATGCGCCTATCACCACCTACCTGCCCAACTTTCAGGTCAACAGCATCTTTGAGGAGCACCCGGAGCAGAAAATCACCCTATCATCGATGGCAACCCTGTACTGTATTCCCAACGAGCCAAAAATGAAGCCCGAGTTGAGCCAGCCTATCCCGCTTCCCAAAAAGAGCGTGTCCTTGCGGACAACGATTTGAATGCGCTCATCGCCAGCAAAGCCCTGCCGGCGGATACGACTGCCCTCAACATCCATTTGGTCAAGGCAAATTCCCAGGCGTTACCATTCAAGCTCACGTTCTTTGCTATATGTGGCCTCAGTTTTGTATCCGCCCTGCTCTTCTGGCCAGCCCGGATGGCGATCAGGCGCATCCGCCGAAAGAGTTCGCAGGCAAACGCGCCCGCCGTTGGCACCCAACAGAGCAGATGGCTGTTATGGACCGGAGCACTGGCTGCGCTGACCTCCCTTTTCAGCCTTTTCTGTCTGGGGATGGTTTATCTGGTCCCCAACCTGGTATTTGTCCCCTGGCCAAGACCTTATCTGGACCTGTTATGGTGGCAGTTTGCCGGGCTGAGTCTGCCATATACCAGCCTGCTGCTGGCTGTTGGGATTGCCGTGCTCACCGGTCTGGCCATACATAGCCGCGCCTGGACCTGCGCAACACGCTTTTACTACAGCGTGGTTGCCCTGACGTTGCTTGCCTTCAATCTGGCACTCCTCTTCTGAATAGGCTTCCGTACAGACCAATCCGTGGTACAGATGGATGGCGGCCGTTCCGGCGATTGCCACATCCGGGAGCCGCCTGAGGCTAATACTGAACAACCTCCGGCAGTTGGCGGGCGGTTTCAATGGCGTTGCGAAGTTCCTTGGGCAGCGGAGCAATGCCGTCGAATCCGCTGCGCTCCACAAATTCGACCAGCATGGCGCGCAGGGCTTCCGGTTCCCATTGGGGGAACTTTGCGGGGGTGTCCAGTCCGGCTTCATAATACAACCGGGCGCGCACGCTCTTGATCGCGCCCAGCCGAGACAGGTCTGCCAGCTTGACCAGCTCCAGGATGACCTGCGGAGCGAGGCCCGCCTGCT
>CAZAQS010000396.1:0-3753 GCA_964486825.1 uncultured Anaerolineaceae bacterium | reverse complement strand
TTGCCCGGTCACCTGGAAGAGCCTGGCGGCGATCAAATGGTGCGGGCTTCTACTGGTGATCCAGGCAACCGGCAAGATGACGAATTTTCCGCCTGGAACCAGGACCCGGCGGACTTCTTCCAAAGTCTCCCTGCTTGAGATATATTCGCTCGGAAAGGTCGCTACAACTTGATGGAAAGATTCGCCTGAGAAAGGTAGCTTTTGAGCATTCCCCCGCACCAGGCGGTGGTCAAGGCCGTGGCTCTCCAGCCGCTGGCGGGCCAGCTTACCCATCTGCTTGCTCTTGTCCAATCCGGTAATTCTCAAATCCCCCGGCAGGTCAGCCGCTTGGCGCTTAAGGGCAGCTTGCAGGTGCCCGGTCCCATGACCTAATTCCAGGATATGGGGGCCGGGCAGGAAAGGCAGAACGGATTTCACCCAACTTGTCCACATACCTATGGATACGACCGCCGCAACCAGGTCGTATGTCCATGCCATCTGGTTGTAGAGCAAGGAAAAGAAGGCCTTCATAAAAGCTGTACGAAGGCGGTGCAGGGGATGGGGTTTAACTGGATTGTTCAATTGAGGACAAGGTTAGCTCAAGCAGCAGCTAGAACGTAGAATATATAAATCCAGCCAGCGTAAAATAGATGATGAGGCCGGTACCATCGATCAGCGTGGTCATTAATGGCCCGGAGACCACGGTAGGATCGATACCGAGACCGCTGGTCAGCAGGGGCACCAGGGAAGCCACCGAATTCGACCAGGTGCAGATAGCTGTTACCGTGATACCTACTGTCAAGGCCAGTCGGATATCACTACTCCATAAATATACTCCTGCAATCGCTACACTTCCCAGCATAACCCCCAGAAGCAAGCCTGCCCGGGCCTCCCTCCACCATACCCGGTGAGCGTCTTTGGGGTGAACTTCCCGGAGGGCAAGGGCGCGGATGACCATAGCGATGGTTTGCTGTCCGGCGTTCCCACCCGTCCCGATTAGCAAGGGGATAAAGAAAGTCAAAGCGACGATAAGGGTCAATTGCTGCTCGAAATAGTGCAGGACAGTCCCGGTAAAAGTCCCGGCGACGAAAAGCAGCAACAGCCAGACGAAGCGCGAGCGCACGACCTGAGTGATCCGTTGATCCCAATAGGGCGTATCGATGACCTGCCCGGTTTCGATGGCGCCCATGCGCAGGATATCCTCGGTCGCTTCGTCTTCCAGAACGTCCAGGATATCATCGTGGGTAATAATCCCCAGCAATCGCCTTTGTTCATCTACAACCGGCAGGGAGGTCAGGTCATAGCGTACCAAGGTACGCGCGGCCTCTTCCTGGTCTGTTCCGGCTTCCACATAGATGACCTCAGAGTCGAGGATGTCCTCCATCACCGTTGTAGGGCTGGCGACCACCAGCTCGCGCAGCCCTACTACGCCAAGCAGACGTTGCTGGCGGTCTACTACGTATAAATAATACGGGACTTCCGTATCGGGGCTTAGCTTGCGCAAGAAATCGATGGCCTGTTCTGCGGTGGTTTGCCGGCGTAAAGCAATATACCAGGTGGTCATCAGGCCGCCGGCTGTTTCGTCTGGATAACCCAACAGAGGTAAGACTTCGTTAGCGTCTTCCATCTGAGCCAGCACTTCCGTAGCCTGGGAAGGAGACAGGTCCCCGATCAGGTCAGCCGCCTCGTCAGGTTCCATCTCATCCAGTACATCAGCCAGGCGTTCGGTCGTCAGGCCTTCGACTGCCTCCAGGACCTCGTCATCCTCCATCTCTTCCAACAGGTCAGCAGTCGCGCCGGCATCAAGGCCGGGCAGCAAGATGTCCTGTTCTTCGTCCCTCAACAAGTTGAATACTTCAGCCTGGTCGGCAGGATGTAGCTCGAGGAGAATGGATACAGCGGCGGAAAACCGCCCATCATCCAGGGCGGCTCGAATTCTAGCTACAGTTTGTTCAAATGTGGTGTAGTCTGCCATCGGTGTGATTTAAAAGGTATCAATCGAGAATCGTATTTACCTCGATTCCCTGGCTCTCGAGCCATTCCAAAGCATCACTTATTATCAGATCGTCCCCACTTATCTGAATGTCAATCCAACCCTCGCCTCCTGTCACCTGGGCTCCCACGATATTGACAGTCACATCGAAGTTGCGGATGAGCTGGTTAATCACAGGTACATTGACCAGGGTGGATGGATAAACAAGCCGGATGGTCTGATCAGCCATCATGCCCTCCTATTGCTTTGAACTCGAGGTGATTGTAGCATGAAAAGGCAGCCATGGCTACAGAGCAGAGAAATGTGATAACATTTACGGGTAGTTTTCATCTAAATAGATCCTAGTTTAATAGGCGCCCAAAACATACCTCTGTCTGTGGAGTCCAGAATGCCCGATATCTTGAATTTTTCTGAGCGTGTTATCTCCAATATCGAACGTGTTATCGTTGGAAAGAGGAGCTCTGTCCAATTGGCTATGATCAGCCTGTTATGCCAGGGCCACCTGCTGATTGAAGATGTCCCTGGGGTGGGAAAAACGATGCTGGCTCGCAGCCTGGCGCGCTCTTTAGGCTGTACCTTTAGCCGTATACAATTTACTCCCGATATGCTTCCCAGTGACGTTACAGGGGTTTCCATTTTCAACCAGGTCAATCGTGAATTTGAGTTCCGCCCTGGCCCGATCTTGGCCCAGGTCGTTTTAGCTGACGAAATCAACCGGGCTACACCAAAGACCCAGGCGGCGTTATTGGAAGCTATGGAGGAGAGGCAGGTGACAGTTGACGGGACAACCCATTACCTGCCGAAACCATTCATTGTCCTGGCGACTCAAAACCCGATCGAATATGAAGGCACTTTCCAGCTCCCGGAAGCGCAGTTGGACCGCTTCCTGATGCGCATCCGATTGGGATACCCGGATATGGACGGGGAGATCCAGGTCTTGGACCGGCAACAATTCCGCCATCCGTTGACAGATCTGGACCAGGTGGTCTCCCTGGAAGAGCTTTTGGAGTCTCAAGAGGCGGTGAAAACCGTGTATGTAGCAGCCCCGGTGAAGAGGTATATTGTTGAGATCACCCGACAGAGCCGGTTGCATTCTGAAGTGTACCTGGGTGCAAGCCCGCGTGGCAGTCTGGCATTATTTAAGACCTCCCAGGCGCGAGCGGCTCTTATGGGACGGGACTTCGTCCTGCCGGATGATGTGAAATACCTGGCAGAAGCTGCCCTGGCGCACCGGGTTATCCTGGGCCCTGCTGCCCGGCTACGTGACCTTTCCGCGGAGCAGGTATTAGAAGAAATCCTGGAAAAGGTGCCCGTCCCAGGGGGTGATATGGTGAGCAGGGAAGCGGGATGACCAATCCACAGCGAGTGGTGCTGCTCTTGCTAGCTCTTAGCCTGATCGCCGGGTTGGCGACAGGAGCGGTTATTTATTACCGGTTGAGTTATTTCTGGGCTTTTCTCTTTTTTGGAAGCTGGGCCTGGTCAAAATTTGCCCTAAAGGGAATTACTCTCAGCCGCTCCGCTCGTACACTGCGAGCTCAAGTGGGACAAATCTTCGAAGAGCGCTTCGAAGTGACAAATGAAAATCGCCTGTTGCGGATCTGGTTCGAGGTTCGCAACGAATCCCCACTACCAGATTCAGGTGGCTCCCAGGTGCTCACCCTTCTTGGTGGGCGCCAGAGGCGGATTTACTGGTCTCAGACTTTATTAAAACGTAGAGGGGTGTTCCCACTAGGTCCAACAGTCCTATCCTCTGGTGACCTATTTGGGCTTTTTCCGGTCAG
>CAZAQS010000395.1:0-3764 GCA_964486825.1 uncultured Anaerolineaceae bacterium | reverse complement strand
TTCGTTCGTGATGTGCTTGGCAAGATGATCGTGGGCGATGGCGATGAAGTACCCGTCAGCGCCATGCCCGTCGACGGCACCTTCCCCACCGGCACGACGAAATGGGAGAAGCGCAATATCTCGCTAGAAATCCCCGTCTGGGAAGAGGACCTGTGCATCCAATGCGGCAAATGCAGCTTCGTCTGCCCGCACGCCGTGATCCGCGAGAAGATCTACGAACCCGGCGTGCTGGAAAACGCCCCCGCTACCTGGAAATCGGCCGATGCGCGCTGGAAAGAATTCCCCGGTATGAAGTTCACCCTGCAGGTTGCTCCCGAGGACTGCACAGGCTGTGGCTTGTGCGTCGAAATCTGCCCGGCCAAGGACAAGAGCCAGGTCGGCCGCAAAGCCATCAACCTGGCCCAGCAGCTCCCGATCCGGGAAACAGAGAAGGCCAATTGGGACTTCTTCCTGGAGATCCCAGAAGTGGACCGCTCCCAGCTCAGCGTGCGGGCTGTCAAGAACTCCCAATTGCTCGAGCCGTTGTTTGAGTTCTCCGGCGCCTGCGCTGGCTGTGGAGAAACCCCTTATGTCAAGCTGCTCAGCCAGCTCTTCGGCGATCGCTTGATGGTCGCCAACGCTACCGGCTGCTCATCCATCTACGGCGGCAACCTGCCCACCACGCCCTGGACCTCCAACCGAGAAGGGCGCGGACCGGCCTGGTCCAACTCGCTCTTCGAGGACAATGCCGAGTTCGGCCTGGGCATGCGCCTGACCCTGGACAAGCAGGTGGAGTATGCGCTGGAGCTGCTGGCGCAACTGGCCGGCCTGATCGGAGCAGACCTGGTAGAGGCGCTGGTCAACGCCGACCAATCCAGCGAAAGCGGAATCAAAGAACAGCGTGAGCGGGTGGACCTGCTCAAGCAGCGCCTGGCCGGGGTCGACGACCTGCGCGCCCGCAATCTGCTCAGCCTGGCAGATGTGCTGGTTCGCAAGAGCGTTTGGATCGTCGGCGGTGATGGCTGGGCCTATGATATCGGCTACGGCGGCCTGGACCATGTGCTGGCTTCCGGTCGCAACGTGAATGTACTGGTGCTGGATACCGAGGTGTACTCGAACACCGGCGGGCAGTCCTCCAAGTCTACCCCGCGGGCCGCGGTGGCGAAATTCGCAGCCCAGGGTAAGGGTATGCCGAAGAAGGACCTGGGCCTGATCGCTATGTCCTACGGCTACATATACGTTGCCCAAATCGCCATGGGCGCCAGTGACCAGCAGACCTTGACGGCCTTCCTGGAAGCCGAAGCGTACGATGGGCCTTCCCTGATCATTGCTTACAGCCACTGCATTGCACATGGCATCGATATGCGCAAAGGACTGGAGCAGCAGAAGTTAGCCGTCCAATCCGGGCACTGGCCCTTGTACCGCTTCAACCCCAACCTGATCGATGAAGGTAAGAACCCGCTGGTCATCGACTCGAAGGACCCGAGCATCCCCTTCCAGGAGTACGCCTACAACGAGACCCGCTACCGAATGCTGGCTCAGAGCGACGAAGAGCGCGCCGAAGGGTTGCTGAAGTTGGCCCAAAAGGACATCACGGCTCGTTGGAGGATGTACCGCCAAATGGCATCCATGCACTACAACGGCGATAGCGATGGTAAAGACAACGGTGACAAAAGTGAATAACCCTGTGTGAAGACAGGATAAGGGTAAAGAGTTCCTACTTTTTACCCTTATCCTATACCCGTAACGGCAAGGTTATGACAAGAATTGAGGGAATTATGATTGATCTGAGCACAACTTATTTGGGATTGAAGCTGAAGAACCCCTTGGTGGCCTCGGCCTCCCCCTTGAGCGAGAAGCTGGATAACGTTCGCCATCTGGAGGATTGCGGCGTCTCCGCCATCGTTATGTATTCTCTGTTCGAGGAGCAGGTCATCCGGGAAAGCCTGGAGCTGGACCGCTTCCTCAGCCACGGCACGCATACCTATGCGGAAGCGCTCACTTACCTGCCAGAAGTGGGGCGCTATAGCCTGGGCCCGGAGGCCTACGTCGAGAACGTGTACCGGCTCAAACAGGCCACCAATATCCCCATCATTGGCAGCCTGAACGGCGTCTCGACCGGGGGTTGGATCGAGTATGCACAGCAAATCGAGCAAGCCGGGGCGGATGCGATCGAGCTTAATATCTACTACCTGCCGGTTGATCCGGATATGAGCGGCTCCGAGCTCGAAGAAAATTACGTCACGTTGGTCAAAGACTTGCGGGCCCGGGTCGGCATCCCACTCGCCGTCAAGCTCAGCCCGTTCTTCACCTCCATTCCCAATATGGCGCGCCGGTTGGTGGAAGCCGGGGCAGATGGCCTGGTGCTCTTCAACCGCTTCTACCAGCCAGATTTTGACCTGGAAGAGCTCGAGGTGGTCCCCAACCTGCAACTGAGCACCTCCGCCGAGCTGCGCCTGCCGCTGCGGTGGATCGCCTTGCTCTACGGGCGGGTGCAGACGGATTACGCCCTGACGAGCGGCGTACACTCCTCCACCGATATCCTGAAAGCCATGATGGCTGGCGCCAGCGTCAGCATGGTGGCTTCCGAGTTCCTTCAGAACGGCATCGATCGCGCCGGGGAGATGCTGGCGGGCATGCACGACTGGATGGAAGAACACGAGTACGAGTCGGTCATGCAAATGCGTGGCAGCATGAGCGCCCAGGCAGTGGCGCAACCCAATGCCTTCAAGAGAACGAATTATATGAAAGTACTTTCTTCTTACAGCGGGTAAACCGGGCCGAATCGGCTTTCATTAAAATTAAAACAAAAAGCGGGGTGTTTCCCAGGTTTATCCTGAGGTACACCCCGCTTTAGCTTGTCTCTGGCATACAAAAATATGTCAAATGATTCCGGAGGAAAGCCTCGGGCCTATTCCAGCTCCTCAAAGCCTTCGGGGGTCTCGGCGCGTTTCTTATGGCGGTAAACGATGCGGCCTCGGGTGAGATCGTAAGGGGACATCTCCACCCGCACACGGTCACCCAGCAAGATACGGATATAGTACTTGCGCATCTTACCCGAAAGGTAAGCCAGCACTTCATGACCGGTCTCCAGGCGCACCTTGAATTGAGTGCCCGGGAGAGCTTCGATCACTGTACCTTCGACCTGGATCTTATCTTCATCTTTTGCCATAAACACCTCCGGCAACCAGGAGCATGCCCTGGTTAAATCTAGTCGGAATCCGGGTGTACACGACGCTTGAATCTCCGGATTGCCTTTTTCTTTTGAATTCGACGCAGCTCGCTTTTGGAAACGAACCAGCGTTTGCGGCGAACTGTGCTCAGGATACCGCTCTTGGCAACCTTCTTCCGAAAGCGCTTGAGCAATTGGTCCTGAGACTCGTTGGGGCGCAGAACGACTTGAGCCATTCTCTCACCTCCTTTCGTTTCTAAGATTACAACAAAAAAGCCATCTTCCCACAGCCAGACAACAAAAAAACTCGGCGGACGTTCACCGACCAGCCGAGCCAGACAGTGCTTACACAGATCCTATACTGCTAAAAGTCACAAAAGGCTGTCTCCATGGGTTAATCGGTCGTATTGCTTGCGTTTATGATCGCGTATTAAGAGAGCACCGCGAACGTCCTGCCAGATTCTCAAGACTCGGGATCTCTCAATATCAGAATAGGCCCAACGCATATCAAAGAACTTGCAAAAATTATACTATTATTAAGGGTGAAAGTCAATAATTAATTGAAAAAGTCTCTTGGCGATGACCTACTCTCCCAGGGGGCTGCCCCCCAAGT
>CAZAQS010000394.1:0-3770 GCA_964486825.1 uncultured Anaerolineaceae bacterium | reverse complement strand
CCGTGATCTAGAAAAAGCCGCCTTACGTGGCGAGCCATCTTACGTCTGGAGAGAGGGTCAGGATCGCCGCCTGCAATTGATCCTACAGGCAGGCAGAGACCTTTTGCCCGGGCGGATTCTAGAAAATGGATGTGGGGTAGGGATGTACGTTCAGCACCTGGAGCCATATGCCAGCCAGATCATTGGCCTGGAATACGATTATGATAGGGCCAGGGAAGCTGGCGGCAAGTCCGAGCATATCGTAAACTCCGCTGGAGAGAGGCTCCCATTTCCGAGTGATTGCTTTGATTTAATCCTGAGTCATGAAGTGTTAGAGCATGTTAACGATGACCTGGCTGCTGTCAAAGAAATGATACGGACTTTACGTCCGAGCGGCCGGCTTGTCTTGTTCTGTCCCAACCGGGGTTACCCATTCGAAACCCACGGCGTCTATTGGCGAGGACGGTACCGTTTCGGGAATATACCTTTGGTGAACTATCTTCCCCGCAGTCTGCGCGACCGGTTGGCGCCACACGTGCGTGTTTATACGAGCCGCGACCTGGCCGAGCTGCTAGAGAACCTTCCAGTGAGGGTGGTAGAGCGCCGAGTGATCTTTGGAGCATATGATAATATCATTGCCCGCTTCCCGCGTTTTGGCAGAACCTTGCGCAGGTTGCTGCAAGGACTGGAACGCAGCCCACTCAAAATCTTTGGGCTGTCTCACTTCTGGGTAATTGAAAAAGAATGAGGGGCAGGTCCTTCAATTGGGATCGGCATCCAGGCCGCGCTTTAATCCCTAAACTGGTAAATCCCATCATGAAGCGGCCATTCTTGCCCACAAGAAGCGCACCTCAACACCTGGGGTATTTCTTCAAGGGGCGAGCTTCCACATCTCGGGCAACGGAAAAACTCACCTTCAGCAGCCGTAGGAGTATCCCCAATAGCGCGGGTTTGAATGAAAACGCTGGGAGTAAACTGCCACCAATTCCCGCTCAGTTGAGCAAGCGAGTCCATTTTGACGAGCAGTCCAAGCGGTAGCATTCGTTTAAGAAAGTTTATCCGAAAATGGGAAACGGTTAGCTGGCGTTGAATGGAGAAGCCATTCCCTTCCAGCCAGGCTCGTACAGCGCGGGGATGAAAATCATAATTTAACCTGGCAAACTCGATTGGTTCCAGGTCAAATGGGTTCCAGCTCTGCTGGCGAAGCAGGTAACGGGTGATGGCTTTTAAATTGCGTTTATTTGCATACTCCAGGATAAAGGTCGCCTGAGGTCTTAGAACTTGACGGGCCTGTGAAATCGCGGCTGGCGCATCACTCATATGGTGGAGAGTGCGAATCATGGTCGCCGCATCAAAAAGGCCAGGGACGAACGGTAGGCTGTAGACATCAGCAGCTACATAAATAAAACGCCTGCCAGCCCCTAACCTGGCTCTGGCTTGTTGCAATTGGGTTATCGAATAATCTAACAGTACGATGCGTTCAAAACCATTGTAGCGTAGAGTATTACGCCCTGCACCCGCCCCCACCTCTAGCAGCAGCCGTCCTCCATCGGGTAGCAGGCGCTCTAAAGCGATGGCTTCAACCTGGTCTTCGTAATCTCGTCCCCCCTTTTCCCAAAACGTGGTTTGGTAATCAGACCCGTCATAATCACATACAGGAGGGGGCTTAGAGCTCATTCAGGAATTAGCTGTCCGGGCGCGGCGGGCAACACGAAGGATTTGGTCTCTTTATTGTCGCCGTTATATCCTCTTCCGAAACCACGATAATCAAATCCAAGCACCTTCATATATTCAGGATCATAGATATTGCGCCCATCAAAGATTACCGGGCTATGCATACAATCTCGAACTCGTTCCAGGTCGAGCTGCTTGAACTCGTTCCACTCTGTAAGCACCATCAATGCGTCGCATCCATCTGCCAATGAATACGGATCTGAAGCCATCTCAACGCCATTTAGCAGCCCCTTCGCCGCTTCCATAGCAACCGGATCATAAGCACGAACGCTGGCGCCCAGGGCTTGCAAGCCTTGGGCAATATCGATAGATGGAGCATCCCGCATATCATCCGTATTTGGCTTGAAGGAAAGGCCCAGCAATCCAACCGTCTTATCCTGTAGTTCGACCAACATATCTTTCAGCCGGTTGACTGCCATAGGACGACGATCGTTGTTGATCTCCATCACGGCATTTAGCAATTGTGGATGGCGGCCTTTCTCCGCAGCCATATAAGCTAATGCTTTTACATCCTTGGGGAAGCACGATCCACCATATCCGAGCCCGGCGTCCAGAAAAGCCGGCCCGATCCGCTTATCATAGCCCATCCCGACCGCGACCTCTTTGACGTCTGCTCCCAATTCTTCACATATATTGGCGATCTCATTGATGAAGGAAATTTTCGCAGCCAAGAATGCGTTTGAAGCATATTTGATCATTTCAGCAGTGCGCAGGTCGGTAATCATGATCGGAGCGCGCAATGGGAGGTGGAGTTGGGCCACCTTCTCTGCTCCTTCTGGATCTAGGGAGCCCAGCACAGTCCGGTGAGGTTGCATGAAATCGGCAATGGCTGACCCTTCACGCAGAAACTCAGGACACGAAACAACAGAGAATGGTATTTTGTTTGGTTGGTGACTACGAACGATATCGGCCACCCAGTCCCCTGTGCCGACGGGTACAGTAGACTTATTGATAATGACCAGAGGAGCCTGCATGTTTTCAGCAATTGAACGGGCTGCCGCGGCCACATAGCGGAGGTCGGCTTCCCCATCCACACCAGAAGGAGTACCTACGGCAATAAAGGCGAACTCTGTACCCTGTAAGGCATCACTATAAGATGTCGTAAAAGTAAGCCGGCCGGTATGAGTATTTCGGTCCACCATCTCCTTCAGCCCAGGTTCGTAAATCGGCATAATTCCTTTTTTAAGCCCATCTACCTTTTCTTCGCTAATATCCAAAGCAACCACTCGGTTACCCAGATCTGCAAAGCACGCTGCCGTCACTAAACCGACATAACCCACTCCGACAACGCATATTTGCTTCATTTGCAAGCCCTCCATTTGTTTAGATATAAAGCATGATTGTTTTTGCTGGTCATTTAAATTATAGTCTTGATCCGTTTTTTAGACAGGATGCAACGCCCTCAGTTTTAGATAATTGCACTTCCAGACTTATGGTATTTACTGCATCTCTATAGATTTCCCCTCTTCCCCGAGTTCCAATCTTACCATAAGTCGCAGGCGATTTAAGATAAGAGATACAAGTTTTCACGAAATTAGCTTATTCTCGGATCAACATGCAGAATGAAGGGTTATTTTGTCATATATCTTTGACAACAGTCATCTTGCAGAAATGACCTCTGTCACTTGTAAATTGGCGCAAATCACTCTAAAATATCTTTAATCTTCTATTACGCCAGATTGTACTTTCTAAATACTAGGTCGAAAGGAATTACTCATGCAAATCACTCGTCAAGCTGACTATGCACTACGTGCGGTAATTTATCTGAGCCGGCTCGGGCCGGAACAGCGAGCAGCTACCAGCCAGATCGCCATAGACCAGCGCATACCCCCTTCTTTCTTGGCGAAAATTGTATCCCAATTATCTGTAGCAGGTCTTCTCCAGACCTCCCGTGGGGCACGTGGAGGCGTTTCACTGGCGCGCTCTCCTCAAGAAATTTCGGTTTTGGAAGTTGTCGAAGCGATCGATGGCCCCATCCTGCTCAATGAGTGCGTAGGCTGTGGCGGCGTTTGTACTTTCGGCGATACTTGCCCGATGAAACCGGTTTGGACTGAGAC
>CAZAQS010000393.1:0-3786 GCA_964486825.1 uncultured Anaerolineaceae bacterium | reverse complement strand
AGGACTTCGTCGCTGCCGGTCAAAGAGCCGGTATGGGAGGCGGCTGCCTTGGCTGCGCCAGCGGTGCGGCCGGGTTTGATCACGATGATGGGTTTGGTAAGTGCCACCTCACGCGCTGCGGACAAGAAGGCGCGCGCATCACCGATGGTCTCCATATAGATGACGATACTCTCGGTATTGGGGTCGTCGCCCAGATAGTAGATCAGGTCACCCCAATTCACATCCAACATCGAGCCGATGGAGACGAAGGAGCTAAAGCCTACGTTCTCTTTTAGACTCCAGTCCAGAACGGCGGTGCATAACGCACCGCTCTGGCTGATGAAGCCTACGTTGCCTTTACGGGCCATCGCGCTGGCGAAGGTAGCATTCATCCCGCTGTTGGGGCTCATGACGCCCAGGCAGTTCGGGCCAATAATACGCATATTCCCGCGCCGGGCGTGGGTCATGATCTCCTGCTCGAGCTCCACTCCCTCAGGACCGGTCTCCTTAAAGCCAGCCGAAATGATAATGGCCCCTTTCACACCCACATCCACACAATCGCTGATGATGCCCGGAACGGAGCGGGCCGGTGTGGTTACCACCACCAGGTCTACTTTCTCGGGGACATCTGCGATGCTGGGATAGGCTTTGACTCCCAGGACGCTGGAGCGCTTGGGGTTAACGGGGAAAACCGGGCCGCCAAACGGGCTGCTGATCAGGTTCCAAAGGACAGTCCGACCGACGGTTCCGGGAGTTTCTGTGGCGCCAATGACGGCCACGTTCTTCGGTGCAAACAGGACATCCAGGGCTTTTTTCTCATAATGCAAAACGTCATGCACGGGATCCAGGGTGGGTAATTTCGACTTATCCATATAAACTCCATCTCAATTGAAAATCATTGACATAAATCCGGGAGCAGGTCTCAAGGACTGGCCCCCAGGCTAACTGAATAACAAGCAGGGCGCGCTTGTGCTATTTTGAACAATTACATATTGTACCCCTCTTCCTAAGCAGAGGACGGTGACAAACGATATATACCTGGCATGAAGTTATTCCCTGTTTAAGAAAACAGTCATCTTCGATTTCTAAAGGAAAAGCTTGCCTCAAATAATATATCCTCTGTATGGACTCATTGGGATTTCCCGTGAAACCCCGGCAATTCCTGAAGAACCTCTGTATGAACTACCTGTTTTCCGCCTTATAATTCCCTATGGAGATCTTTGTGTGGCTGTAAAAACTGGCATCGTTATGCTCAATATGGGTGGACCGCAGGACCTGCACCAGGTGAGGCCATTCTTGCGCAACCTGTTTGCTGATCGTGAAATCATTCAGCTGCCATTCCAGGACTTGCTGGGTACTTTCCTCGCCCGCCGGCGTACCCGTAGAGTCCAGGCCAACTACCAGGCTATCGGTGGTGGCTCACCCATCCTGCACTGGACCCGCCGCCAGGGGGAAGGTATGGTGTCCTGGCTGGACCGCCTCTCCCCACACACTGCTCCACACCAATTCTATATAGCCTTCCGCTACATTCATCCTGTAAGCGAAGATGCCTTACTGGCGATGAAGGCCGACCATGTAGAGCGGGCAGTGGCCTTTACCCAATATCCGCAGTTCTCGTGCTCGACCACCGGCTCTAGTTTGAATGAGCTGTGGCGGGCTCTGCGCCGGTTGAGATTGGAGACGGATTTCCGGTGGAGCGTGATCGACCGCTGGCCCGTCCATCCAGGATTTATTGATGCTATAGCTCGCGGCGTACGAACCGGGCTGGAAGAGTTCCCTGAAGGGGACCGAGCGGGGGTATTGCTGCTTTTCAGCGCTCATTCGCTACCAACGAAAGTAATCACACGCGGCGACCCTTACCTGCAAGAGATCGGAGCGAGCGTGCAAGCGGTTATCAACAGCCTAGGCCTTCCCAACCCATACATGCTGGCCTTCCAATCAGCTGCCGGTCCGGTGGCCTGGCAGGGACCCAGTACGGAAAGCGTGATCCAGCGGTTAGGCCAGCAGGGCCAAAAATCTATCCTGGTCGTGCCAATCGCTTTCACCAGCGACCATATCGAGACCCTCTCCGAGATAGATCTGGAGTACGCAGATCTGGCTCGAAAGGCAGGTATCATTTCCTTTAAAAGGAGCCCAGCCATCAATGGCGATCCCGGCTTCCAACGCGCTTTAGCGGACCTGGTGCTGGCGCACTTGAACAGTGGGCAGGCTTGCGGAACGCAATATAAACTGCGCTGTCCTGGCTGCACCAACAATGCTTGCCGCGAGATCCCGAACCCTATCCATTCCTGATTTACAAACCGATCTTGAGCCTGCAGATTCGGAGAGGCACGAAAGGAAATTGTTCCCTCCTAGAAGCGTGGGCTTTTTAAGCGGAGATAAATTAGCTGCTTGTAATTTTCGATTCGCTGATGGATGATTTGGAATCATGTAGAATATGTACTCGATCCGGCTAATAGAGAGGGGAGTTAGAAATGAGTTTTTTTGCGTTTTTGGACGAGATGTCTCCAACCTTATTAGGAATCGTGTTAGGCTCGCTTTTGACCATCGTGGGTGTGATCCTAACCAACGCATCAAATACGAAACGCCTGCGTCTCCAACACGAGCACGAGCGGGCGCTGGAAAGCAAGGAGCGTGATGCCAGCCTGCGCCGTGAAACCTACCTGGCTGCTATTGAAGCCATCTCTGCCGGTATGGTAGCCGTGGGGCGTTTTGGGGAGATCAATATCACCCAAGAGGAACTGATGCAGTCTTACACGGAGAAATCACCCTCCATAGCGAAAGTGAGCATCGTGGGTAAGGATGATACCATCAAGGCTGTCGCGAATTTCAACCGCGAGCTGGTCGGGACCTTCCTGCGCCTGGCGTCTGACCGCCAGAATCTGAATGTGGCCTGGGAGCGTTATGCCAGCATGGGTGAGAAAATCAAATTGGCGACGAGGGAACAGGACCGGCTGCTCTCGTTGATGGATGAGTACAACGCCCTGGGAATCGATGATGAGGGCCAATGGAAGGTACTCCAGGGCAAATACGAAGCCGAAAAGAAGAGAATTGAGCGCCTGGCTGCTGAACAGGAGGAACAGATGAGCCAGCTTATGCCAGCCCAGTTGAGCCTGATCCAGAAGACTCTGCAAGAGACTGCCGCACTCGACCAGTTGCTGACCCCGGTTATCAGCCGGATGCGCGCCGAGCTGGAGCTGCCCTTTGACGAGGCCTATTACAACCAGATCATTGCCGAGAACCATAAAAAACAGCAGGAATACCTGGAGGCTTTTATCCAGGAGCAGGCGATCCAGGTGGAGGAGGAGTAGGTCTGCTATTCAGATGTAGGGTTCTCCTTACCAATATATCAAGTTCGTTCCTAAAGTTTGGGGCCACCACGGCAATTCCTGAAGAGACATAAATTTATTCCGCAGGCATTTTGGAAGCAAAAGGCAGAAAGAGTGCTTCAATTGGGTGCTGCGGATCAAACTCGAAAGCGCCTATATCGCAGTAAGCACCTCCGATCCCATCCCCATCGACTGCTCTTGGGTTCCCAAGTTGATCCTTAGAAATTGGATTATCGAGGTGGTCTGTGCATCCGGCGGGGTTGCCTGCATCGATTGCCGGGCTTTCAGGGCGCAACGAGATTGCTCGCGGCCACCCGAACGGATACCCGATTTTCGGATCTATATTGAGCTGGTCCCCTGGAGCAGAATGGTAATCACAATTTTGGGTTTTACCGATCAAGTTATATCCCTCTGAACGTACGGTTCCATAACAATCTGGGCCTGTAAGGGCTTGATATACTGCTAGAATCGTGTTGCG
>CAZAQS010000392.1:0-3877 GCA_964486825.1 uncultured Anaerolineaceae bacterium | reverse complement strand
CTTTCACTTTTCAAGAACTAAACTTGCAAGATAGTTTTATTTGATATGCTCCTTGAAGTCTGCCTCATCAGCAAGCTGCGTATTCAACAAGCTGCAGGGCATATCAATCTGGAAGGGGTTGTTGGAATGTGCGGTTAATGCTTCTGGCCTGGGCATGTCCATGATGCGGGCATAGAGAGTCAATGCCTGGGCTGTAACCTGGTCCATGTTGTAGTATTTATATGTGGCCAGGCGACCTGCGAAGTGAACTCCCTGCTCCGCTTCTGCCAGTTGTTTGTATTTGCGGTAGATGGCGGCATTCTCAGGGCGGGGAATGGGGTAATAAGGATCACCCTCCGCGCAAGGATACTCATATACCAGGCTGGTCTTATGGTGTTCCTGCCCGGTAAGGTGTTTGAATTCTGTAATCCGGGTGAAGGCATGCTCGTTCGTGTAGCCGAAGAGCGGCATGGATTGGTATATATCGGAGAAGTAACGGTCGACGATTACGGCTTCCCAATCCTTTAAGGTTTGAGCCAGCAAACTATCCAGTGCCCGGGAGATGAACTCCTTCTGTTTAAAGGTCGGCATCAATACCGAGACGGCAGGCATGCTATCAATATCCTCCTTCTAACGAATAGGATTCGAAGTGAGGGTTGGTGGCTTGCTTTTCGGTCATTTGGAGCAGGCTGAGGGCTGAGCCGATCACTTCATCTTCTGGTACATCAGAGACAAATGATTCTTCGTGTCTGCATTTGGCGCGGGTATAGTTCAGCCCGCAGACCGGGCACTCCAACCTCCAGGAGATAGCCGTCCGGTGACGAGAGCGAGTGAGGGGCCCGGCAGTGATCATATTCCCGCACCAATAGATTCCCACGGTAGGCGCCCCGACGGCGGCAGCCAGGTGTAATGGGCCTGAATCGTTGGAGACTACTACGGTGGCACGAGAAAGCAGTCCTATCAGGCCATTAATGTCCAGCAATCCGCAGATATTTTGACTGGTAGCCGACATCGCCTGGCTTACCCTCTGGACAATTTCTTGATCCCAGCTTGCGCCCGCGATCAATACCCGGGCTCCGGCCTTAGCGAGGGCATCTCCAACTCTCGCAAACTTGTCTACCGGCCAGCGCCGGCGAGGATCTCCTGCACCAGGGTTAAGAATTACCAGAGGCTCCGAGGTCTCCGGTACATGCCGCGCGGCTACTTGCAGATCTTCATCGGTTACGAAGATGCGAGGCTCAATATTATTGGTGTAAGCTCCAACCAGCGATACGATTTCGAGGTACCGTAGAATTTCCATCTGGTAGAGATAGTAAGGTATGTAGCGATCCAGGGGAAGAACATCTTCGGCGCAAGCGCCAACCGTTAGACGAGCTCCAAAGCGCCGGATAAATGGGTTCGAATAACGCCCCCCTCCATGCATCTGAATAGCAATATCGAAATTCTCTTGGGCCATCTCCTGAAAAAACCGCTCTAGTTCTTGAGGATCTTCCTCTCCATCTTCTGGCCCATTGACGCCCCGGCTCCTCGGGATGATGATCACCCGGTCGATCGGGCCTGGGCGGTCCCGAAGGAAGGCAGCATGCCAGTCTAGAGCAAGCAAGACGATTTCGGCCTTAGGATAAGCCTGGCGCAAGGCTTCCAGGGCTGGCAGGGCAAATACGAAATCTCCAATGCCGTTAGCACGTAGAACGGCTATCTTTTTTACGTTCGCCTCGACGAGCTGGTTTCGACCGTCCCGTCGGCGCGGTAGGGGAGAAATGGGATATGCAATCGCCCCGCTTACGATTCCATCCTCAGTCATTATGCTGAAGCTAGAGCCTGTATCGGAATCAGGATCCACACCTGATCGTGGGAGATGGATGGATTGGGGACTTTTTGCGCGCCAAAGCGCCTGCACGCCGGCTTGCAGGTTCACCCTACTAAGCGGATATTTCTCATGGAGTGGTGAGTTGAACTGTAATGTTTTCATAATTTTCTCTACATCAAGGTACATTTCCACAGGCCTCCTTATCGGCATCAGGGAACAAGAGAGCGGGAAGGATAATTCACCGGAAGGATACGTGGTATATCAATTTTGCGATCGGTGATCGTGGTAGGCAGCTCCTGATGGTAAACACCTGAGGGGATCATTCCACAACCTCCGTAACGGGCCAGTAGCCTCAATTGAGCCATGGCATCTTCCCCACAATGTACGGGTGGAAGATTTTCCCAGAATTTGAAACCGCCTGTTTCCCTTAAGCGGTCTGCGTTATATAAAACCGCCGCACCAACAAAACCACAATCTTCTTTCTGGATGAGTTTCAACAGATTGCTAATCACGAATGGCTCGAAGATGACATCATCATCCAGGTACAGGGCGAAGGGGGCCTGGCAAAGATCCAGAAGGAACTGGCGTTGTTCAGCCATTCCCCGGCGTGGCAGGTGTTTATGGATCTTTACTTCTACCCCATGTAGCTTCAACACGTTGGTAACTGCTTTGATCTCTCCAGAATCTGCGATATCCATCCGGTCAGATTGGTCTGAAATGATGACCCTGAATTCCTGAAAGGATTGGTAAACCAGTGACGTCAAGGTTACTGCAAGAGCAGCTGGGCGGTTGAAGGTCGGTATCAGAACGTCCACAGGATTCCTCATACGGTCACCTTCTTCTTGATCAGGCTGGGAGAGGTTTCGACAAGAAGCTCTTGAGCGGCGTGAACTACCTCTTCCGGAGAGACTTTTACCAGGCAGTGATGATGTCCTTCTGGGCAAATACTTTTATAGCAGTACTTGCAGGGGACATCGTGGTTGAGCACTCGATTGGGCACTCCCCATGGGGTGTGTTGAGGATTTGTCAAAGCGTATAAATCCACGATGGGAGTGCCAACAGCAGCAGCCAGGTGTACAGGGCCGGAATTGTTCGAGATTAGCAAAGGAGCCTTGGTGAGCAAAGCGCCCAGCTCGCCCAGATTTAGAGCCCCTGCAAGCGAAAAAGACTTGACCCTCATTGCTTCCCGGACACTTTCGACCAAGGGCTGCTCTTGCTTCTGGCCTGTAAAAATCACCTGCAGGCCAAGCGCATTGGTAATGAGATCCGCAACAGCAGCAAATTGAGCGGGTGGATAGCGCCGTGATTCAGCTGTAGCGCCAGGGTGTATCACCATCCAGGGATCGCCCTCCCCCAGACCGAGATTATGCAACTTTTGGGATAAGCGACGATAAGCTTGTGCTGGGACTATAAACGAGAGCTTCTCGTCTTGGGTCCGCGCTCCAACTGAGGCCACAAGGTCTAGCTGGCGGCGGACTTCATGCCGGCGGTCGTTTAGACGCTCCTTATCCGGAACCCAATTTGTCAGCAGCTGGTAGGGGTTCTCGAAGCTATGCGCCAGGCGGAGAGGGATTTCAGCCAGGTAGCAAAGGAAAGCAGCGGGAAATGGACTTTGGCTGTAAACAGTGAAGATGACGGCTGCATCGAATCCAGCCTTCTGAAGTTGGGATGCCAACGAGTATTCGTTGTGGCTATCCGTGCGCATAGGTGAAGCCTTCATCCAAGGTGCTTCATATTCAATAACCTGGTCAACCTGGGGGATATGGCGGGCGGCAATGGATCCTGCACGTGATGTCAACAGTGTAATCGACCTGCTAGGGCCAGATTCCTTCAGGGCGCGCATGGCAGGAGTCGTCATCAATAGATCTCCCAGTGAATCCAGGCGGATGCATAATATGCGGGACGCCTGCTGCCAGCGGGTATCATTCTGCATAGCCTCTCCCTTCCGTTTTGTTGGGAGCGACCGGATTATCGATATAAATCTGCCGAATGCGCTCTATGATTCCAGTGGTTGAATGGTCGTCCAAGTAAGGCAATATCTCTACCTTCCCGCCGAGCTCAATTACCAGGGGAGCTTCTGGCAAGGTT
>CAZAQS010000391.1:0-3900 GCA_964486825.1 uncultured Anaerolineaceae bacterium | reverse complement strand
TGTCTTATCCAATATTTTGTTTCTTGAGCTGATACTGCTCGCGGGTGATCTCACCTCGTAGATCTGTCCGGGATTAGTCCGGGTTTTTACCAGCAGCTCACCGTCGCATCGTTCGACGTACGTGATCCGGGTGTTGATGATTCGAGCGCTTTTGTTTTCTGCCAATTTCAGCAGGTGATTATCGAACCCCACCCATTTGAATTCTTTGATCCCGTGCGGCCCGGCTCCCCGGAACAAGGCGGCGATGCGTTTTTCATCTCGTGGCTTTCCGATATGCAGGCTGCCCACATCGGTATGCAATACATAGGAATCAATGGCCCGCTGTACGACGGTTGTAGGCAAATTGATGCCTTCCGCGGCCAGGTTTTGTACCAGAGATTCGGAAATGACGCCTCCGCACATGTTGCAGCCCTGAGAGGCTGCCAGTGAGAAATCGCGCGGCTCGTAGATGTCGACCTGCAGCTCCATCCCAACCCTTTCAGCCATATCGAGCAGGAAATAGCTGAAAAACGAACCCGCTGGACCGCCGCCCATGACCGCCACTCGCGAAACGTTTTGTAACCTCCTGTCCGAAGTTTTTTGACGAGGTTTCAGTTTAAGTTGCATTGATAAGTCAGAAGAATGTGAAGGCAAGAAAGTCTCGTGCGATACTCCCGATTAATTCGGTTGTCATTTTACTCTCCAGGTTCGTGATGGCAACGAGCGTTGTGAGATGCTCCTTTCTGCCCTGAACGATTCATCATACTGGGCAATTACTACCAGGTGCGGATGAAGGCCACCAGGTCTGCGATTTGCTCGTCTGTCAGGGTTTTGCTGAAGCCGGGCATAGAGATGCCGGGCAAGCCCTCGGAGATGAAACCGGATAACGTCGCGTCGTCCATACCACTTGCTGCCTCCTTGAGGGCGACGTTGGTGAATAGGCTTCCGCTTCCCTTCTCGCCGTGGCAGATGACACAGTACACGTCGAAAAGACCCTCGCCCCGCACGGCGCCTGTTCCGGTGGCTGCTGCTCCAGTCAATGTGGAAGTGGGGACCTCGTGGGCGATGGGTTCCAGAGAGCGCAGATACAACCAGACTGCACGCAAGTCATCCTCATTCCAGCGGGAATATGAAGGCCAGGGCATGAATGGCAGCATCACCGTCCCATCCGGCCGGAGGCCTGTGCGCATGCCAGCCATGAATTGCTCCTCTGTCCAATTGCCAATTCCCGTAGCCGGGTCCGGCGTGAGGTTGGAGCCAGTTGTGATGAAGCCCTCCTCGGGGAACGGTGCGAGACCCCCACCGAAAGGCCGGGTAAAGTCGTACTGTCCGGTATTGAAATCGCGCGGCATATGGCATCCGACACATGTGGAGGCGTGGTAGACCAGATACTCCCCATACTCAGCGGTAGCGCCTCTAGGCGGCGCTACGACAGGTTCTGTAATGGCTGGTTGGGCTTTCATAACCCCCAACGCAATCAGTGCCTTCGCGGCAAATGATAATCGGCTGTCTGGAACTTCGTTGCGCACCGGCTGCAGAGAGCGCATATAGGCTACCAGGGCCAGGGCATCCTCGTCGCTCAAGCCGCTCCACCATTCGGCTTCCATAATGGGGAAGAGCAGATGCCCATCAGGATCAAGCCCCTCGCGGAACGACCGCACCAGCTCGCCGTCAGACCAGGTCCCAATGCCCGTCTCGAGGTCAGGCGTTATGTTTGAGGCGTATAAATAACCGAAGCCTCCCGGTAGGCCAATGTTTGTCAAGTCGAACTCGAGACCGCCGGCCTGCGGCTCATCAGGGCTGTTGCTGCCTTGTGAGCCGTGGCAGCCCCAGCAGTTCAGACTGTAATTAAACAGGTATTCCCCTCGCGCCACCGCCTGCACGTCGGTTGGTGCGTGCATCTGAAGGGCTGCCCGGCTCACCTGGCGATCCCAGGTAAACTGCACATAGACTACCAGGATAACGACCAGCACTACCAATACGCCGACCAGAATGGCTAGTACTTTGAGGATGCGTCGTAACCATTTGTTCATTGGAATTCATCCTTTCAATCTCTAGGGTTACTGAATCCCTTAAGTGGGGACAATCCTTCGACGGAGTTGAAACGCCAGAGCAAGGGTAGCCAAAAGCCCGAAAATCAGGTTGAGCCAGTTCGCGGTGTTGAACAAGATGCCAGCGCTGGCCTGGCAATCGCCGGTGCAGTTGGCAGTCATCCAGGCGACTGGAATCGCCAGCCAGGTGAAAGTGTTGAGTACCAGGCTAAAGGATTTCATCTTGATTTTTTCTATTCCTGAACCTGTCGAAGGATGGCAGTCTCCTTTGATCATCTTGTGTTAGCAACGAAGTGCGACCAGCTTTATCGGAGTTTTTCTGAGGGGTTTTCATGGTTGCTCCTTTTTGGTGGTGCATGATCGTTGATATTGGATTGATTGGTTGCTCAGGGAGTGGAGCTGGTAAAGGCTGTCTTGATGGTTTCTATCACCTTGTCGCTGATTTGCCCCGTAATATATCTCCGGTAGCCAGGGCGAGAGATCAGTCCAAGCGAACGATCCCGGATCTCCAGGTCGCCGCTCATACGAACCTCGGGGCTGGCCTGCATGACCGTGTCGATCTCACCTAACCGATTCCAGTCGACCCGCCCGTCGCTAGCGAAGGCGACCCGCACGGACAGGTTCGCGGCCGCATAGACCGGCGTCCAGATGTAGGTACGTCGATCGACTACGACCACCAGCGCAGCCGAGCCCGGCTCCGATGCTGGTGTCTCGATTAATTCCATAGTCGAAAAAGGTGCGAGAGTCCCCATCCGGTTGAATAACGCCTGGCGCAGCGGCTCAACCAGGTTGTCTGGGGCCTGTACGAGAATGACCAGGGGTAGGCCCTCGGCGTACCCCTTCCCGGAGTTCATGGTTATCCACTGCGTATCGTCTGTGGTGCTGCTGAACGCCGTCTTGAAGTCCAGGGCCAGGAAGATCACAGCTAGGAGCAAGCCGGTGATCAGCAGTATAGCACCAGCCAGAATAAGTCCTGACCCACGAGACCGATTATTGTCCTTTTGAGCAACTGTATTCATCTCGAATCTCATGCAAAATAAGCGCGCCGTCCTGAACGCATGGGCGTGAAAAAGGATTTTATAAACTGCTATTCATGCAAACATCAATATACTTGCTATTGTTTTGGTAGGTTATATATTTACCGTTATAGCCAGCGCTTTATCTCTGCATAGTTTCTGGTTGGGACAGGGATGAAGATACTTCGCGTAAGCTATCTCCAGAATGCCAGATCAAATTAAGCCGATAAGAATGTAGAGTAACAGAGCGGCCAATGCCAGCCAGCAGAACCAATACAGCCCCTCCACCCACCACACGCGGGTCTGGTTGACCTGTTGCTCAAGTGAGTGCTTTCGGGACATGCCAACAGTGTGTGCAACCAGGCCGAGCAGGAGGATCGGGATCGCATAATTGGCCAGGATATTCGCCAACAGAAGGGCAATACCCGCGCCTAATACGCCAGCTCCAAGGGAGGATAAAAGTTCTGCCCTTTTAATTGGACCAATATTCTCCTTGGTATTCGTGGTATGTTGCGTGGTATTCATGGTAAATCCCTTTCATATATCGAGGATAAAAGATGTTTTACATTATACAATCTATATTGAGGGTAACAAGAGCAAGATAACGTATTCAGACATCCGCATTTTTGCTCACTGACCTTGTGAATTTGTACTCGATGCGTAGCATGACGTAAGCCCAGCGATAACGGAGGATCTCCTTTTCGCCAGCCGGCATTTACCCAACCATTGCCGTATGAAGGGTAAAATCTTCGGTGACTTTTGTCATCATTTGCTCCTTTTCTCCAGGCAGTAACGGTAAAGGGATTTCCTATTCGAACGCTTCAAAAACCGGCGGGAAGGTCAGGATCACACCC
>CAZAQS010000390.1:0-3909 GCA_964486825.1 uncultured Anaerolineaceae bacterium | reverse complement strand
GCTGGCCCTGCTGGCAGGATTGGCAGCGGCCGTCTTCAAATGGCCGCGCCCGATCACCCTGGCCGTCTATCTGTCGGTTGCGGCGGTCTTGACCATCCGATCTATCCGGCGAGTTTTTTTCGTCGCGTGGCGCATGGAAGCCTGGGACACGTTCCTGGCTGACCTGGCCAGCACCGACTTGAGTGCTGACCCGCCCCTGACCCGCGGGCAACGGCAGGTATCCGCCAGCCTGGTTATCATTGCCCGGGCTGTGCTGTGGCCTAAACACCTGGTAGCCTGGTTGATCACACGCCCGTTATATCGTAAGTCTGCCTCCGGCCGGTTACAACCAAAGATCAGCTCTCCCAACCGGCTGTTTTACCTTCAATTCGCCCTGGATGCCGGCTTGTTCGCACTGCTGCCGGCCGGCCTGTTACTCCTGGCCTGGCGAGGGCAGGGGGGAGAAATGCCCACCCGCTTGCTTTTTGCAGCGCTGGCAACTAACATCTTCGCCCGGCATGCCTCCATGTTGGTTTATCCGCACGAATTAAAGGCCAGCATGCGGCGTACGGTAGGGGATCCGCGCCTGTACTTCCTGGTTTTCCTGATCATCGATACTTTCACCTTCGCGGCCCTGCTCCAGTTCCTGGCGATAAGCACGGGGGTGGTAACAGCCGGTCTGAATGGGTTTACCCAGTTGGTCTTCGAATTGCTCTCTGTGGCGGAGGTGCGCGGGCTGGGCATGGCCCTGGAGCAGGCAGTCACAGCTGGCGACACAGGCCTCATCACTGAGGCACAGGCCGTGTTTGCCCAGATCAGCGCATTGCAAGCGATGGAAATGGTTTGTTCGGGGTTCATTTACCTTAACATGGTACGCATGCTGCTGCCGTTAGGATCATGGAAGCAGACGGACGAGGATCTCAAGCACCTGGCGCGGGGTTTCCTGTTCGCCGGCCAACGAGAATTGGCGCAAGCGTATCTGGATAAGATCCGCGACTACGACGTGGAGGCGGCGAACCTGGAAGCCATGGCGGCTGCCTCGCGGGGTGATCTCAAAGCGGCGGCACAAAACGCCCGTTGGGCTCACGCCCGCAATGCACTGCCGGCTGACCCAGACCTGGTCTTCCTCGATGCAGCCGTCCCGGTGACTTACCTGCCTGACAGCCAAATCGACCTTAACCTGTTATTGATCTTCGCATTGGAGACAAAGGTCAGCGATGCTCTCCTGACGGTCTCATTGATCCCGCCGCTGGTGTTCGAACGCGCTGATCCCCAGGCATTTCTGGATACCCTGCATTCCCAGGATAAAGCTACGGACTATCCATTGTGCGCCGCGATTTTAGAGATCATTGCCGGGCAACCTGAGAAGGCCAGCCAGAGACTGGAAGATTATGCAGCCGGCGATATCGTCGCCCATTGCACCTGCCTGGTTATTAAAAGCCTGGCAGAATCGATTCATTTACCCACACCTGGACCGGCCATAATGCGCGCCGCCGGGCAGATCGCTGATGAGATAGCAGATGGCGAGATCGAAACGCTGACCCTGGCGCAACAGCTCACCCTGGTCTCCATCCTGCTCATGCTTCGCACCATGTTGGCATTCAGCGGCGAGTCCCTGCAGGCGCTGGAGGAGCGCACAGTGGCCATCCTGGCGGTGATCCGGGCGCACTACCCCAGCCACCGTGTATACACTGCCCGGCTGACAAACTACGCCCGGACAGCAGAAGCGCAGGCTTTAAGGACAGCCCGGCGACCAGCCAGCTAATGATATAAATTTCAATTTGGTAAGCCACTCCCACGACTTGCAAGATTGAAACTCTCATTCATCTCCCCTTAAGGTAAAATCGGCAAAACTTTAGCCCCGGTGAGGTCATAGATACCCAATTATGGGACAGTGTTATCCAGCTGTTACCACCCAGATCCCTACAGGCGAATTATTGTTCATCGAAAATGACGCCTGGTTTCGCACGTCCGTAGATGCGTTGCTCGATGGCCTGGCTATATTCTCTTCAGTGCGGGATGAGGCCGGCAGGATTGTAGATTTTTGTTACGAATACATTAATGAAGCAGGCTGCCGGTTGAACCACAGGAGCGCGGAGGAGCAGATTGGCCACACATTGCTCGAGCTACTGCCCAGACACAATGAAACCGGCTTGATAGAAGAATACATCCAGGTCGTCGAAACAGGCGAGCCCTACATCAAGGAAAGCCTCTTTTACGAGGACGTTTATGGGGGTGGACAGTACCTGGCGCGAGCCTTCGACGTGCGGGCGGTGAAATTGGGCGATGGTTTTGTGGTCTATTGGCGCGACGTGACCGAGAGGAAAAAGCTGGAACAGTCGGAAACCGAGCAGCGTGTTCTGGCCGAGGCGCTCGAGGAAATCGCCCGGCTGCTCAACAGCACGCTCTGCCTGGAAGAAGTATTCGATCGTATCCTGCTCCAAATCGGCCGCGTCATCCCGTCTGATGCAGTCCACATCATGCTGGTTGAGTCAGGTGTGGCTCGCATCGTCCGCTTCCAGGGTTATGCCGAACTGCGGCAGGCAGAGGACATTTCCGATCTGCGCCTGAAGGTAAAGGAGATCAAGAGCCTGCAGCGAATGGCAGAAACCGGGTTACCCATCGTGATCACGGATACCAGCCAGTCACCCGATTGGATGGAGTTACCAAGTTCAAGTTGGATCCGCTCATACGCTGGCGCCCCTCTGAAGGTCAAAAGCCAGCTGATTGGCTTTATCAATGCTAACAGTGCGACAACGGGGTTCTATTCGCAGATCCACGCCCGGCGCCTGCAAGCATTTGCCAACCAGGCTGCCCTGGCGATCGAGAATGCTCGCCTGTTTGAAGAGGTGCAGCGCTTCGCCCGGCAGGCAGCCCTCTTAAACGATATTACCCACGCGGCGATCAGCGCTCCCGACAAGAAGACCATGTTGCAAATGATGGCCGACCGCCTGGGAGAGCTGGTCTACGCCGACGGCATCCTGATCACATTGTGGGATGAAAGCCGGCAAATGACAATCCCGGCGGCAGCCTATGGCCCTCACAAGCACATCTTTATGGCGATGAAAATAGAACCAGGCGAGATCACCCTGACTGCCTCGGTGTTAACGTCTGGGCGGATGCTGATCATAGAGGATGCCTTCAATACTCCCTATATCAGCCCACGGCTTGCTGCCCACTATCCAGTTGGGCAGATCTTAGGCCTGCCCCTAATTGCCGATGGAACAAAGATTGGCGCGGCGCTGATCAACTACAACCGTGCGCACCACCTCGACCCGGAAGAAATTACGCTTGCCAGCCTGGCTGCCAGCCAGATCGCCCTGGCGATCTGGAAAACCCACCTTTTGGAGACCCAACAGGAGCAAACTGCCCGGCTGGCGCGAGCCAACCGCTTTATCATGGCACTCGGCCACGTGGCCGCCTTGATCGAAACGACCACCGGCCTTGAGGCGATATTGTGCACCCTGGGGGAGGAACTCAACCAGATGGGGTTAGCCTGCACCGTAGCTTTACATAAGCCAGAATCCCAAACCCTGCAGATCCAGTATCTTTCAATTAAAAATAAGGCCATTACTTTGGCCGAGAAATTGGTCAAGATCAGCCTGCGCGATCTGCAAATTTCCAAGGATTGGTTCCTTTATTACCAACAGGTGATCGAGCAAGGGCAGGCGGTCTTCACGGCCGAACCGCTAGCGATGTTCATGGCTGCGTTCCCAGAATTGAAAGCCCACCTGTTGAGACGCTTTCTCCAGGTGATCGGGGTGGCAGAATTAACCAGGATCATTTTCCTGCCGCTCATCGTGAGGGAAAAAGTGATTGGCACGTTATGGGTCTGGGGGGAAAACCTGCAAGAAAGCGATTTGAAACCTGCCACAATCTTCTCAAGCCAGGTGGCCAGCGCCCTGGAGAACGCCCGCCTGTATGGCGAAA
>CAZAQS010000389.1:0-3934 GCA_964486825.1 uncultured Anaerolineaceae bacterium | reverse complement strand
CAACTCACCGCGCGATGCGATTGCGCGACTCGAAACCCTGGTTCTCATGTCAGGCATGGATTTGCCGCTGAAGGTCGTGCGACAACAGATTGCCTCAGCAGTCGATTTAATCGTCCAACAAACACGGCTGAAAGACGGCACCCGCAAAGTAACGGCGATCACAGAAGTAGCGGGCATGGAGGGCGATATCGTTGTGCTCACCGATGTCTTCAAGTTTGAACAAACAGGGGTCACAACCGAGGGCAAGGTAATGGGCGATCTGAAGGCAACCGGCATCCGCCCGCTCTTCTCGTCACGTCTCGAAGCGGCTGGATTTAAATTGGGCGCCGAAGTATTTGGAGCCAATATTTCGGAAATGCTCAACAACAGAGGCCAAAAACGGTGAGACAACTGCAAATGGTTCTCTGCTATAATTAATAAACCTGAATTTGGGAGCTCGGAAAGAAAACGTTGAGGTACTATGGATATGCAAGCCCAGGTTAAGATCCGCTCAAAAAAACTCGGTATCCTGATCCGAGATGCGCGTCTGGCTTCGCGTAGAAGCACGGAAGAATGCGCGGCTGCCATCAATGTGACCAACGACCTTTTTATTGCCTATGAAGAAGGAAACAGGGCGCCATCTCTGCCTGAGTTGGAAACGCTGGTCTATTATCTCGACCTTCCCATTAACCACTTTTGGAAAAATAAAACCCTTTCAGATGTTCCGGCACGTATCGCCGAACTGGATCTGCCTCGCCTGACCGGACTGCGCCAGCGTATGATCGGGGCACTCCTGCGCCAGGCACGGATGAATGCCAGCCTGTCCATCAAATCTATATCCGAGCAGACCGGTATTTCAGCCAGCCATCTGGAACGATATGAGTTGGGAGAGCTTCCAATCCCGTTGCCTGAATTGGAGGTCATCCTCAAAGTGCTGGGAGGGCGGGTCGAGACATTCTTCGACCAGGGCGGACCAGTCGGTCAATGGATGACACAACAAAAAGCGATCGAGCAGTTTTTGGATATGCCGGTCGAACTCCAGAATTTTGTCTGCCAACCGGTCAACAGGCCGTATCTCGACCTGGCGCGCAAGCTCAGTGAAATGTCCACCGACAAGCTTCGTTCCGTGGCCGAGGATTTACTCGATATCACTCTCTAAGGGGTAAGAGCATGATTAATAACCCAGAACATCTCGCTGAACAGGGGAAAGAGGCCTTTGCAGCCAAGGATTTTGACCGGGCCGCCTCGTTCTTTACCGAAGCTGCTTCTAATTATGAAGCGCTGGAGGATACCCTCAACGCTGCCGAGATGAAAAACAACTTGAGCGTGGCCTTATTGCAAGCGGGGAAAGCAAAACCAGCTTACGAGGCAGCTGCTGGTACAGACGAAATATTCGCCCGTGCTGGTCACGTAGAGCGACAGGCAATGGCTTTTGGCAACCAGGGTGCAGCCTTGGAAGCGCTAAAAAAAATCGATCAAGCCCTGGAAGCCTATGAGCGTTCTGCGGCTCTATTTGCAGAGGCGGGGGAAACTGAAATGCGCTCCATCGTGTTGCAGTCAGCCGCAGCGATCAAACTACGGCGTGGCAAAATGATCGATTCGGCGCTTTCGATGATCGGCTCAGTTGAGTCAACAAAAAAACCCACTCTAATGCAAAGATTTTTGAGATTTCTAGTACGCATTAAACGATGATCGAGGTCAGCCTCCAGGTTCGCCCGGCAGTCCCCCAGGATCAACATCAGATTGCAAATTTGATGTTCTTTGAATCCCACGTGCACCGCCACCTGGACTGGCATGCACCGCTGGAGTGGCTGGGCTCTCCATATTACTGGGTGGTGGAAGACAACGGACGGGTTGTGGCAGCCCTAGCCTGCCCACAGGACCCTGCGGGCGTGGCCTGGGTGCGGCTGTTTGCTCATTCCAGGCAGCTTTCACTCGATGACGCCTGGAATGTGCTCTGGAGTACTGCCCAAAAAAATATCGGACAGCAGGGCGGTGTAACAGTCGCATTGATCGCTATGCAGCAATGGTTGAGCGATTTGCTGATTAGAAACAACTTCACCCATTATCAAGACATCCTCATGCTCGAGTGGAAGGATAGCCCTATTCCCGGGAGTCTGCCAGTTGATGGGGTAAAAGTCCGCGCCATGAAGACCGATGACCTACCGGCAGTTGCCGAGTTGGACGCGAATGCCTTCATGCCGCTCTGGCAGAATCCGCTTACAGCTCTAAAAAAAGCCCTGCCACAAGCGACTGCGGCAACCGTGGCAGAAGATGCCAGGGGGTTGACCGGGTACCAGATCAGTACCGCGAATCCGTTTGGGGCCCACCTCGCCAGACTCGCGGTCCGGCCTGAGGCGCAGCAGCGGGGGCTTGGTTCGTTGATGGTCACTGATTTGCTTCAGCGCTTGAACCGCAAGGGAGTTGCTCGCCTGACCGTCAATACACAGAGCGACAATCTCGCTTCACTGGCACTGTACAGGAAGATGGGGTTTATTTTGACCGGTGAGAATTTCCCGGTGTATGCTTTTTCAGTTCCGTCTTCCGGTTAGTACCGAATTCCCGCCCCCAGCTTGGCGGGGTAATCCCGCCGACCTTTGGCGGGGCAACCCCGCCCTGCCCTTGGCGGGGCAACCACTTAAACCTGTAAGGCTACCTTAAACTCTTATCTTTTGACAAACGTAAATTACCACAAAGTTTAGATAATTGCGGTACAAGGAGGCTGGCATGGCGAGAGAAGATGCGGTCATCGTGAATGCCCTGGTGCGGCAGGCGTTGGTCTCTGCCGAAGAAGTAATGGGGGAAAACGGCCTGAACACGGTCTTGCGGACCAGCGGACTGGAGCGCTTTATTGGAAATTTCCCGCCGGATGACCTGAATCCCGCTATCAAAACATCGGATTATGCCCGCTTGAACGAAGCAATCGAGGAGTTTTATGGGCGCGGCGGGCGTGGCATGTTACGCCGTATCGGCAAGGCATCCTTCCAATATGCCGTCCGCGAGCAGGCAGCTTTGCTCGGCCTGGCAGGGGCAGCCTTGAAATTATTGCCGACCAAACAGCGCATCAAATTTATTTTGAATGCAACGGTCAACGCGCTGAAGAAATCGAACCCTCAGGTGGAAGCCTGGGTAGAAGAAGTGGACAACACCCTGGCGTATTGTGATGCTTCCTGCGCGATTTGCCACGGTCGCCAGAGCACGGATGCGATCTGCCATCTCTATATCGGCTCGATCGGGGAAGCCGTACATTGGGCAACCGGCCAGGAATTTCGGATCCTCGAAACTATGTGCACAGCTAAAGGCGATCCGCATTGCCGCTTCGAAGTCAGGGAGTTGGACAGGTGAGCAGTCGTACGCCGGTCAGTCGTTTTTTGCACCATTTCGTAGAGACGATTGCCAGCGAGTTGGGACAGGAAAAACTTTCTATCGTTTTGGAGAAAGCCGGTCTGACGCCTGACCGGTCCGACCCTGCTCGATGGGGCTCCATGAACGGTACAGCTGCGGCCGAAACTTATGCCGGGTTACAAAAAGCCATGCGCACCTACTACGGACGGGGCGCACGCGGAATCTTAATGCGGGTGGGGAGCAACATGTGGGGGCGCCTGCTGGGCAATGCGCCTCTGGGGGTGAAAGCTCAATCTAAATTTATTTTTGGATTGCCTGTTAGTGCGCGCCGGAAACCTGCCCTGGAATTGCTCGCCAAACTGCTCGCTGACCAGCGAGGGGATGTGACGGTTCATACTCTGGACCTTGACCTGCTCCTGGCCGATAAAGCCAGCCCCGGCACCCTGGGGCAAAGCGAGTCAGAGCGGATTTGCTACGTGAGCCTGGGACTGTTGCGGGGATGCCTCTACTGGGCTACCGGCCAGGAGCACGACATCGAAGAGACTTCCTGCCGTGCAAACGGTGAGGATGCCTGCGAGTTCAAAATCACCATCGGAGGGTAAGTACTGCT
>CAZAQS010000388.1:0-3943 GCA_964486825.1 uncultured Anaerolineaceae bacterium | reverse complement strand
ATTATAGTGCCCAGCTCACCATGTTCGAAGCCCCGTATATGTTCAACATGCTCGACGGCAAGCAGTATCCGCTGCTGGCTGATGGCGATTATACATGGAACGCGGACATGACCGAGCTCACCTTCAAGATCAAGCCTGCCGCAAAGTGGAGCGACGGCACCCCGGTGACTGCTGACGACGTGGCCTATACCTTCGCATCCCATATCAAATATGAAACCAACAACGGCGCGGCTTATAAGGATTACATCGAAACCATAGAAGCGGTAGATCCACAGACGGTCGTGATCAAGGCGAAACTGGATGCGAGCGGCAAGGCTGTTAATCCTCTGCAAGTCGCCCAATACCTCAGCCATGTCTATGTCGTCCAGAAAGCCTGGACCGAGGTACTGGAAGGGCGCGCCCTGGGCAATCCGGCTGCATTCAGAGCCGATGGTGCATTAGACGTGGTTTGGTCCGGCCCTTACACCAAATATTTCAATGACAATCAGAAGGTTGTCCTCGTTCGTGATGACAACTATTGGGGTCAGGACGCCTCCATGTGGGGCAAGCTGCCGGTTCCGAAGTACCTGGCGCACACGATCTTCAAGGATAATGCTGCCGGTACCACTGCTCTGCAAGCAGGCGAGGTGGATGTCAGCCAGCAATTCAACTCTAATGTCCAGGACCTGTGGCTGAAGGATAAGCTGCCCATCTCCACCTACCTGCCAGAAGCTCCCTATATGGTCGCAGAGACCCTTCCAACCGCCTACTTCAACCTGAAATCCTACGGCCTGGACAATGTGGCGGTTCGCAAGGCCATCGCCATGGCAGTTGATTATGACACGATCATTGCCAACGCTATGACCAACCAGTCTCCGACCTTCAACCAGGTTCCCCGCTCGATCATGAACCCGACCGAGGGTGAACAGGCGCTGTTCGATCACGAGGCGGTCGAGGACCTGCAGTGGGCCGGCAACGACATAGAAGGCGCCAAGAAACTCCTGGACGATGCAGGTATCGTTGATTCAGATAGCGATGGCTGGCGTGAGCTCAATGGTCAGAAGCTTACCTACAAGGCCCTCTGCCCCCACGGTTGGTCCGACTGGCAGGCTGCCATTGAGATCGTTGCTGCCGCCGGAGAGAAGATCGGTATTGATATCACGACAGAGTTCCCCGATTGGGCTGTTTACCAGACCGTCTTCACCGACGCGAAGGTGAATAACTATGACATCTTCATGGTGTGGAGCAACGGCGCCAGCCCAACCAGTCCTTGGGGCCGCGCCCGCCAGTTGATGAGCTCCGAGTTCGCCGGCACCTCAAACAACTGGAACGGCAACTGGGGTGGCTACGTCAATCCTCGTGCCGATGAATTGATCGTTTTGATCCCGGGCGAAACCGATCAGGCCAAGCTTAAAGAGTACTACACGGAACTCACCCAGATCTACCTGACCGATGTTCCTTCATTCTCCCTCATGTACCGCCCCACTTGGTTCCATACAGTGAACGAGACTGTTTGGACGAACTTCCCCAACGCGGAGGATGGCAGCAATCCACCCATCCCACCGACGGATCTCGTCAAAGGTTACGGTATCGCAGGACTGTATAACCTCGAGGTGGTAAATCCGTAACGGGTGATGTAACACAACAGCCATGTTCCCTTACCCGGAACATGGCTGTTCCTTATCGAGTGCATCAAGAGGAGGTGGTGGGTTGAAAGGATACTACAGGTATTTCGGAAAAAAGTTCTTTTGGTTCTTTATTACATTCATTGCTGCCTTCCTATTGAATTTCATCCTGCCTCGCCTGATGCCGGGAGATCCCGTAGCTGTCATTACATCCAGAGTTGTCAGGGGCATCAGCAGTCCGTCAGCGATTCAACAGATATATAACCAATACGCAGAGTTGTTCGGCACCAACAAACCGATGCTCGAACAATTTCTCCTCTATGTGAGAAATGTGGTCCGGGGTGATTTTGGCATCTCGTTCAGCGAATATCCCAGGCCGGTTGCAGACATTCTCAGAACTTCCATCTGGTGGACGGTTGGTCTGCAGTTACCGGCGATCTTCGTCGGCTGGTTGATCGGGAATCTGCTCGGCGCAATGGCTGCTTATCTTAAAGGGAGCTATGATAAAGTACTCATGCCCCTCAGTATTTTTGTAAGCAGTTTACCGGCATTTGGCATGGCGGTCATCTTGCTTGTCATTTTCGCGGTCAAATTGAAATGGTTCCCCACCTCGGGCGGATATGGGTTTGATTTAATTCCCAACCTAAGCTGGGGTTTTATATGGTCTGTGATCGTCCATTACCAATTGCCTTTCTGGTCGCTCGTGCTGATCATCATCGGTGGTCAAGCGATTGGCATGCGCTCCATGTGTATTTATGAGCTAAATGCAGATTATGTGAAATTCAGCCGTTTCTTGGGTATCAAAGACCGGAAGATCGTCCGCTATGTATTCAGGAATGCCATGCTTCCACAGGTTACCGGTCTGGCATTATCGATCGGTACCATCGTTGGCGGTGCGCTGGTAGCAGAGATCATCTTTAGCTATCCCGGGCTAGGTACGACACTGCTCAATGGCGTGCTGGCTCAGGATTATCCGCTGATCTCGGCATCCACGTTGATCGTCACGCTGATGGTGCTGATCTCGACGTTTGCCATCGAAATTCTATACGGCTTCATCGACCCGCGCATTAAAGCGTCGCAGTCTGATTAAGGACAGAGGCTGTTATGAGACATACGATTCGACAGGTTCTTCGATCGGGTAAATTTGTCGTTGGTTTTTCCATTTTTGCCTTCATTGTTCTAACGGTGTTGCTCTTTCCGCTGTTTGTGAAAGATGCACCATTGGCAATCGTCGCTCAGGGTACTTTCTTCCCACCCGGGATCTATGTCAATGTTTATGACAGCCTGAGTTCTCCAACGTACATACTGAAGTTGGATGATGCTGCTGAGAAGCGAATTGCCAGCAAGTTGAGCGGAGATGATCGCCAGTCCATAAAAGATTGGCTTGTGGGGTACGGGATTCCAGAGAGTGAAATCGATACCGCGCATACCGAACAACTCATCGATCAGTGGGTGAACAATTATGCTCCCGAGAAGAAAATCTCCGGGATGACGAACGCCAAACGAAACTATTATATCCGCCTCAACAATTCACTCAAGGGAATTCTGGCGACAGAAGGGGCAACCATTGCAGCTCAAAATGCGGATACGGGCACTTTGGAGGCGGCGGACACCGTCGAACAAACGGATTATGTGAATGTCACCCAGGTTCCAAACGTGCGGCTGCTCGTGCTTGGAACCGACAACTTCGGACGTGATGTATTGGTGGAACTGGTGGCGGCTACCGGCGTATCGTTGATCATTGGTCTTGTGGGAGGGGTGATCGCCACCTCAATCGGATTGATCCTTGGCCTGCTCGCGGGGTATGTCGGCGGGGTGGTCGATGACGTCATCATGTTCTTCACCAATATCTTCACCGTCATCCCCACCTTTGTGTTGTTGATCTTGATTTCATACAGTATCGGGCAGGACCAACGCGGTGCTTTTACCATTGCTGTTGTGATTGGGTTCACTTCCTGGGTATGGACTGCCAGGGCTGTGCGTTCTCAAGTTTTTTCCCTTCGCAACCGTGACCATGTCAATCTGTCGAAACTATCAGGACACCCACTCCCTCGCATCATTTTCGCAGACATTCTCCCCTACATCGCTTCTTACGTATTCATGGCGCTGATTCTGCAAATCTCTGCGGCGGTCCTGGCCGAGGCTGGGTTGTCGATCCTTGGGCTGGGTCCCAGAACCACCGAATCGCCCACATTGGGTCTGATGATGAATTGGGCAATGATCTACCAGGCACATATCCTGGGTAAATGGTGGGCGTACCTACCAGTAATCATCACCATCGCTCTGATTTCGTTCTCTCTGAACCTGATGAATACAGGCCTCGACCAGGTCTACAATCC
>CAZAQS010000387.1:0-3949 GCA_964486825.1 uncultured Anaerolineaceae bacterium | reverse complement strand
GACAACGTCAGATGCCAACATCTTCTCGTGACTGAGCAGCTGGGTATCGATCATCTTAGACTTGTGGTGGGGTTTTCTATGGGAGCGCAGCTAGCGTTCCAGTGGGGCGCCCTATACTCTGAAATGGTGGATGCCATCGCACCAATTTGCGGCTCTGCCCGGACGTCACCTCACAACTATCTACTGCTCGATGCCGCCAGGATCGCACTGACCACCGATGCAGGATTCAGCGACGGCTGGTATGCATCTCCGCCGATTAAGGGACTACTAGCCTTCTGCCGTGTGTACTGTAGTCTTGTATTCGCTCCCGACTTCTTTCGAGAGCGGGAGTACCAGAAGCTGGGTCTTGCCTCTCCTGAGGACACTATGCGCTTCTTTGAGGGCTTCTTCCGGCAGAGGGACGCCAACGACCTGATGGCCACGTTGTGGACCTGGCAAAATGCGGACATCAGCGCAAATGATGTCTACAAAGGGGATTTCCGGGCTGCCCTGCGTGCGATCAAGGCGCGAACTGTTGTCATGCCGTCTGAGGGGGATCTCCTTTTCGACGTATGCAACAGTGAATTCGAGGTGCAGCATATGCCGAATGCAGAGCTTAGGGTCATCCGCTCGAACTGGGGCCACGTAGCGGGCTATGGAGCCAATCCCCCGGACAACCAATTCATAGACGCAGCGTTGAACGAATTACTTGTCCGCGGCGGTCGGGCTGGACAGTCTCGTGCACCAGGCTGACAAGCTGGACCGTAAGGGCTTGAAGATCGGTCTTACAAAAGGTAATCGTTTATGCTGGCGGAGAGAGCGCCTGGCTATGGAACCAGCTAAATATTATTGCTGAGGTGGTGAAATGTTTACCATCCAGTGAATGCCAAACTTATCCGTCAGCATCCCGAACGTATCACCCCAGAATTGCTTCTCGAGCGGCATATCGACAGTTCCCCCTGCGGCAAGCCGGTTGAAAACCTGTGTCAGTTTGGCTTCATCGGACCCATTGAGGCTGAGGTTAACATTGTTACCCGCGGCCAGCGGTGGGCTATGATCGGGGTTGGTATCGCTAGCCATTATGTTAAGGGCCTCGTTTTTCAGATGTGCATGCATAACCATGTCAGCTATCTCCGGATTATCAGCCATACCGGCTTCTGCAAAAGTCTGTATGTTGAGCTCTCCACCTAATATGGATTGGTAGAATTTCATGGCTTCTGCGGTTTGACCGTCAAAGTTTAGATAAGGAACAAGTGTAGTTTCCATTTTCCCTCCTGGATATTTTGCTGGTATGCTTTCCTTGAACTTGCTACTGTGATTTTTGACCAAATTTATAAAGCTAGTCCCAATTATACCCAGTCTTCCGTTCATGGCCAGCAGAGATCACGAACTGCCCAACGACAAAGCATAATCTACCAGCATGCCAGGGATATCTACACCGGTCAGAGGCACGGTCGAGTGAAATTCCATGGTATGGTTGACCTCGTTCACCAGGTAGCCGCGTTCGGGATGCTCCAAAATATCGACTGCAATCACCCCGCCCCCGACGGCTTCAGCTGCTGCCACACTCAGCCGGTCGATTTCTGGGGTCACCGGGCAGACTTCGGCTCTTCCATTGCGAGCTGTATTGGTAATCCAATGCGGCGAGTGGCGATAGATCGCGCACACGGTGCGGTCCCCAATCACGAAGCTGCGGATATCCCGCCCGGGTTTGCGCACGTATTCCTGGATATAGTACAGGGAATGTTGCACCGAACCCAGGTTCTCCTTGTGCATCAAGATAGCTTCAGCGGAGTCGCGGTCGTTCACTTTCGAAAGCAGCCGCCCCCAGGAACCGATCACCGGCTTGAGCACCAGGGGATAGCCGATGGCCTCCATGGTTTCCAGGGCAGCTTGTGGGGTGAAAGCCAACCATACCTTCGGCTGAGGTACGCCTGCTTTTTCGAAAGCGGCTGAGGTGGCCAGCTTATCCCCGCAGATAGCCGCTACCTGGGCGCTGTTGACAGTCGGGATGCCCCAGGCATTCAACACCTGGCAGGAGTACAACCCATTTTTGTACGACAGGCTGCGTTCCAGCACCACATTATAATCTCGCCAGCGGTCTGCATTGCTCAAATTGAAAGCCGCCTGGCGGTCATCGATCCGGTCATACTCTATTGCGCGGCTGTCCAGGGCTTCGAAGATCCATTTTTCTTCGATTCGGATGCGTGAGCATAGGACTGCAACTTTCATCTGGTTCTCCTTACCTGTATAGATCCATCTTCTTATCTAAGCTGATCGAACACAACCCTGGTAATCGCCTGCGTACTCGTGCTGGGGGCTAGGCTTTGGTGCTGTATTGGTAAATGGAAAGCCAGCGCCGAGTGGACCGCGCGCTCGATTTTCTGTGCCGCCTCCTCCAATCCCCAGGCATAGCGCGCCAGCAGCGCAGCGCTTAATATGGCTGCAAGCGGGTTGGCGATCCCCTGCCCGGCGATATCGGGAGCGGAGCCGTGCACCGGTTCAGCGATGGCGATCCGCTCTCCCCAGTTCAGGGAGGCTGCCAATCCCAGTCCTCCACACCAGTGCGCAGCTTCATCGGACAAGATGTCGCCGAATAGATTGGTGGTCACGATCAGGCTAAACCTTTCTGGCTGGCTGATCAGCCGGTAGGCAGCTGTATCGACCAGCATCTCTTCAAGCTCTAACTCTTCCGGAGAGATCCTCATTGCCGTGGCTGCTTCGTAGATGCAGTCTCGAAACAGACCGTCTGTCAACGGTAGGATATTGGCTTTGTGGACAATCGTCAACCTCCGCCGCCCGCTCCGGAGCGCCAGCTCAAGGGCGCGCCGGCCGATGCGCAGGGCTGCCCGCCGGGTGATCACCCTTTCGGCTATCGCCGACTCGCCTTCCAGCCGCTCTCGCCCGATGTAGAGGCCTTCCGTATTCTCCCTCACGATCAGCAGATCCACCTGTTTGGCGGGAGATATACGTGGCAGGCTATGGACCGGGCGCAGGTTGGTATACAGGTCCAGCTCCTGGCGGAGAGTTACAATTGGGCTGCGGTAGCCGTCGACTTTGTGAGATGGCGAGGACACCGCTCCGAACAAAGCCGCCCCGCAGCCTCGTACGGCTTCCAGGGTTTCTTGAGGCAGCGCAGCTCCCCGGCGTAAGAAGCAATCCCAGCCTGCTTCAGCAGGAAAGATCTCCAGATCTGCGACCACCTCTTGTAGCACGAGCAGCGCGGCTGGGATGACCTCCCGCCCGATCCCGTCCCCTTCGATGACACACAAGTCCGGCATGTCTACAACCCTCCGGGGAAGCGCCCGTTTTGGCGTACATAAGCGGTAATACCGCCCGCAGCCAGTATCTCCCGAGCAAAGGCTGGCAGCTCAGGTAGGGTAAAGACACGCCCTGCGCTCTCTATCCGGCTGCCTGGCAGATCCAGAATTGCCTGGCTGCCGTCCTCAAGGTTTTCAACTGCCTCGGGACAGACAAACAGGGGAAGGCCCAGGTTGAGGGCGTTGCGGTAAAAGATGCGTGCGAAGCTCAATGCGATGATTGCTCCCACCTGCCGCCGCACCAGCGCTTCCACTGCGTATTCGCGCGACGAACCGCAGCCGAAATTCTCGTCTGCCACCAAAATGTCGCCGGGGGCAGCCAGCCGGGCGAATTCTGGTCGAGCTTCGATAAAAGCTGCCTCCCCCACATCTGCACCCGGGCGCATATAGGGGGCAAACCGTCCTGGGACGATCTGGTCTGTGTCTACATTCGATGCGAATTTCCATATCCTGGACATACTGCTCTCCTGATTGGTATGTGCTGCTCTAGGGTCTACGAAGATCACAATGCGGACCATCGGATACCCTTAATCGATCCCCTACGATGGAATTTCGCGCGGATCCGTGATCACTCCACGCAGGGCTGTTGCGGCGGCCACTGCCGGAGAGGCCAGGTAGATACGCGCCTCCGGCGACCCCATGCGGCCTTT
>CAZAQS010000386.1:3088-4003 GCA_964486825.1 uncultured Anaerolineaceae bacterium | reverse complement strand
CCGCCAATCAGCCAATTGCTTATGACATCGTGAAGTAGCTGTATGTCTCATTGGATGTAGTCTTTGTCTGTTTTTGTCTATACGAAGGTATGACCCAACAGTTGAGCTCAGAGCAGGATGAGAACCGCTTTTTTTCTTAGCCTTACAGCCGCTCCTAGTTACGAAAGCGACCGTAGGACGCCTATCAATACGGCCGGCAGGCTAGCCACCAGATGCTCACACTACTCTCCTACCCTTCCCTCGCCGAAGCCCATGCTTGGCAAGCCAGAGACTCAAATTGACTTCGCTGGTCTTGTACCGCTGCGCAATATACTTCTGGGTGGCGCCGTTTTTTAGCAGCCCCTCAATCTCCGGCCGGTGCGGGTCCAACTTGCTTTTGCCGACGCCCGCCGGTCTACCCAGCTTCTGGCCGGCGCGCTTTCTCGCGGCCAGGGCTTCTTTGGTGCGCTGGGAAAGTAGATCCCGCTCAATCTCAGCCGCCATCGAGAAGGCCATGGCGATAATCTTCGACTGGATGGACCCGTCGAGCTGCCAGTTGCCTTTGACAGCGTAGAGATGGATCTGCTTGTCGGTGGCAATCGAGAGGATCTCCATGCACTCCAGCATCGAGCGCCCCAGCCGGGACAGCTCGCTGACGATCAGGTTGTCCCCTGCGCTCAGCTCGTCGATAACCTGGGCAATCTTGCGCTTCTTCCAGGAGATGCGGCTGGAAGCTGTCTCCTCCACCCAGCGAACCTTGCCGAGGCCTTTCTCATTGGCCAGGTGCAGGATGTCGGCCCGGTTCTTCTGGAGGTCTTGCTCGTTGGTGGAGACCCGTACATAGGCAATGGTCTTGGTCATTTTTCAAAAATTAAAAAGAAAACCACGTTCTTATAATACTTATTATAACAGATATAGGGGTGTTCGCTTAAGAAT
>CAZAQS010000386.1:0-3078 GCA_964486825.1 uncultured Anaerolineaceae bacterium | reverse complement strand
GTGATGTCCATCCAGTCATCGATTCGCAGACCGTGCTGGTTGGCATACTCCAAAATCTCATACCGTTGGTTTTGGATGTCTTGTTTGTCGGTGGAAGTTCGGGATTCATGATGCCTATCCTTAACGAAAAGCTGGAATTATGATGATGAGCAATCATCAAACGGGGTCGTTTTCCCCAGGTTGACTGCTGCAGGTTCAAACTGGATCCCACGGTTTCCTGAACAGGATGGCATTTGAGTTGCCAGCCATCGTACGAGTCAAGCTACCAAACCGTATTGAGTTCCCTCGCCACTTGGTCGAGTCGAGTAATCGTCAAGGTATTTGTCCGGCCCACATACCGCTTGTTGAGCTGGCCATGGACGCGCCGGTAAGCATACCAGAGAAAAGCGCGGCGCCGTTTTTCTTTGCGGACGGAAATCGGTTGCATAGGTCGTGAAACACGGGCGGTCACTGGCAGGCTGCTGGTTGAATAATAACGGAAACTGGTGGCTTCTGCTAACCAGGCAAACCAAGCAGCTGACTCCATCGGACAGTGTGGCTGGGTCGTGTGCGGCAGGTAAAGTTGGTTGTGCTGTACTTTGGGTGTTGTTTTTGTCATGATTTTCCCTGTTGGAAAAGTTACCCTACGCTTGGGGACCGGCCGCTTCGTCCAGAAGCGCTGGCTCCCCCAAGAGAAGATGCCAAGGGGCCCCTTTTCGGCTTTGATAGGCGGTGAGGCTCCCAGACGCTATCCGTTTCCGAATCGCCTCTTGGCTCAGGCCCAGGAGATGTGCCGCACCTGCCACAGAATAGCTGCCATCTGGCCAGCGAGGGGGTGGGTGGAACTCCTTGATCCAGGAGCCAATCTCCCACTTCGCGCGCAGATTGTTGACAATGGCGGGCGTAAAGGGTTTGCGACGAGCGGTGCGGAATCCTTCTTCATTGAGCAGCTGAGCCATTTCGCGGGCAGAATGATGCTCCGCCGCTAATTGTCGCATCCGCTGCTGCAATCGTTCTTGGTCAGCCGCCTGCGCATACGTGCCAACAGGACGGAGATAGGCGTGTTGGCTGATGGCTCCCGTTTGCCAATTGACCTGGAACCAGGTTTTTCCCTGCTCGCGGTCTTGTTCCACAATGACATGGGAGATGAGCAGGCGAATGATTTCCTTCTTGTCTTTGGCCGTGGTTGTCGGCGAGTACCAGAAGGTCGGCAGGGAATCAGCTAGCGTCATCAATTCGGTTTGATCGAGGGGGAGTGCCGACTGGGCCTGCTGCTGTTGCCAGGCGGTATGATCGCGCTCAGCTTGTTCCAGTTCCAGCAACTTTTCCTCCCAAACCCGTTCCAAAGCACGAGCCACCAAGCGGTTTTCCGGTTCCACTCGATCATATTGTCGCCCGGCTCGCTCACACTCATAGTGGAGACGTTCAAGCCGCAACGTCCACTGGCGATGGAGAAGCAGGTCTTCCTGTTCCGCTTTCTCATGCGCAGCCAGGGCGATAGCGATCTGGTCAGGGGCTAGAGCCGCTAAGATGACTTGTTCAATTTCGGCATCTAGTGCTTTCCCCCACACCCTTTGACACGGTTGGGCATCGGTGTCGAGGCGCGGGCGCGAGCAGAGGTAGAGCGGATATTGCCCCGGGCCCCCGTAGCGACTGAGCATATGCAGACCACACTGATGGCAGATCAGAATGCCCTGTAACAGACAATCTCCCGCTCGCGCCACACCTGGACGTGCGCCGCTATAATTGGCTAGATTCAGGGACAACTGCTCTTGATTGGCCAAATAGGTCGGCCAACTAATGTAAGCGGGATAGCGGTCATGGAGCAATATCTCCCATTGTCGAGGCGTTGGCTGAGCGGCATTGGGAGGCTGGTTGGGAGCATTTTTCTTTTGACCATAGGCGAAAGCGCCGGCATAAGCTGGATTGTGCAGGATGTAGAGAATCAGTTGACGGGTGGCCTCACGCCATTGATGGTCGGTTGAATCATGGTCGTCGACGGGTCGAACGGGAAGAGATAAGTTGGCTCGTTGGCAGTAGCGGGCCACCGCATTCGCAGAACCCAACTCTTGGAACTTGGCAAAGACTAAATCGATGCGACTCCTGACTTCTTCATGGGGATGTTGGATCACCTCACCACCTGGCATCCGCACCAAGCCAACGGGGAGACGCTGGCGTAGCTCCCCTCGTTCTGCTTTGGCTTGTTTGCCTGCCAACAGGCGCCGTCGCAAATGATGCAGTTCCGCCTCACTCATGAGACCGGATAAGCCCAACAAAAGGCGGTCATGATACAGACTCGGGTTGTAAATGCGTTCGCTATCGCCAATGAGGGTGTCAAAGAGGGTGCATAATTCCAAGAGGTGATACCAGTCTTTGTTGTTGCGGGCTAAACGCGAAGCATCATAACTGAGGACGATCCCCACGCGGCCGAGCCCGATTTCGGTGATGAGCTGTTGAAAACCACGTCTCTCCGCACTGATGCGGCCCGACTGCCCCAAATCCTCATCGATAATTTTGACTGCCTCCCGCGGCCAACCCAGTCGCTCGGCCCGTTGGGCTAGGCCGTACTGTAATTCGGTGCTTTCCTTGTGCTTGGTGACTTGACCCATCGTTGATTGACGAATGTAGATATAGGCGCATTGGCTGAGATGGGCCGCGGTAATTTTGTCGGAACGCCACTCTTGTTCACTCATTGCGTTTCTCCTGAGCTTGTTGCCACTGGCGGAGGATGCGGAGCATCACGACCGCGATCTGCTCTCGCTGCTGCCGTGTCAGTTGCTGCCACAGGGCAGGGGGCGCCTGCCAACGGTCGTTCTTCTCCTTGGGCTTTGGGTCTGTTTTCATCCTTAGGCTCCTGTTTTGTCTCCAATGCTTGGTGGAGTCGAAGCATAAGGGGAACAGAGAGTCGAGGCAATTGCCGCACGCTTTCCAAGTCCAGGGCAGGCTGATCGAGACTGGTGGCTGAACGAGGAAGCGCACGGCAGTAACCGCTGGACATCTTGATGAAAATCCACTTACGGCCGATGGGTGTGATGAGATTGGTGCTGGAAAACGCGAGCCCAAAAAGAGGGTGACTGGGGTCTATGACTTGAATGGTTG
>CAZAQS010000385.1:0-4036 GCA_964486825.1 uncultured Anaerolineaceae bacterium | reverse complement strand
ATCACTCTGGGGCGACCATGTCGAGCCGGTGACAGGCGTATTGGATTCAGCATCTGCCAGACCCGCACCGGCTGTGACAGAAATACCTTCCCGGTAGACGCCGATTGCTGCCCCCACTACCCCGCAGGCCTCAGAATGTCTATGCAGAAGATCACTTAGCTCATTATTATGAAGGGATTTCAGACTGGCGCACATATCATTACCAGAGAGTTGGCAGGAATTATCAATACCTTCATAGAATAAACTGGATAGATTATATCAATTTAGGTAAACGAAATATCCAAATTGTAGAGAGACTGCTAGTTCTATTGGGTTTATTATTCTGTTCTTCACAATTTGCTTTATAATGCCTGATAATGCTTTACGCCACTTAATTCAAATTTTAGTATCTAATCTCCTGAGGGAAAGGAGCTACTTATGCTGTCCATTTATGAAGAATTATTCTTGCTCGCCCTGGATGAAGAGAACGGGAAAAGCTTGCCTTTCGCTAAAAAGACCCTGGCGCATGGACTATCTGCCGGGATCCTGGCGGAGCTGGCCTTCCTGGGAAAGATTTGCAGCAACGAAAAGCACCGCCTGGAGCTGAGAGATACAGCTCTAACCGGGGAAGATATCCTTGATGAAGCAATAGAAGAAATACGTTCCTCTGAAAAGCTACGTAGAGTAACCTACTGGGTAAGCCAGTTGAGCTCACGCCCGAAAAAACTACGGGAACGAATCGGTGAAAGCCTGGCTTCAAAAGACATGCTTACCAGGGAAGATCGCCGGTTTTACTGGAAAAAACCTTCTTAAGAAGGAAACGGGTTTAAGCCTTTCGCCAAGTTTGAATTGAAGAATCCTTTACGGGCCTCCATCCTCTCCAATGGTGAAATTGGTCCCCGTGAATTAGCCCTACTCCACGTGGCATCAGCCAGCGGCTTACTCAATCTCATCTTTACCCAGGATGAACTGGAGATGGCGAGCCACCGCATCCACGAGAAAGTTGTCCGGGATGCCTTGGGAAATCCGGTCATGGAGACGGTCGAAGAAATTGGGCAGGCGGTCATTACCAGCCTGGAAGATGATCTGGATTAACATATTACGGCACCGCTACCCCCGCCCAGGGAAGGTGATCTTCAACACCTTCCAGACCAATGGAATCCAACTCGACCAGGAATGGGCTGCGTTTTTTAAGCAGAACAACTTCCTGGTAGGGCTTAGCCTGGATGGGCCAGCGTGACTCAACCCCTGCAGGTATACCAGTTCTTTAGAGATGAGGCCGGCGCTCAGTTCCTGCAGTTCATCCCCATTGTCACTACCGTGCCGACGCCATACTCGATCGAGGCCGAGCGGTATGGAGATTTTCTTTGCAGCATCTTTGACGAGTGGGTACGGCATGATGTTGGCCGGATATTCGTTCAGCTTTTCGACCTCGCCCTGGCGGCCTAGGCCGGATTACCCCCTGGGTAGGTAGTCAATAGGCGCCCTCCTGGCGGAGGACGGCAGCAACCGTCCTCCATAAGATCCAAAGATCGAGCCTGAGGGACCAGGAACACAGGTAGACCTCGTCCAAGCGAACTCGCTCTTCAAAGGATAGGCGGTTACGACCGGAGACCTGCCAGAGACCTGTCATCCCAGGCCTGAAGAGAATATACCTCTGGTAAGTTGATCCATAAAATTCCACCTGTTCGGGCAAGAAAGGGCGCGGCCCGACCAGGCTCATTTCACCCCGCAGGACATTCCATAACTGAGGCAACTCATCCAGGCTGGAGCGACGCAAAAAACGTCCTAACGGAGTCAAGCGCGGGTCGTTGACCAATTTTTGATAATGGTCGTAGCTCAATCTATTCAAGGGATTATTTTCTAGATGCAGATCGAGGACCAATTCGGACCCCATATACATGGTCCGGAACTTCAACATCTGAAATTGACGTCCATGGCGGCCGACACGCGCCTGGCTAAATAAGGCTGGGCCGCGGGATTCAAGGTAGATAAGAGCTGCCAAAAGTAAAAAGAGGGGTGACAGAATCAACAGGCCAACCATTGATACTATCAGATCCATCCAGCGCTTAAGAACAAGAGAATGCCACTGGTTGCGCGAGATAGATAGCCCTTCACTATTCATGGCTGTGATTTATATACGTCAAGCCCCTGTTCGACCGTAAACTGGAGATTGTGTTTTCGATTAAACATTTGCCACTCTCGTTCGACCATCGACCGGAATTCATCATGAAAGCGCTCTTTGCTAAAACGAAGCGCGTTCCGCCTGATGCTAAAAGGATCTAGCCTGAGGCGATGATTTTCGAATGCTCGAACTGCTTCGATCAGGCTTTCTGTTGTCTGCTCGTTGAAGAAGAAACCGGTTTCGCCTTCGAGGACTGTCTCCAATACGCCACCCCGTCCAAATGCAATCACCGGGCAACCAGCGGCCTGGGCTTCGACCGGAACAATGCCAAAATCCTCTTCAGCAGCGTGGACGAGCGCCCGGGCACGACCCAACAAAAGAGCAACCTCCTCGTCAGGCAGGTGGCCTAACAAGCGAACGTTTGGGGCAGCAAGACGCTCCAGGCGGGGCTTTTCGGGGCCGTCGCCAACCACGAGTAATGGCAAACCCAGGCTCGAGAATGAGGAGACGATCAGGTCAACTTTTTTACTTGGAACCAGGCGGCTGAGGCAGATAAAATAAGGTTCACGCGCTAAGCTGGCGGAAAAACGGTCTACTTCGACGGGAGGGTAGATGACTTCAGATCTTCTGTAGTAGCTGCGCCAAACCCGTTGAGCGATAGAATTGGAGATGGCTACAAAGTGATCTACCCGTGCTGAAGCGGAATAGTCCCAGATACGAAAATAATGTGAGAAGACACGCAAAATCAGAGAGTGCAGCCGAGATTTAGCGCTGGAAACAAATGCATGGTGGTCATGCCATGCGTACCGGAGAGGTGTATAGGTATAACTTATATGCAATTGTCCAGGCTGTGTCAATACACCGTGAGCAAAGGCGTAGTTGAAAGAAATCACCAGGTCATAGGGGCGCAAATCAAACTGTTCTACAGCTAATGGGAAAAAGGGGGCGTAAACTTTGTAATGCGTGCGTTTGCCAGGCAACCGGTTGACAAATGATGTATGTACCGGGGAGGCATGAATCAAGTTGCCAGTGAATGCCTCCTGGTTGTAGATAACCGTAAAGATCGAGGAGCGTGGATAGAGCTCCAATACAGCAGAAAGGCTGCGCTCAGCCCCTCCAATGAATGGAAGGGCATCCTGAACCAGAGCGATGCGCGCATCAGGCGCATCCATGGATCACCTCCAGAACATCTCCTGCTACCCTATCCCAGGAAAATTCCCGCACACGTTCAAGCCCTTTCAAGCGCATCGTTTGGCGCAATACGTCATCCTCGATCACCTTGCACAGTGCGGAAGCAATATCGTTTACGTTTAATGGATCGAACTGTATGGCAGCGTCAGCAGACGCCTCTGCCAGGGCAGTATTTCTCGAGATAAGGACTGGGACCCCACAAGCCATTGCCTCCAGTACTGGCAGGCCAAACCCTTCGTATAGGGATGGGAGTATGAAGGCCATAGCTCCGGCATATAATCCAGGCAAGTTTGCATCCCCTACGTAGCCCAGCTTACGGATACCTTTTGGCCAATGATCCGTACCGATAGAACGGAATGACTTACCCAGACCACCTGCCATAACCAACTCGAATCCGCCCAGGGAAGCCCCGGTTGATAAAGGCAGGCTCTTCCAGGCGAGTACAAGCCGCTCTAGATTTTTGCGTGGCTCGAGCGAACCAACGAACAGGATATACCGCTCGGGAAGGGAGGCAGATCGAGGTTGACCGTCCTGCCCAGCGCCAGCCAGAGGATGAAACTTTTCCGTATCTACCCCAGGCCTGATGACGACAACCTTTTCTTCAGGTATTTTTAATCGCTCAACTATACGATCTTTAGTGAATTCAGAGATCGTCAGCAGCAGCCTAACGCGATGGGCAAGGCGCGACAGCAAGAAGCCATACCAGGCTGCGAAATAGGGCCTAAACCATTCGGGGTGCTC
>CAZAQS010000384.1:0-4043 GCA_964486825.1 uncultured Anaerolineaceae bacterium | reverse complement strand
GAGTGATGCGTTTCACCGCGGCGTGCCATTTAGCAAAGCCAAGCAGATACTCGATGCAATGCTGGCTGACGGCGAGCTCATCGAGGTGCAGGTTGAAGGCTGGAAGGCGCTGCACTACGCGCTCGCTAGCGACGCCACGCTACTGGGTGATTTGAGCGCAGGGCGCGTGCCGGAGTCGTGGGCGCCATTGGAGACATCCACGACCGAAGAGGTCGTCTTTCTTGCACCGCTCGATCACGTCAGTGCGCGAGGAAGAGCCAAGGTTTTATTCGGCTTCGACTACGTGTGGGAGGTATACAAGCCTGAGCACCAGCGCAGGTTCGGCTACTACACCTTGCCGGTTTTATGGGGCGACCGGCTCGTCGCCCGTTTCGACAGCAAACTCGACCGGACGACCAACACGTTCGTCATCCTGGGCTTGTGGTTGGAGGATAAGACCCTTAGCCAGGATGAGGCATTTGCGGAGGCATTGGCAAACGGGTTTGCGCGCTTCATGACTTTTCTAGGTGCGAGCAAGCTGGATGCAAAGACCATTCGCGAGCCGCTGCTGCGCCGGCGCGCTGAAAGGTGATAGCCAGAACTACTTTTACAAGGAGGGAAATCCTTGATCACCATCGTTCCCTACAATCCGGCATGGGCCGTGGAATTCGCTGAGATAGCCGCCAGTCTGCGCACCGCACTGTGCAACCTGGCCCTGCGCATCGATCATATCGGCTCCACCTCCGTGCCCGGTTTAGACGCTAAGGACATCATCGATATCCAGCTCAGTCTGCGCTCGCGGGAAGATTTCCAACCCATTCAGGCTGCCCTGGAAAGCCTGGGCTACAGCCTGCGCCCGGGCATTACCTCGGATCACCAGCCGCCAGGATTCGATGGTCCGGCCTCCGAATGGGAGAAGCGCTACTTTGCCCCGCCACCTGACCAGCGCCCAACCAACCTGCACGTGCGCGTCGAAGGCCGCCTCAACCAGCGCTATGCGCTGCTGTTCCGCGATTACCTGCGCGCTCATCCTCCCACCGCCGCTGCCTATGCCTCCCTCAAGCGGGCATTGGCTTTCTACCATGGCGGGAGCGACGACCACACACCCTACGTGGAGATCAAAGACCCGGTTTGTGACCTGATCATGGCAGCCGCTTACGAATGGGCCGAGCGATCCGGCTGGCGCCCCGGCCCCACGGATGCCTGAGCAATGGTTATAATAACTAGCCACCTGGGGGCAGGCATACGAAGTGGTATACCAGATCGATTCTTATATGGGACGTGCCATCACACAGGCGCTCTCTGCGAGAAATGTTCTTTTCTATAGGGAGGAAATATGGAATATATCATGCGCTTTAATATCAGGCCGGACAAAAACGAGGAATTTCAGCGCTGGATCCTGGCCAATGAAGCCGAAATCCGGGATAATCACCCCGGGGGCTGGCGCTACCTGGGTTTCTGGTTCACAGTGCGCGGATTTGGCAAATACGATGGCGAGATGCGTTGGGAGCTGGATGATTACGCAGTTCTCGGAGCCGGTTACGGCAACGAAAAATCTCAAAGTCTCATTCTGCAATTCTTCCAATTCCTGGAAGGGTCGCGGATAGCTGAGACCTACCTGATGAAATCCACTCATGAGGTCGAGATACTGCCGGGTAGGTAAAGAGTTCACAACAATCAGCGACGCCCCAGGACGGTTGCCTGCGCTTGCCTGAAACCCAAATTTAACTTTGGATGTAGTATTTTGGATTTGGTATAATCTACCAAAGGGGGCAAGCCGGTCAGAATTCAAGATGGGAGGCCTTGTACCTCCCAGTCCTATACGAAAATGGGGGTTGTTTTTATGATACAAAAAGATCCCGCCCTGCGTGTTCAGCAAATCTCGAAGACATTCGCAACCACCGTCGCCGTCGATAAGCTCTCCTTTGAGGTCAACTCCGGTGAGATTTTCGGCCTGCTAGGGCCAAACGGCGCCGGGAAGACCACCGCCATCCGTATGATCCTGGATATTATCAAGCCAGATGAGGGTCAAATCAGTATCCTTGGCGGCCCAATGGATGAATCAAAGAAAGACCGCATCGGCTACCTGCCGGAGGAACGCGGCCTGTACGAGGATATGTCCTTGATCGATACCCTGGTCTTCCTGGCGCAGCTGAAAGGCCTCCGTCGCCAGGAAGCGCTTGAACGCGCTGACCGGGCCTTGCAGGAGATGGAGCTTTGGGAAGCTCGAGAGCGCAAGATTTCCGCCTTGAGCCGGGGTATGAACCAGAAAGCTCAGTTCATCGCGGCGACCCTGCACGAGCCCGAGCTGATCATCATCGACGAACCCTTCAGCGGCTTGGACCCTGTCAATACACGCGTCATCAAGGCCCAGATCTACAGGATGCGTGAGCGCGGTGCAGCCATCATCATGAGCACGCACCAGATGAACCAGGTCGAAGAGATGTGCGAGCGCATTCTGGTCATCAACCGTGGGAAGCAGGTGCTCTACGGCCCTCTGGCGGATATCCGTCGCCGTTTCGCCCCCAACGCTGTCGAAGTTACCCTGGAAGGTGAGCTCGTTCAAGTCACGGGTGTGGAAAGGATTACCAAAGCAAATGGGAAGTACCGCCTGGTCCTGGACGAAGAAGCCCGCCCAGAAGATATCCTCAAAGAGATGGTCGACGAGCCACGCCTTATCGTGCAGCAATTCGAACAGGTCGAAACCTCCCTGGAGGAGATCTTTCTGCGCGTGGTCGGGCATCCCGTCGAAGAGGAGGCCATCCCAGAATGAACAAAACCTGGGTAGTCGCTTACAATGTTTACAGGCGCCGCGTCCAATCCAAGGGCTTCCTTTTTCTTACCTTTGCCTTCCCACTCTTGCTTGCCGGGTTTGGGCTCGTATCGGTCATCATTTTTCGGGAAACGGAACGGGTAGGCGCCGTTGGCTGGGTTGATGAGACCGGGCGCCTGGCAGATCCGGCCGGTGTTCCGCAAGGGGAGAACGGACTCCAAATCTTGCCCTTTGATGACCTCCAGTCCGCCCAATCCGCTTATGAGGATGGGCAGATCGAAGCCTACCTGGTCATACCCTCCGGTTATTTCGAAGGCCAGCAGGCCATTTATTATGGCGAGTCGCCTCCGGGCGGCGGCCAGCAAGCTCAACTGGCCCACACGCTGCGCCAGGTCATCCAGCCCGCTGTGCCATCCCAGGTCCTGGACCGCCTGACCGAAACGCCACAGGTCACCTATATCGGCCTGGAGCAAGATACGGAAATTTCGACTGGCGTTGGGCTGGCGGTTTATTTCTTCGCTCCAGCTGCCCTGGCCTTTGTCTACGCCTTAGCCGTCTTGTTTACCACCGGCCAGATGGGTGAGGCCATCGTGCGTGAAAAAGAGTCGCGCGCCATGGAAATGGTCATTACCTCCCTGAAACCGGCCGAGCTGGTCGCCGGGAAAGTGTTGGGGTTTGCTGGCCTGGCCCTGACACAGTTCGGGATATGGATCCTGAGCGCTTTGGCCGCTGCGATATTGTTCCTCGATCTGGACATTCCCTGGGGTGACCTGGTCTTTCCCGGGCAGGCCTTGCTCTGGGGTCTGTTCCTGGTGGTCCCAGGCTACCTGCTGTACGCCATCATCGGGGCGGGGGCCGGAGTCGTCACCGGAAACCACCAGCAAGCCGAAGGCGTAGCCGGTGTAATCGGGTTTATCGGTTTTGTTCCCTTCTGGCTGGCTGGCTATTTCATCGGGCAGGCCGATTCCCCGCTATCCGTGGCGCTCACGCTTTTCCCCCTGACCGCCCCAACGGTTGGCTTGCTGCGCATGGCTTTCACAGACGTTCCAACCTGGCAGTTAGCTGCCAGTGTCTCCCTGCTTGTCCTTTCTCTCTTGCTGGCCATCTGGTTTATCGCCCGTATCTTCCGGACGACGATGTTGATGTATGGGCAGGCCGCTCGCCCCGTCCAGATCTGGCGCGCCTTGCGGGGAGCTTGAAGGAAGATAACAGCATGAGAAATATCCTGGTGATAGCCGCAAGGGAGTTCAAACACCGCGTACGCAGCCGTGGATTTATTCTCGGCAGCCTG
>CAZAQS010000383.1:0-4043 GCA_964486825.1 uncultured Anaerolineaceae bacterium | reverse complement strand
CTCAGTCGCATCGCGCCCTGGAGTATCTGCACCCCGATAACCTGCCTGTCCGCACGGCCACTACCTGGACGCTGGGGTATGCCTACCAGCTTCAGGGAGACCGCGCCGCGGCCAGCCAGGCCTATACCGAAATTATCGCTACGGGTAAGTCGTTTGGGGATTCCATCTACACCATAGCGGCTACAATAAATCTCGGTCAATTACAGGAAGCAGACAACCAGCTGTATCTGGCGACAGAGACCTACAGGCGCGCCCTGCAATTAACAGGTGATCCGCCGGATCCGATTGCCTGTGAAGCGTACCTTGGTTTAGCCCGTATAACCTACCAATGGAATGATCTGGATACTGCCCAACAGCATGGGCAACAATGCCTCCAACTGATGGGAAAGATGGAAAGCGTCGACACCTTCGCTTCGTATGGGGTATTTCTCGCCCACCTGAAACTGGCGCATAGAGATGCCGCGGGTGCGGCTGCCATTTTAGCTGAGGCCGAAGCGTTCGTGCGCCAGCATAACTTTGTGCATCAGATGCCTGCTGTTGTTGCTGCTCAAGTGCGGCAGCTGCTTCAACAGGGCAATCTGGCCGCAGCGGCTCAACTGGCTGAAACCCACGAACTTCCGATCAGCCAGGCCCGCGTGTACCTTGCCCAGGGAGACGCGTCTGCAGCGCAGGCAGCGCTGGAGCCATTGCGCCGGCAGGCAGAGGAGAAGGGCTGGCGGGATGAACGGCTCAAGGTGATGGTGCTACAGGCGGTCGCTTTACAGGCGAGTGGCGAGAACGAGCAGGCTGTGCAAGTGCTGGGCGAGGCGCTGGCGCTGGCAGAGCCGGGCGGCTTCATGCGCATCTTTGTGGATGAAGGCCAGTCGATGGCTCATCTGCTCAACGAAACCCTTGATCACGGGATCGAACCAAATTATATTCAGCAGTTATTAACAGCATTCCCCGGCGATGAAACCGAACAAGCGAGCTCACGAGCTCGCTCAGCGAAAACACAAGCTCCTAAATCTGAATTGGCTGAGCCTCTAAGCCCACGCGAGTTAGAAGTACTCCAGCTCATTGCCCAGGGACTCTCGAATCGTGAGATAAGCGAGCGGCTTTTCATTGCCCTGGATACGGTTAAAGGGCACATTGGGAAAATCTTTGACAAACTCCAGGTTCAAAGGCGCACCGAAGCGGTAGCACGTGCCCGCGAGTTGGATCTGTTGTAGCCGAAACGCCAGGTTGCGGGCCAACCGTTTGCCGGCTAACCGTTTGCCGGCCAACCGTTTGCTTGCTAACCGTTGGCCCGCAGACCGTTGGCCCGCAAACCTGGTATCAAGAACTACAGGCAAGATGTCTCTAAAGCCATGGCTTTAGAGACATCTTGCCTCTCAGCCTCCCAAAAACAACACCCCCAAACAACACTTAAGTGCCTCTATGTTATTACAACATTGTAGATATACTAAGTCTACAATGAGTAATTGGCGCGGGCTGTGATGGCCGGCCACATCAGGAACAGGATCATGGCAAACAACCTCAACCCAAAAACGGATCCAAGCCAACCGGTGGTCTATCAAATCAGGATTAAGGGCCATCTGGGTCATCACTGGACAGAATGGTTTGAGGGCCTGACCCTCGCGCTGGAAGATAACGGGGATACGCTTTTAACCGGCCTGGTCGACCAGGCCGCGCTGCATGGATTGCTCAAAAAAGTGCGTGATTTGGGAATGCCGTTGCTCTCGGTCACTCAAGTCCAATTCTAATGAAACTTATCCGTATCGTTTAAAAAAGGAGACAAACAATGAACATCAATAGAAAGACCGCAACCGGTGAAGCAGGCAAACCTGCGAACACCAACCGCCAAACCGCTCTCAAGGAGAGCAAAATGAAGGTAACAGCCTCGAAACTCATCCGTTGGTCAGGATTATCCGCTATGGTGGCAGGGATTATTTTCGTGGTCATCCAGCCGATCCACCCACCTGACGTTATTTCGTCAGTCAACACCAATTTATGGGCAATCCTCACCTCCTTAAAGACGGTCATGTCCATCTTTGGACTGTTCGGCATTGTGGGGCTCTACGCCAGGCAAGTGGAAGAGACCGGCTGGCTGGGTCTGGCCGGCTATCTCTTGCTTAGCATCTTCTATGCGGTCCAAATGTGCTATTCATTCGCCGAAGCCTTGATCTTGCCGCTATTGGCGTCCGGAGCACCGAAGTTTGTGGAGAGTACCTTGGGGATGGCAAGTGGGGCCGGTAGCGAGATGAACCTCGGCGCCTTCGCAACGGTTTATTCGCTTGTATCGGTAATGTATTTGCTCGGCCTCCTGCTGTTTGGCATCGCTATGTTCCGCGCCCGCATCCTGCCACGCTGGGCGGCCGGCCTGCTTGCCTTCTCGGGTCCTTTGGCGATCATCATGGTTGCGCTGCTTCCGCACCAGTTCGAGCGATTGGCGGCAATACCGATGGGGATCGCTCTGGCCTGGCTGGGATATGCGCTCTGGTCTGAACGGCGAGAGCAGCAAGCCTCTGAACCCTTACCTGGCTTAGGAAGCCCCCAGCTCGGCCAAACCGGAGCCGATTAAGTTCGCTGCAGACTGCATAGTGGACCAGCAGCCATCCGTCCGCTGGTCCCCTTGAATTTCATCCAGTTGTTCAAAAAAAGAGACAAACAAATGAACATCAATAGAAAGACCACAATCAGTGAAGGAGGCAAACTTGCGAACACCAATCGGCAGGCTGCCCCAAAGGTGGCTTCCTTGAGAAAAATTGCATTAGCGGCGGGCGTGCTCTACCTGCTCACCTTTGTCTCGATCCCGACCCTCGCTCTCTACGCCCCAGTACACGATCCGAACTACATCGTCGGCCCTGGCCCGGACACTGGTGTCATTTTCGGCGGCGTCCTGGAGATCATCGTGGCCCTCGCTTGCATCGGCACCGCCGTCGCGCTGTACCCGGTGGTTAAGAGGCAGAACGAAGGGGTCGCGCTGGGCTTCGTCGGCGCGCGGGTCCTGGAAGCCGGCACGATCTTCGCTAGCGTCGTCTGCCTCCTGTCGCTGGTGACCTTGCGGCAGGCCGGAGCCGGAGCGGATGCGTTGGTAACCGGCCAGGCGCTGGTCGCCCTGGATCACTGGTTCCGCCTCGGACAAAACCTCATGCCGGCCGTGAACGCCCTGTTGCTGGGCTCCCTGCTGTACCAGTCGCGCCTGGTGCCGCGGGTGCTTCCCCTGCTGGGATTTATCGGAGCGCCCCTACTCGTCGCTAACACCATCGCCATGATGTTCGGCATCACCGGGCCGATCTTTGTGCTGTCGGCGATCGGCCTTCTCCCGATCGCACTGTGGGAGTTTTCGCTGGGCGTCTGGCTCGTCGCCAAGGGATTCAAACCATCTGCAATCGGTTCCCTGCCAAAAAGCACCAGTATCCTGGCAGAACCCCTGGCGACATAACCGGGTGCAGCAAATACGCGAATAGAAGCTGATTTCTCAGAGAACCTGCGGCAGCCTGGGAAGGGGGCGAGAAGCCGCAGGATGAAGATATGCCGATGTCGCCAACGGTGGCGAAGTTAAAAAGGAGAAAAATGATGATTACCAAAGAAAAAATGAACCCAAAAGTACTACTTTCGACACTATGGCTATTTGCAATGCTCACCTATACCTACGGTGATGTTGTAACCTTGATGGATCCTGTTAAACACGGGTCCATTGAATTGACCGAAGGATTCCTGTTATTCGGCTCGATCTTGATGATGATCCCGATTTCAATGGTTCTCCTATCTCGGGTATTGAAGTATCGGGCAAATCGCTGGGCGAACATCATCGCAGGCGCGTTCATGACCGTCTTTCTGACCGTGACGCTATTTGTTGCCGTGCCAACCATGTATTACGCATTTTTCTCAGCTATAGAAATTGCATGTACTTTGTTCATCGTCGGGTATGCATGGAAGTGGCGCAACCCTGAAGTCAGCCTTATTAAGATAGGGCTCGCTCGAAGCGAGACTGTATAAGACTAATGAACGCGATTGCAATGAACCATGCAATCGCGTTCGTGTCTGTCAAAAACGGATAT
>CAZAQS010000382.1:0-4048 GCA_964486825.1 uncultured Anaerolineaceae bacterium | reverse complement strand
GTTTTTAATTATGATGGAAAGTTCTTGGGGACCGAGATCCTGTGGAATGCTGAGCGCTATGCCGGACAACCTTGCCCGCAAGATTTCTTAATCGACCTGGGCGCCTATATCGCCTGCCACCGCTACGCACAGTAGGCGGTTACCGGTAAATACGGATGTAGTCCCGGAACGTAAGGCAATACCCCCGGCAAAAAGCTGGGGGTATTTGTTTATAATTTTCCTCATCGAGAATGCATAAATTTCTTATCATTTATCCCCCAGGTTACATTTGTCACCCATGACTGCTGATATCCCGAATTTGACATTTATGATCACGTCTCTTATAATTACATTCATAATCTCGAATATAATAGGTATAACATGACTGGATACGACTCTCAAGCGAAGCTTTTTAAAGCCCTGATGCACCCCGCCCGCCTGGCGATCCTGGATATCTTGCGGGAGGGCGAAGAATGCGTCTGCCATATCGAATGCTTGCTTGGCTATCGCCAGGCCTACATTTCCCAACAGCTCTCGGTGCTGCGTGAGACCGGGTTGGTGCAGGACCGCCGGGATGGGCTGAACATCTTCTACAGCGCCGCCACCCCGGAAGTATACGATCTTATCGACCAGGCCTCCCGGCTTACCTCACCGAATTCCACCCCCAGGCGCCATCGCTCTCCATCCCAGACCGTCGCCGGGAGATGTCCCTGCCCCAAGTGCAGCCAGGGCATGACGTCCATCGAAACCCCCTCCATGGAACCAATATCCTTGGACTGACAGGCTTTGTAAAACACCTGCTCGAAGTTTCCCAGGATGATCATCTGGCGCCTCCCCCAATGCTGGCCTGCAGCCTCGCCCTCGTACCGGCAGCAAGCTGTTTCATCCCATCTAATTCGCGATATTCGATTATTCATAGCCTTCGCGATCGCTCTTAGACTCTTCCTTTCGATCTCAAGACCCCTGTTGACATCCAATTAAAACCGGTGTAATATATAGTACACCGACATATATGCAGCAGCGCTATACAAGCAGGTGGGTCATGGGGTGCTGGTTGGGGTAGCCATGGGATTTACGATTTATTTATCAATCATCTACATGCTGGTCACTGGAGGTATCCTGTTCATTGCCACCCTGCTCCTGGCCAGAGCTGGCCCGCGCTTCACGCGCCTGCTGCTCCTGCTGGGGCTGCTCGCCCTGGTGCTGCTGCTCACGCCGCTCCCCTCGCTCACCTCCTTCTATGAGTCCCATTTTATTTTTCCCCTGCTCGTCGTCCCTATCGTATTGGTCCTTTCGGCATTGCTCATCCTGAGCGCAACCAGGCCCATACAAACACCTGCCCGGGAAAGTCATGCAGGTTCCTCGCCTCTCCGGGTGGACCGCCTCTCGCTGCTCTTGAGCGGCCTGATCCTGTTGCTGGTCTCCTACCGCCTGTACTGGTTCCTGGTCTGGGACAGCACCGGCGACTCGATCGGTTTACTGTTCCTCATGCTCCTGCTCGCTGCAGCCATCGCTTGCGGGTTTGGGCTGGCTATTGTGCTCCGGGAGAGATCTAAAACATTCCGCTTTATTTCTCTCTTTGCCTTTCCGGTATTCGTTATCGGCGTCTATGCCCTCGCCAACCAGGTCGACTTCCGCCTGCTAACCATACAGAGGCAGGATAGGATCGGCCGCGCCGTAGAGGTCTACTATGAACGGGAAGGCCGCTACCCTCGAAACCTGCAACAGCTCATCCCACGCTACCTGTTTACCATCCCCGAGCCGGTCTTCATCTATGGCCAGGATTGGTGCTATGAGGCCGGCGAAGACGGTTTCCAGCTGGCTTACCTTGCGCGTGACCATTGGAGCTCCCCGTACCTAGCTGCCCAGGCCTATCACCCCCAGAGTGATCCGGCCGATCTCCGCAGCCTCTGCGAGGAGCAAATAGAAACCCAACAACAGCGCCAGCCTTGGACTCATTGGCAGATACGTGAATGACCCGGTAATTACAAAGGAGGCAAAAATGCAGATCAGGCCTGGTTCTCATTTACCCGGCGGGACCTTCAAAGCCTGGCAGTTGGCAGCCTTTTTCGTCCCTTTCTTACTGCCAATCGTAGAAGCCCTCCGCAAGCTTGGCTTGCTCTCCCCGGTCCATCCCCTCTGGATGGGTTTGATTTATTCCCTGGCAGGCTTATGGCTGCTGATCTTCGCCGCCGGCCTGGTCAAGGCATTCCCCACCTGGGCCCTACCGGCGGTTGGTGTCATACTTCTCCTGATCGCTTCGATGTTCAAGTGGATGGTCCAGGGTATAGTGTTTGCCATAGCCAACTTTCCTGATGGCTTCGCCTGGCCTGACAGCCTTTCGGAGCGCATTTCCCTGGTACTGATCGGCGATTTACTTTTCGTGGTTCCGATGCTGCTTTTCCTGGCTCTTATTTTGAAAGCCGCCCCGCCTTTACAGGCAAAAGTACATGAAGATAGCACGCTGCTATCCCTGCTGGTGTACGGGATGGCCATCCCATTGGTGGTCCTCTATGATGAATTCCAGGGGCGTGGCATTTACGAGTTGGCTGCGATTTTGATCCTGGCCTCTGGAGCAGGCCTCTTCCTCTTTATCCATTCCACCCGGCTACGCGTGGGTGTTTTGGCCACCTGCGTGCTCCTCTCGGCCTGCATTCTTAGCTTTGGCCTGTACCGCATCTTTCCCGGACAATACTTTGCCACCAGCGACCCCTCCTTTCGGTTATGGGAATCCATCCAACCTCTGCTCGAGATACCGGCCCTGCTCATCCTGCTCTTCCTGCCTCCCTTCTTCCCGCGCCTGCCATTATTCAAGGGGGATCTTCAACCGAATTCATAATCACGAATAAAAGCCCAATAACCCGAACGCCTCAAATGCTTCCCCCTCCTCCCAGATACCTAAAACAACAACGCGAATGGATTTTAATTTCATCCCATTCGCGTCATTCGCCCATTCGCAAAATTCGTGATCCAAAATTCGTGTTCCTATTCGAGTAATTCGTGTTTTCTTATTCGCCTAATTCGTGTTCCTATTCGTCAAATTCGTGTTATCCGAACTTATACGCCACCCCATAACCGCCGCGCGGGAATTTCCAGAACACGTTATTATGCGGGCACATCACCCGGCAGCTACCGCACTCGATGCAGCTCTGGTAAGAGATCTGCACCCCACCAGAAGCGTCCTCCCGGTACACACCCACCGGGCAGAAGTACAGGCAGCCTTTGTCTTCACAACTCACACATACCTGCGGGTCCAGGATACGCAGGTGCGCCTCGTGCTCGTCGACGTAATATTTGAGCGACATCAGCACGTCATCGATATATACCTCGGGCAGGCCTTCCATCTCCTCACCCTTTTTTGTTTCTTTCGATGCAGTCTTCATTGTCTCACCTTCCCATCACGGTCTTGCCAAATGCCAACATATCCCCGGCCGACTTCAGCAGCGGCCTCCGGCTGGTCAACGAGCGCAGGATCTCCCGGTACAGCTGCTTCTTGGGCTGTCCGAACCCGCTGAAGAACATCCCCAGAGCATCATTCAAAAAGCTGGGGTACACATCCATGAATTCTGGGTGGGTCGCCAGGAAACGGGACAGGTTGCGGTACTGGTACAGGTCTTGCAGGACGAAGCGTTCCTTCAGAGCCTGCTCGTAAGCAGATAGCGTCTTGGCAGAATAATCGCGGATCTGGTGCGCCATCACGGCCGTCTCCCCGGCTGCCTTGCCGGCAACGATAGCCATGTTCGTGCCTTCCCAGTGCAAGGCGTTCACCATTACGGCCGCGTCCCCCGCCACCAGCACACCGTCCGTGTACAGCTTTGGCATTTCCCGCCAACCGCCTTCCGGGATCAGGTGCGCCCCATATTCCATCAGCTTGCCGCCCGCGATCAGCGGGGCGATCATGGGGTGGTTCAGGTAGCGTTGCAGCAGCTCGTACGGTTTGACCTTGTGCTCTGCCAGCAGGTCCAGGTTAACGCCCAGCCCAATCGACACGCTCTCATTGGCTGTATAAATAAAGCCCAGGCCCGTCAAACCCATCGAGACGGCTCCCATCACCGCGCCCGCCAGGCCG
>CAZAQS010000381.1:0-4072 GCA_964486825.1 uncultured Anaerolineaceae bacterium | reverse complement strand
CCGCTTGGTTATCGCGTTTGTTTTATGGATTGGGGGTTGACAAAGCGTGTCCGCACTGCAGAAGAGCCCCAGACGCTGGGCAAGGGGCTCCAGAAAGCGGCGCACTGCGTGGGGGTCGCTTTCGTTTGGATGCTAAGCCGCACTCCAAATGCAGCTAACACTATACAGGTCCCGCCCAAACTCATCCCTAACATCCATAACACTCCTGCCAGCTTCCGCAGGCGCTGGGTCTGATCTGCCTGATCCACTCCTTGGAGGTAGTGGCGAAAGGTCCGCCGACAGTGACAACAGCTTCTGATTTTGCTTTATATGGGAGCAACATCAGGTTTGTCACAGGACACATTTACGATATCTGCTGAGAAAGCGTGCCGTATTATCCCTACGACACGCGATCAGCCTGGCGCCCTTACAGGGTGTTGTAGATTAACGTGTATTATTGGTGTAAGCGTATAGACTGTAAGAAATAAACTATCGCTATATAATGAATTAGTTTGGCATTTGTGCAATTATCCATTATTGAATTAAGCGAGGATGATCCAGTTGTTGAGATTTTGCTGCTATTAACCGAAGGTCAACCCTGATGAGTGGTGGACCTAGGTTTTCAAAGTGGATGTTGGGCCTGGCGGTTTTCTTTATGCTCGCTCTAGCGACCTGCCAGGTGGCTGCGCCACTCACTTCGGCTCCTACAGGTGAATCTTTCCTGGTTTCTCCAACCTGGCCAGTCATACCTACCCAACCCCCATCCCACACACCGACACTGCTTCAACCGCCCACCCTGGAGGCTACCAGCGCCCCAGCTCTGGCATTTGTTCTGCCTGCCCGCTCCACGCCCACCCCGGTTTTTCACGAACCGGCTGGCTGCTGGCAGCCACCTGACGATTACACCCGCGTACAAATCAACGATCACACCATCAACACCAGAACCTATGCAATGCTTCAGCGGGCCGCCATGCTGTATGGTGGCGAGATTGATGTGGCTGGAAGATCCATCATCCAGGGCAGTTACAGTAACAAAAGCGTGGACAGCCTTGGCATCCATCTCGGCGGCGGAGCTGTAGATATCTCGGTTACCCGCCCCAATTCACACTACATTCATTATAACGATATTGAGCCGCTCATCCGGGCGCTACGCACGGTTGGGTTTGCAGCCTGGTTGCGCGAGGATGGTGATGTTGGGTCCGGGTCAGCGATCCACATCCATGCCGTTGCTATCGGTGATATCGATCTCTCACCCGCTGCCCAGGAGCAGATCACCGGCCCGGCAGGGTATCTGCGCGGCAATAACGGCCTCCCCGTTACAAGCGTTGATCCCGGGCCAGACCGTCATGGTGGCCCACTGATTTGTCATTGGATGCTGGAGGCTGGTTACACAGACATGCGTACGCCCACACCTATCCCCACTCCTGGCATACCCTGGCAGGAACGCCTTCGCCAGGCTGCGTTGGCTTACCAGGCATTCTACCCTGAAGATGCCGAGCAGATTGCGCGCAGACTCAATTTCCTGGACGGTCAGCGCGAATCTGCTGAGAATATATGTGGACCACTGGCCGCAGCTATCTTACGCGATGCTGGGCTGCTACCCGCCCAGGCCGGCCCGGTGCAAGACCTCAAGTCATACTGGCAGGCACGCCCCTCTCAAAATGGCCGCCCCTGGAACCTGTTTCCCGAGCGCGACTATGAGGTTTTTCGCTTTGATACTCCCCTGGCAGAGTTTGACTTTACCGCCTGGCCGTTGCAGCCTGCTGATTTTGTTTATACCTATGCCAAAGATCATGGTTTCGAACACATGTTTATCGTCACCGAGGTAGACGCCGAGGGGCGCGCCTACACTGTCACCAACCAGCATCAGAGTTGGGGTCATCCGATCTGGGGCAATACATTAATTCTACGCTATCTGCTCTATGATCCGCACTCGTCTGGTGAGGGTATTATTTACAACGAATGGAGCAATCCCCGCCTGGGTATGACGGGTCAAAACGGCTTCGAAGTGCTGCGCAAGTGCGGCCTGAAGGCAGGCAGCCTGTACAAGTACACCGTACTCCCCGGCGATACTCTGCCCGAGCTGGCTGCCCGTTTTGGAGCGATTCCAGAAAGCCTGGTTCAGGCTAATCCTGGCATGGATCTGGCTAACTTGCAGGTCGGCCAGCTGCTCACAATCCCCATCCCCCTTTATCGCATTGGTCCACCGGAGCCTGAGCAAGATGGACTTTCCTGAAACCCCTCAGGCCATCACCGTTGTGCATTTAGGGAGGCCTCATCTGCTTTTTCCTTTACTGCTGCGTTCAGTGCAGATAGCTGCGCAGAGGGGTCTTGAGGCAGGCATTATCTCTGATGGGAGCAGGTGCAAGACATGGATGATAATCCCACTGTTCAGAATAAACGATTAAGAACATGGTTGATCATTATAGCTGTCGTTGTCCTGCTGACAGGGGTGGTGAGTCTACCACCGGTCTGGTCAAGAGTAAACTATCATTCCCGCGAAGTGTATCGGACAGTCAAATACTGGTTAAGACCGCCCAGTCAGGCGGTCTTCGTTCCATCCACTCGTGACGATGCTCTTTTGGTAACCTCGGTATCAGCCGCAATCACTGCCGATGCCCCTACTCCTAAACCTACTACTCAACCTACGACCCAGCCTACCGCCCTCCCAACCGATCTAACCTCTGAAACAACGTTTACTCCAACTCCTACTCTAACCCCTACGCTAACTCCTACTCCAACCCTTGCTCCCACATCTCTGCCATCTTCTGTTCTTCTGAAAGGCATAAGTTGCGAACGTCAGTTAATGAATAACTGCGGACCGGCTACTCTTTCCATGTATCTTTCCTATTATGACTGGGGCAAAAACCAGATCGCTGCAGCCGCGGTGCTCAAACCCAATGGGAAGGATGTGAACGTGATGCCTTACGAGTTGGTAGATTTCGTCAACGAACACACCGCATTGCACGCCCTCTGGCGGTATGGTGGTGACTTGCAGACCATTAAGACCCTGCTCAATGCAGGTTTTCCAGTGATGATCGAAAAAGGCTTCGAGCCGTATACTTTGAGAAATGAAGGCTGGATGGGTCATTACAACCTGGTGGTCGGCTATGATGATGAGAAACAGATCCTCACCGTCCAAGATTCCTATCTCATGAGCCACACTCCGTGGGGAGGGGAGATTCCGCAGAACCTATGGGATTCATTCATTGGGTTTGATTTCTCCTACAGCGAGGTGGAGCAGGCGTGGCGATACTTTAATTTTGTATTCATTGTCGTTTACGAGCCAGAAAGAGAAAATGACGTACTCAAAGCCCTAGGTCCCCTTGCAACTGATGAAGGGGCTTATCGTATCGCTTATGACCGTGCTATTCGAGAAACTTCCTCACTGACGGATGTACGCGATAAATTCTTCGCCTGGTTCAACGCCGGCACGAGCCTTGTAGGTCTGCAAGATTATTTTGCCGCGGCCGCCGCATTCGACACAGCCTTCGGTATATACCCGGATATCGAGGTAAATTCTCGCCCCTACCGCATCCTCTGGTATGAGATAGACCCCTATGCCGCGTACTACTACTCAGCGCGCTACCAGGACGTCATCAACCTGGCGGATCAGACGCTTGGACTTATGGCCGAACCGGTCCTGGAGGAAAGCTATTATTGGCGGGCATTATCCTATTATGCGCTTGGCAACACAACTCGCGCCGTAGCAGATCTGCGCACCAGCCTGATCTACCACCCAGGTTTCGCACCCAGCAAAGCCATGCTCGAACAGCTCGACAAGACGCCATAAATACCGCTATTCTTATAGGAGATGAGGGAAGTATTTTCACCGGCTAATTGCATGAACATCCAGAGGCAACTTCAATGACCAAAACAACAGACATGATACAACCCACGCAGCGAAAAAAATTCATCTTGGCTCAACATTGGATTTTCATCATCATTTTATTGGTCTTCTTACTGCTCAGTGGTAGCCGGGTTATACTTGCAAGCAGTTCCTATACATCCGTCCATGGGAACATGCTGGTCGAGCCAGGCCTTTCCTCCACCGCGACAGCCAAAGCAACCAGCAGCAGCGAACCAACCGCGA
>CAZAQS010000380.1:0-4077 GCA_964486825.1 uncultured Anaerolineaceae bacterium | reverse complement strand
AGTATCCATCCCACGGGCTGATACTTGCACGGGGTTGATGATATCAAAACCGATCTCGATCAGATGTGGGATCAGGTCATAAACAGCACCGCAGCCGTGATAGAACAATTTCGCCCCGGTTTTCTTCCGGACTGCCTCAACCAAGCGCTTCTGTTTCGGCTTGACCATCTTGCAGTAAAGGTCCGGACTGATCAGCCAGCCATTCTGGCTGCAGATATCATCCCAATAGGTAAATACCTGGATAGTGTCCCCCACTTCATCCAGATAGGCATTACTTTCCTCAATGTAGATTTCTGTTACTTTCTCCATAAGCATGTCAGCAATTTTAGGCTCTGAAAGCATAGCCATAAAGAAATTCTCCAAGCCCATCATTCTTGCCGGCTGCTCAAATATTCCCCCACCGATAATCACCCCACCTACAACTGCGTAATTTGTATTATCGTAGAGATTACGAGCCTGTTCTCTCAGCAAGCGGTAGTATTCGGGCGGATTTTTTTTAGGCCAGATATAGCTTTCTATGGCCTGTTTGGTCGGTTCTTTGATGGGGAAGTCGACATAATCGAAATAGAGCCCCCCCTCCTTTGGCATGATTAGTTTAGTACCCCATTTATTATCGAAAGCGTAGTACTCCCCCTCGTCGAGTAAATTAACCCCCTGGGCTGTGATGGCTGGCAATTGCACGGACCGAAAATCTCCCCTGAAGCGTTCTAGTAGCTGTTCATCCAGGTAGGGCAACTGTTGGACGAAATCAAGCAGGCGGATCTCCTCCAGAGGCATCTCCAGGTGTGTCTTCAGGTCGATATAAGCCTGGAGAGTAATAGAGGAAACGAGTGTCCCACCTAGGTCAATAGGAATTCGGTCGGGTTCCTCGTGGTTAAGAGCTAAGCGAACACGCTCGCGCGGCAGCATACGGGCATCTCCAGTCAGTTTTTATCATTGGTTTATATACCTAATACAGCTTACCGTTACTCAGAAGCCGGTCGGATCTGGACCGGACCGCATGACATGCACCCTTCTTCACAGACGAGGGCGAGTCCCCCCCCATGGATATTGTCATACTGATCTTTATGTTCCATCTGGGAAGATGAAATTTAATAAAAGAAATTTAAGCGGAAATTTATGGTAACCGGTTACGCAACCGGTTTTCTACCTAATAATAGCATTTGGGAGACGAGTTGTCAATACGATCTGCCATGCAACCAAGCTTGACTTTCCAGAGAAATATCGTTATAGTTGAACCGGTTACGTAACCGGTTTTGCTTTTTATCATTACTCCGTAATTCCCGCGCCTCTTAAATGTATTCGATTTACCCTTTTCCGTTTTAATATTTAGGAGAATCTCTATGGCTAAACTTGCAATGATTGGTGGTACACCGGTGCGCAGCGAACCCTACCCATCCTGGCCGGTATTCGATGCGCGGGATATTGAAGCCGTGACATCAGTCATCTATTCTGGTAATTGGGGAGGTTTCCCATACCCAGGCCCTCAATCAGCTGCCTTTGCTGACCAATTTTCCAAGATGCAGGGTGGGGTATATCCAGTCCTCATGGTGAATGGGACAGTCACCATCGAGGTAGCTCTTCGGGCAGGAGGAATTGGCTGGGGTGATGAGGTAATTGTCCCAGCATATACCTTCCAGGCCACTGCCGCCGCTCCCATGGCAGCTGGGGCCATCCCAGTTTTTGCCGATATTGATTCGGATAACTTCTGCATCTCCCCGCAGGCCATCGAGAAGGCTATCACTCTCCGCACGCGCGCTATCATTCCCGTCCACTTAGGCGCACAAATGGCCGATATGGACGCCATCCTGGCCCTTGCCGATAGATACAACCTGATGGTGGTAGAAGACAGTGCACACGCTCACGGGGCGAAATGGCGTGGACGTGGAGCCGGGACGCTTGGCCATTTTGGGTCCTTCAGCTTACAGTCCTCGAAGATCCTCACCACCGGGGAGGGGGGCGTGCTGCTGTGTCGGACGCTGGAGCTGGCTGAATCTGCCACCAGCATAATCAACTGCGGTCGTCCATCTGATATGGAAGGCAAGCATTATGCAATGGGCGCCAATTTTCGCATGACGGAAATCCAATCTGCGTTGGGTAAGGTCGCACTGGAACGTTTTCCTGAGCAGGCTCGTCAGCGTGAGGCCATGCTAGAGTATGCTGAGGATTGCCTGAGCGATGTGCCTGGGGTACGTCTGCTCAAGCGCGATTCACGCCATACGACCCGATCGTTCTACCGGTATCTCTTTGCTATCGCTCCCCAGATATTTGGCGCAGATCACCGGGTTGTGTGCAAGGCACTCATAGCGGAAGGCATACCTGTAGAAGTGGGTTACCCGCCGATCCATCACGATCCCTTGTTTCAACCCTGGATCTCGAGGTTGCCGGTACCGAGTGCATTTCCGGAATTCTTTCAAGTTGATCGGATGTCATACCCTGAAGCAGAACGGGCGGCAGAGCGAGAGTCTGTGTGGTTGGATGAATGTGTGTTCCGCGCCGGACAAAAGGGCATCGATGATATGGTAGCCGCGCTGCGTAAGGTCCAGGCGAACGCTTCCACGCTCTCAGAACTGGCGAAAGTTTCTACAGGATAGCTGCCGAACTATCTGTTCTTTTGGAAGATGGCAATCTGGCTGGCAATTTCCACCACTGGCGCAGTCCAGATCACATCTTTCCGGCGGCGTAGGTGGTTAAGCAGCATAAGAAAGTCGTGTCTCCCGACGGTCAACCGGGCGCCATCGATCTCGTGGAACACAAGGATCGCCCAATGGCCTCTCGCAGTGATCTCTTCTACCAGTCCGATCATTTCGAATCCACTCATCCGCTCCACTGGAAGGCCCCAGGCGCAGGCCAGGTCAACCCACTCCGGGTGGTTGCCGAAGCCATACTCACCGGCCGCACGTCCAGCCAGAAAGTGACGGGCGACGATGGGGATATAGCTATGACGGGTTTCGCCCCGACCTACGTCCGTACAATAACAAGGGTAGGCAAACGTCCATCCAGTTTGGTGGGGGACCAATTTCTCCAACCGCTCTTGGGCGTTTAGAATGTCATCTTCGATATCGCTTAATCGCATCTCCTCCAGTCCACCGGGTCCCTCAAGGATGTTGTTGGGGCAAGGGTGGACAAGCGTATGGTTTCCGATCTCGTGCCCGTGGGCCGCTACCGCTTGCCAGGGACCAAGACGCTCTAGCCAGTCATTTCCTACAGGATGAATATAAAACGTACCCTTAATGCCAAATTCATCCATTGCAGGGACAACCTTCTCGAGTTGGTTCCGGGTGCCGTCGTCAAATGTCAGGGAAACGCCACCCTGGTATGGCGACCAGAAAGCTTCTAAATTCATAGAGTATGACCTCTCATAGAGAAGAATTTATTTATTGTGGTGATATACATGATAAACCTCCACGATTTGAAACACAAGTGGGAAGAAAGGAGAGTAGTTCCATTTCATACTTGACATTCATCCTACCGTTTGCTATTATATACGTAGAAAACCGGTTGCGTAACCGGTTACCCAACATTTTTCACTTTGTTGTTCCCACTTCTATTGTTTACATATACACGAACGCTTTTTCAATCGATGAAGCCAGTTCCTGGGTGAGGATGGATGGATGAGACGAGTAACGATCAACGATGTCGCCGAACATGCCAATGTTTCCAAGGCGACAGTTTCGCACGTCATCAATAACACACGCTTTGTCAGCGAAGAGACGCGCCATCGGGTTATGCAGGTCATATCCGAATTAGGATATCAACCCTCTATGGCAGCGCGCAGCCTGACGACGCACCGTACGGGCACAATTGGCATCATTGTATCTGACATAGCCAACAATTTTTTTGCGGATATCCTAAAAGGGATCGAGGACGTCTTCCTTCCGAAAAATATAAGCCTGATTATTTGCAATACCGACGAAATCCTTGAACGCGAGGATCAATACATTGACTTGCTCTTGCGCCAACGTGTGGATGGCATTATCGCCGCGGCGACGAGCCAGAAGTGGGATGTCCTGCAAAAGGCGGAGGCCCTTCACACCCCTTTGGTGGTGGTCGACCGCGCGTATGAAGGCCTCGTTA
>CAZAQS010000379.1:0-4085 GCA_964486825.1 uncultured Anaerolineaceae bacterium | reverse complement strand
GGCCGTTTATCAAGACGCCCATCAGATTGCAGGAAGATCGCTGTATTCCCTGTGGTTCAACGGTTAAAAGCACCAACCTTTCATACCCGTGCCCGACGATAGCGATGTCTTCTTTTTACAAATCCCCTACAGCCAGGGACAGGCTTTCACGGGCCGTCAGTGGCAGCGGTTCGAAGATTGGATAGCCCAGGGGAAGCGTCAGATCGGGCCTCAAGATAATATTCATCCAATGTTCATGCAGTTCGGCGCCGAAGAATGGTTCCCGATCCGGACAAAATACCTGGTTGATAACGATCTGTACTACGTTTATCCGCGCCAGTCTCTATCTACCAGCTTTGGTGATCCCGGCACACATTTCACCCGTCCATCAAGCTTCCTGCAGGCTCCCATCCAGCGATATAGGAAAGATTTTCATTATAAATCTCTGGATGAATCGGCAGCAGTTTACGATTCTTTCTTCGAGATAAATCCCGGTCATCTGGCGAGACTGGCTAAAGACCTGGAAGGGATAGCTTTTGACGTTGATCTATATGCAACGAAAAGACCTCACCATCTGCGTACTTCCAGAGTGGTGACCACCCGCGGTTGCCGCTCCCCGATCATGAAATTTGCAAAAGACTTGTGGCCCCTGGAAGCCAATTTGATCGATAGCATCCGAGGGGAGGGAATTTCGCTTTGCAAGACTGATGATCTTGAGTGGGGCTGGTTTAATGATTTGGTCGTGCGGAAAAGCAATCATGATTTTTTTACCCGCAAAAGGAAACCTGGCAAGCGGGAAAGAATTTTGTTTTGGTTGGTCGAGCTAGCCGAAAAGGCTGGCCTTGGAAAGACAGGATAGCCTGCAAACTATCGAGTCACCCGGGTACTATGACGTCGCCAGGTCCATACCAATTCCTATCACTCGCTTGATAATGAGCAATCCCTGTCATCTTTGCAGGTATGCTTGGCGGGAATCTCCTGTATAATGAAAATTAGCGTTACCATTGTGCTTCCGATAACAAATTGACCAATGTAGGTTATGATGGCCAAGTGGTTTTCCAGCTTGCGTGTGCGATTGGTGCTATTGGTCTTGCTGGCAGCCTTGCCCGCCCTGGCTCTGACCGTCTACTCCGACCGGGAACAGCGTAAATTGGCTGAAACGAGTGTAGAGATGGAGATCCTGCGCCTGTCCCAACTGGCGACCATCAACCAGGAGACGTTCGTTGAAAATACCCGCATTTTCCTGGTGGCCCTCTCTCATATGCCCGCCGTACGTTCTCACGATCTGAGCGAATGCCAGGAGCTTTTCGCTCACCTGTTCACAGAACATTACCCCCAATTCGCATCATTTTATGTCGCTGACCTGGAAGCTCACGTGGTTTGTAGCGCGCCAAATTCCCACGTTCCGAACCGGTTAAAGGAATGCGACCACTACGCCATGATGGTCTCCCAGCAGGATTACGTGGTCAGCAACTATCATCTTTGTCATGCTACTGGCGAAGCCATCATGGCAATGGGCTACCCCGTGTACGACAATGAGAATAATTTCATCCGGGTGATCAATATCAGCATCGACCTTACCTGGCTCAACGAACTTGCCGCTCAAGTGGACTTGCCGGCAGGCTCCATCCTGGCTGTCTTTGATTACGAAGGTAACTACCTGACTCATTATCCAGAGCCGGAGAAATGGACCGGGAAACTCTTAGCGGAAAACTCTCCCCTTTACGGACTTCTCAACCAGGGTAAGGGCGTCCTGGTAGCCTCGGAAGAGGATGGGGTAGAACGCATCTATGCCACCACACCCATGCAAAGCACGCGCGGCAGCGTCACAGTGATCATGGGCGTTCCTACCGCGGTCGCATATGCCGAAGCCAACCGGATTACAACCCGAAACCTGACCCTGCTGGTCACCGCCACGCTAATGGCAGCCGCAGCGGCTTTCCTTCTGGCCGAATTCCTGGTCATGCGCCAGACTCGGGCGCTGTTACGGACCACAAAACAGCTAGAGGCAGGCGACCTAAGCGCCCGCGCAACCATCTCCCCGGAGGCCGGTGAGTTGGGCCAGCTGGCGCATTCCTTCGACCAGATGGCCAACGCCCTCGAGCAGCGCGAGCAGGAGAGGCAGAACGCTGAGCACGCCATGCTCGAGTATGCTACCGAGCTGGAGCGCAGTAACCGCGAGCTGCAGGACTTTGCCAATATCGCCTCCCACGACATGCAGGAGCCACTACGCAAGATCATGAACTTCAGCGAGCTGCTGCGCGAGCGCTATGACCAGATTATGGAGGAGGGCGGACGGGATTACCTGGTGCGCATGGAGCGGGCCTCCTTACACTTATACGATCTGATCAACGAGCTGCTGGCCTATTCGCGCATCAATACTCGAGCCCAGCCTTTCGAACAAGTGGACTTGAACGAGATTACCGGGCGTGTTCTGGCAGACCTGGACTTGCAGATTGAAGACAGCCAGGCGCACATCGAATTATCGACGCTGCCCTGCCTGGAGGCCGACCCCATACAGATGTACCAGTTGATCCAGAACCTGGTCAGCAACGCTCTGAAATTTCGAGAGGCGGGATGCCAGCCGGTGATCAAAATCAGCTCACCGGAGACGCCCGCAGTCCGTGGCGAAGTGGATGGCATGCTTTCCTTTATGGTCAGTGATAATGGGATCGGTTTCGACGAAAAATACCTGGATCGAATCTTCCAGCCTTTCCAGCGCCTGCACCATAGCAATGAATACGAAGGCACCGGGATCGGCCTGGCAATCTGCCGCAAGATCATCGAGCGCCACGGAGGCAGCATAACAGCCCACAGCAAACCCGGGCAGGGCGCCACATTTGTGGTCAGCCTGCCCACCCACCAAAATTAGGAGAGAGTAAGCGATGAACGCCAACCCAATAGCCATCTTGCTCGCCGAAGACGACCCGGACGACCAGTACCTGATCAACGAAGCCCTGGACGAAAACCAGCTCAATGCACGTCTATATATCGTATCGGATGGAGAGGAATTACTGGACTACCTCAACCGGCGGGGAAAATACCAGGATAGCCAGCAGTGGCCCATGCCCAGCCTGATCTTGCTAGATCTGAATATGCCACGTAAAGACGGGCGTGAGGCCTTGCGAGAGATAAAAGCCGATCCAAATTTGCAGCATATCCCGGTGGTGGCCCTGACCACCTCGCAAGCAGAGAAGGATGTTGCCCTAACGTATCAAAACGGGGTCAGTGGCTACATTACGAAGCCAGTCAACTTCAGCGGCTTGCGAGAGGTAATGAAAACCATCGGCTCTTACTGGCTGCAAACAGCCCGCTTGCCCCCGGATTGAACGAGTCTTATTAAACACTATACTGTTCACTCACTTTACTCCGAAACATTGTACATATTGTGCAATATGACGATGGCGGCTACTCAATACGTTATGGGGAGAACCTGCGAGATTTGCCCTATCTAGACGAGCTTACAATTCAAGACAAATACCCGGAATTGTAGCGGCTGTTACAGTTCCATTTTCGCTTTGAACGGATTGTCAGCATTCATTACTCCTTGAGATATCTCACCAAATGTTGCTCAGCGCCTGCGGCGGGCGTTGCAAAAATTACGTTTGCAAATAGAAGGAGATGCTACGTGATGAATCCGATGAACAATAAGGAATTTAACCAACAGCTTGCTACATTGGAAAGTGGGAAAAGCCTTCCAACTTTCCTGGATGCATCTGACCGGGCAGACCTGGAACTCGCCATGTTACTGTTTCACTCCAGGCGACCTGCTCCTGCAAGCCTAGAGCAGAGCTTACAGAAGATTGCCATGCGACCTGCCGTACGCTCAGGATGGGAGAGAATAGCATGGGTAGCGGCTGCTTTTTGCTTGATATTTTTTCTCACGCTGGCGGTTTCTCCCGCTGCTCGTGGGGCTCTGTTGGCTGTGATCCACAAGGTCGGCGAAGGGGAGTAGTTTCACTTCCAACCCCCTCTGCTGAGCGCTGTCCGCCACAGGTGGGTTATCATTTTATGCCATAAGAACCCCAGAAAAAACATTTAGTAAACCGAATAGTGGTATGATAATATCCATTGCATGGATAGCAGCTGGCTCTAGATCATCCTTT
>CAZAQS010000378.1:0-4103 GCA_964486825.1 uncultured Anaerolineaceae bacterium | reverse complement strand
ACTTGGGGGGCAGCCCCCTGGGAGAGTAGGTCATCGCCAAGAGACTTTTTCAATTTAATATCAACCATTTAATAAATTCTGCCTGTTGATTGGCATTGCATTTGCTATAATTTATGGAGTAGTATCGCTAAATTAATTACCGATAGATACAGGGGGGAAAGGAATTCCATTTGAGAAACTGCCTGGCAATTATCGGCATCATTTTTATTCTGATCGTGTTAGTCTTGGGAATCATTATTTTCACGGGAGTATTTGATCTTGGTGATCTTCTCGTGCAAGGAACGCCGTTCGTTGACCCGCCAACCCCGACGGTCGCACTGATTACACCCCTCCCAGTTCCTACTCCAACCCTTGTTCCTGAGCCTACCCCAATTCCTGATCCGGTAGAGTACCGGACTCGGGTGGTATTACGAGCTCAACAGTTTGCTACTGCGTTAGAAGCTTTTTGGGATGTGAATGACCGGGTCCAGGAAAATCCAGCTTTATTCGATGACCCTGAATGGCGGAGTGAGATAAGGGCAACGCTGGATGAGTTTGTCACTGCTTCCGAAACTTTGAGCGGGATTACTCCTGTTCCGGAAGAGTACCAGGCGATCAGCGAGCAGCTGAATCAAATCGGAGCGCTAGCTGGAGAGCTGGAAGGGAATTACTTGCTAGGGCTTGATACGGGGGATGAGCGCTATTTCGAGGCGGTCGATCAAAATCTTGCTCGAATCATCGATCATTTAACTCAGGCGCAGGTATTGATGATTGCGGCAGGATGGGAGCCGTAGTATTTAACTGGGTAGGAATATTATTCTTTCCTCAAACTTGCTAGACGCCTGGCTGCCTCCTCCATGGTTGGCAAGTCTTTAGCAAAGTTGAAACGGACTCGACTCGAGCCTTCCATTTGATTGAAATAGAAGCTGGACCCTGGAACGACAGCAACGCCTATTTCTCTGGCAAGGAACTCGGCACATGTCCGGTCAAGGCTCCAACCAGGCTGCTGAAAATGCCCCAGTTTCCAGGCTGTCCCACTAAAATCCGCCATCACGTAGTAGGCCCCTTCCGGTTTCCGATAGGATAGGCCAGCAGAATCCAATGCCTTCAAGAGGACGGTACGACGTTCGTTGTACTGCTCTCTTAAATCGACATAATAATCTTCTGGCAGACCTAACGCGATAACGCCCGCAGCCTGGAAAGGCGCTGGAGCGCAGATGGTAAGATAATCGTGCACTTTGCGGATCAAGTTGGTCAACTGGGGGTGAGCGATTGTCCATCCAATCCTCCAGCCTGTGAGAGCGTAACTTTTTCCCAGGCCGCTGATGGTGACTGTGCGGTCTTCCATTCCATCCAGGCTGCCGATGCTGATATGTTTGTGCCCATCGTAAAGGATATGCTCGTAAATCTCATCCGTAACAGCGATCACCCCGTGATCACGACAAAGCTGTGCGATTTCTTCTAGCTCGGATTGCGAGAATACCCGACCACTCGGATTATGGGGAGTGTTGATTAAAATTAGTCGCGTGCGACTGGTAAATGCATTCCGTAGCTCACGGGTATCGAATATGTAATCCGGCTCACGCAGGGAAATGAAGCGCGGGCGGACCCCTGCCATATGACAATCGGGGAGGTAATTTTCATACCAGGGCTCGAAGATGATGACCTCATCCCCAGGGTCTGTCAAGGCAAGGATGACAGCCATAATCGCTTCGCTGACCCCGCAGGTGACGGTAACTTCGGTTTCTGGATCTGAGGGGATTTTATTATAGCGAGAGGTTTTTGTTGAAATGGCTTCCCGAAAGGCGCCAGATCCAAAAGGAAAAGTATACTGGTTGTCTCCCCTCTCGATGGCAGAAATCGCTGCAGCGATCACTTGCGAGGGTGGTTGGAAGTCCGGAAGACCTTGGGAGAGGTTGATCGAGCCCGTCTCATCTCCCAGGCGGGTCATCTCGCGAATCACCGATTCTTGAAAGGGTTGGCTGCGGGTAGCCAGGGTTATTGGAGGGTTGGTATGGTGTGATTTATTGCTTTCCATCTAATTTATAAGTAAAGATAGACTCTTACTCATGAATGCGGACCATAGCCTTGATCACGCCATCATCGTACGCGGCTACTATTTCAAAAGCGTCTGCAAGGGATCCCAATGAAAATTGGTGCGTTACGAGAGGCTTGAGGTCCACTTGACCGGATTCAACCAACCGGATCGCGCGGGGATAGGTGTGCTTCATCCGGCGAACAACCTTAATCGTTAAACCTCTATGGCGGATCGTAGAAGCATTCAATCTCAGGTTGTCGTCAGCCGGGATACCTGCCAAAATCAGCTTACCACCAGGTCTGCATAATTGGGCCCCTTGTTGCGGTGTTTCTGATGCTCCTGCTGCCTCAATGGCTACATCAACCCCACGACTACCAGTAGCATTTTTAATTTCCGTAACAATGTCCTGATTCTCAGGATCAAAGACAGCAGTTGCACCATACCGGCTGGCAAATTCCCGTCGGTAGGCCAAGGGCTCCGTCATATAAATTTCCGATGCACCAGCCGCACGAGCGATAGCCGAACAAAGCAGGCCAATCGGGCCGGCCCCGAGGATTGCGACAGTGAAGCCGGTTTTGAGTCTACCCAGATCAATGGTGTGGATGGCGATCCCAAGTGGCTCTAACATGGCTCCATCATCTGGTGAAAAGCCAGGCGGTAACAGGAAGCAATTCTCGGCGGGCATGACACTATAGCCGGCGAAGACACCGTTGACTGGGGGAGTTCCACAAAAGCGCACTTGAGGACAAAGGTTTGGATGTCCATGGATACAGGACTCGCATTTCCCACAGGAGATGCCTGGTTCTACGGTGACAAGTTGACCCAGCTCAAACCCCTTCACCCCTTCACCAAATCCGGCGACATAAGCTGAAAACTCGTGGCCCATGATGATAGGATCCGTAACGATCTGGCTGCCGATACGACCCTCCAGGTAATAGTGAACGTCCGAGCCACAGATTCCTACGGATGCGATTTTTAGGAGAACTTCTCCAGGCCCAGGAACGGGGATTGGAGCTTGTTCCAGGCGTAGATCACGAATTCCGTAGAGATAAGAAGCCTGCATGCTCGTGCTAGAGACTGTTGTTGACCCAGGATTGAATTTTGTCTGCATTTTTAATCTCCCCAGCGATTTCTCAGAGAGTTGGATGATTGTCGAGGAGACCAATCATCCAACGGTACAACTGAAATTATAGCTTTTTTGCTGTCTTGAATGCCGTTGAAACGATCCTCTTATCCCAATAATAAATACGGGGTTTCGACGAGATGTTTTATTCGCTGTAAGAAGCGTGCAGCCGGCGCTCCATCGACCAGCCTGTGATCGAAAACCAGGCTTAAAACCAGCATATGACGTACTGCAACCTCTCCTGAATGAACGACTGGCTTTGGATTTATCCGGCCTACGCCCAGTATAGCTGCTTCGGGTAAGTTGATCACTGGTGTAAAGGCGTCGATGTCGTACATTCCAAGATTGGTAATTGTAAATGTCCCACCGTTCAGGTCGTCTGGTAACGCCCGGCCTGAGCGTGCTCTTTCTACTTTCTCTCGGAATTCGACGCCGAACGCTCGCAAGCCTTTTTTATCGGCATCATGAATGACAGGGACGAGCAAGCCTCGCTCGGTATCCACAGCCATTCCAAGGTTTACCTTGCCCAACCATTCAATAGCTGATCCATCCTGCTTCAAGCGGGCGTTCATATAAGGAAATTCGCTCAAGGCTTTGGCCACCATAATGGCCAAGAGATCGTTATACCCGGGCGAAAAACCCCATTCATCCTTTACCTTAGATTTTAGCTGTTCTCGAGCTTCGACAAAGTCAGTTGCATCCACTTCGGTCATCAAGGTGACCCGAGCGGTGGTTTGTACACTGGCGCCCATCCGGTTGAAAATGATCTCACGTACACCTTTGATAGGAACGATATTTGTGACGTCCCCACCAGGTTCTGGGGTGGCTGACACCTGGGCAGGAGCGGTGTGCCTGGATTTCAATACCTGCTCAATATCCGCCTTGGTGACCGTTCCTTTAGGACCGGAGCCAGATACACCTGCCAGGTCTATACCTGCCTGACTAGCCATGTTGTAGGCGACT
>CAZAQS010000377.1:0-4114 GCA_964486825.1 uncultured Anaerolineaceae bacterium | reverse complement strand
GGTACCTATCGGTGTGGCGGGTTCCACCAACCTACTTAAGGTAGAAAACGTAACTTAGTGACGCTGAAAGCCAGAGTTAAAACGAGTAGTCAAATATGAGATGTCCCTCAAAGATGCAGATAGATGCATCCGTTGTCAGATACAATGGGTCAGCAAAACGGAGGACAGACCAACATGAGTAATTACCATGGTAAAAACCAAAAACACAAAGTGCAAACGGTAATCGCCTACTTTTCTATGGAAGTCGGCATCGATCCTTCCATGCCTACCTATAGCGGCGGCCTTGGCGTACTAGCGGGAGACACCCTGCGCGCGGCGGCTGATTTAGGTGTACCCATGATTGGAATGACGCTCTTGCACCGCAAGGGTTATTTCCGCCAGCACCTTGATTCTAATGGTAACCAGTCTGAGAGCCCTTCTGAGTGGTCTCCAGAAAAGCTTCTGGAACCCGTGAAACCTCGGGCAACCGTGACTATTGAAGGACGTACTATAGAAATACGAGCCTGGCGTTATACCGTACAGGGTATTAATGGCCATGTCGTGCCAGTTTATTTCCTGGATACAGCTCTTCCCAATAATAGCAACTGGGACCGGGAACTCACCGACCACTTATACGGTAGAGATGACTACTACCGCCTGTGCCAGGAGGTAATCCTGGGTATGGGTGGCATAGCCATGCTGCGTGCTCTGGGCTACCAGGAGATGCAGTCCTACCATATGAACGAGGGACACTCCGCCTTGCTGACCCTGGCACTTTTGGAGGAATATACTCAAAAGAGCGGTGTTCATGCTCCTACCGAGATAGAGAAAGAGGCCGTACGCCAGCGGTGTATCTTCACTACGCATACGCCGGTGCCCGCGGGTCATGACAAATTTTCACTGAGTCTGGCACGGCAGGTGCTGGGTGAGAAAAGAGTTAATACTCTGACAGCTGCTGACTGCTGTATGGACGGGATGCTAAACCTCACTTATCTGGCTTTATCCCTATCGCGCTATATTAACGGGGTAGCCATGCGTCACGGACAGATATCTCGCGATATGTTTCCCAGCTATCCCATCAACTCCATTACCAACGGAGTGCATGCGCTCACCTGGACAACGGCGCCCTTCCAGCACCTTTACGACAGATATATTCCCGAATGGCGCAAAGATCACCTCTACTTACGGTACGCAATAAGCATCCCGCTCGACGAAATCCGGCAAGCGCACGCTGAAGCAAAAAGGGAGCTGTTAGCTGAAGTAGAGCGGCGGTCCGGCATCAAACTGGACCCGATCGTAATGACACTTGGTTTTGCGCGCCGTGCCTCGACTTATAAGAGAGCCGACCTGTTACTCTCTGACCTGGATCGCCTCAAGAGAATAGTCCGTCAAGCAGGTCCTTTGCAAATTATCTACGGAGGCAAGTCTCATCCCCGCGATGAAGGAGGCAAAGCCGTCATCCGCCGCATCTTTGAAGCCTTAGCTGCTCTGAGAGACACTATACCTATCGTGTATATCGAAGACTACGATATGACGCTGGGTCATTTCATTTGTGCCGGTGTGGATTTGTGGGTAAATACTCCACAGAAGCCCCAGGAAGCTTCCGGGACCAGCGGAATGAAAGCCGCACTTAACGGAGTGCCCAGCCTGAGCGTGCTGGATGGATGGTGGATTGAGGGGCATCTGGAAGGGGTGACCGGATGGTCGATTGGTGATGGCTGGCAGGTAGCCAGTAATCCGGCGATGGAGGCATCTTCACTCTATGAGAAACTGGAGTATTTGATACTGCCTGCTTTTTATAAAGGACCGGACGCTTTTGGCGAAATTATGCGCTCGGCTATCGCAATCAACGGCTCTTTTTTCAACGCCCAACGCATGGTTTCTCAGTACGTAAAGAATGCGTACCAGCTGGGCGGAGATTCTGGCCCAACTATGCCCTGAAATGGGTGGTCCGTAACTGAACAGCACATGATTTGAGAGTCTAAATTTAGCTTTCTATGAAGCTACCTTAAGGAGGGGGAGTAAACGTGCTAAAATATACATTCGATCCGAATCGGAGACTACCAGCAATTCATTGGAGCCGAAGCGATGGAGCGCATTAAGAAGAAGGCTGAACCGCTTCAAGGGCTTCATGTTGTCAATGTAAATTCGACTTATTATGGTGGGGGAGTAGCGCAGTTGCTCTCATCCCTTACTCTTCTTATGAACAGTCTGGGCATCACAACGGGATGGAGAGCTATCCACGGCCCTCCCGATTTCTTCAGTATTACCAAGAAGATGCATAATGCTCTACAAGGTGAAGATATTAATCTTACTGAGATGAAAATGGATTATTTGTGAGCAGGTTATTTATGAGAACAGCATCAGAAACCACTTTGATCATGATATAGTTATTATCCATGATTCCCAGCCTCTACCTTTAGTGGAGAGAGAAGGACCTGGATTCTGCGGCGGCCACGAGTACCGGATCTGAAGGATCTCCAGCAATTGCGCCTTCCGTTGATCGTTCCCCTGAACTTTCGCGATCCGCCGACTTTGGATTCCCCGAAGCAGGTACTAGAAATCACGCTGGGAGATCTTCGACATTGGGATGCGGCTCCAGAGACTTCTGAAAAAGGCCCCGCGGGTGATCGCGCAGGAAACTAGTCGAAGGGCTCTTCCACGGCTTCGACCTCCTCCAGGCTCACACCCAGTGTGCCCGTGGATTAAGACGGGGACATGCAACAACACATCAGTATTATAAGCGAGAGTTTCGGTTTTTTGCTATAAGCTCCAGGAGCACTTCCAGTTTTCCCCGGTTTGGTACCGGCGGGAAAGCGTCCGCGAACTGGTCTTGGAGTACTACGTGATGCTGCGATTATAAAGAATCTATCCGCTCAATCCTAAGATCTTCCGGGACTACTCGTGGAGAGACCCAGTGCGCAATCCCTTGGAGGAACTCGGTGCAGCATTTTTTGCGTGCCGTCCGGTGATGGGACGACTACTCCCAGCGATTCTCCTGATAGTTCCTCTCGTTTCTGGCCACACCCGCAATAGATAAGTGATATTCGATCCCCTCCTGCGGTGCGCCCAAACTTTCCAGTTCCGCTCTGGCCGCCTCAGAAGGCGACATTTCCTCGTAATCCCCCGCAATCGCAAAGAATGCCGGATCCGGCTCACCCAGAGTGATCGTGTTCACCTGATAAAGGTTCCTGCTGCGTAGATTACCTTCTAGGTCCGTCATAATACTCTCTTCGTACACGCGATAGCAATTTAAATCAGGCGCCCACCATCTTTTAACCGTGTTCAAGCGGTCCGGTCCGGACAAGTTATCCACTGTCTCCACCACCCTAAAGCCGAGGAATTCCCCAACTTCCGGTGCCTCCAAAATGGCTGAATCACAACCGATGATCGGTGCTGAAAATCGGGAGACATCAAATCTGGTGGATGATATTGCTGCCACACTAGGAGAGATTCTACTTTTCCGCCCCGTCGCTTTATCCCAAATTGTCCGGATCGTCAGCTCCTGCCCAGATCGGTGGTCGATATTGGTCTGCTGCACAGAGTAAGAACCATCGCTGCGAATTGCTTCATTTTTTACGATGGTTAAAAAGATAGAACCGTCCGGTCTTTGGGCCACGTGCGAGCTATGAGCGGCGAACTCTACAGACGCGACACCTGAATTCAGCTGAACCGGGGTCCTAGAAAGCCTACCAAATCCTGCCAGGATAAGACCCACGAAAAATACCACCAAGGTCAGAAAGAGTTTAACCTTAATGTTCATGGAGAATCTCCCTTCAACTCAGTCACAGCCCATGGGATCGCACTGCGATTCCTCTTTACATGCGTAGTAAGGATATATGCACGTTCGTGCCAATCTGTCCAAGTAGTCAAAGCATGACCGGCACCATTCGACCTGGCATACAGCGTCTACCAACCAACAAGGATCCCAGTCCCTCTGGCGAGCAGGAAACACGATAACTAGGCTGCTCCATTGCCTCACAGGTTTGCGCTGATGCGGACTCCAGCCGAACCAGTGTCGGAGCGAAAAAGACAAGCAAGAGCCACAGCCCAAACAAAACATTTGCCTTCGTTGGGGTCTTCAGCTTTGGCGTTGCCTCCGGACTGTCGCTCAAGTATACTCCCATTTCCCAAA
>CAZAQS010000376.1:0-4114 GCA_964486825.1 uncultured Anaerolineaceae bacterium | reverse complement strand
TATGGCGGAGAATAACAAGCCTGCCGGTAAGCCGGTGGAGATGCGAGATGCCTTCGGGAGCACTCTCGTCGAGCTAGGCCACGCCTATCCGAACATGATCGTGCTGGATGCAGATTTGCATACCTCGTCGAAAGCTCAGTACTTCAAGAAAGCTTTCCCAAACCGCTTCGTACAGGTCGGAATTGCCGAACAGAACATGTTCGGTATCGCGGCCGGCCTGGCTCTGACAGGTTTCGTTCCCTTCCCCTCTACGTTCGCTGTTTTCGCTTCTCGCCGGGCGCTCGATCAGATTGCCATATCTATCTGTTACCCTCGTCTGAACGTGAAGATTCCCGGCTCTTATGTAGGTCTGCCAACCAGCCGGGCAGGCACCTCTCATAACTGCATCGAGGACATTGCTATAATGCGCGCTATGCCAAATATGAAGATTGCAGACCCTGGTGACAACGCTGACCTACGCGCCATTATGCATACTGCCATGCAGGTAGAAGGGCCTGTCTATTTCCGTATCACGCGTTATACTTTCCCCGATCTATTTGGCAAAGAGCACAAGTTTGAGTGGGGCAAAGGCGTCATCCTGCGACACGGTAGGGACTTGACCCTTTTTGGTACAGGCATGATGACTTCTTTATGTCTGGAAGCCGCTGCTCTGCTCGAAAAAGACGACTTGGATGCCGAGGTTGTACATATGGCCTCCATCAAGCCGGTAGACAGTGAACTGATTATTGACTCTGTGAGGCGGACTGGCTGCGCGGTTACCGCCGAGAACGCCTCAATTGTGGGTGGTTTCGGTTCTGCAGTCGCTGAAGTACTTGGCGAAAGTTGTCCAGCGCCCCTCGAGAGGATTGGTGTGCGCGACCGCTGGGTGGACAGTGGAAGCACCTCTCAGCTATTCGCCCACCATTGTATGCAACCAACCGATATTGCTGCTGCTGCTTTAAAAGCTTTTCAGAATAAAAAGGTCTTAGCTTGATGGCAAACTATCCTCTTCCTCCCCAGGAAGCGCTCGATTTATTTGCCCAGACTTTACGCGTTACCGGGGTAGCCCATACCGGGCCTGAGTCTTCCGGCCATCCGGCTTTGATCGGCAAACGGCTTGGTCTACTCAATGGCTCATCATGGATTGCCCTCTGGGCCACCTACTTCGGTCGCGCGTATCTTCCTGGGGTGCACCTAATCAACGCTGGGAATGAAGCAGTTCAGATAAATTTCATGACGGCCCACCAGGCCGGGGAGGCCGTGCCTCCCCAGAAGAACATCGACGTTTTCATTCGGTCAGCTGTAGACCTTGTGGAGCTGGCCCAGGTGGATGCTGTCATGATCACCTGCTCCACCATGAATCGTGCTTACTCCCAAGTGCAGGTTGCCTTGAGGGATTATCGTGTACCCGTTGTACAGATCGACCGCCCCATGATGGATGCTGCTGTAAGACAAGCTGTTGATTTAGGAGGTAAGGTATTGGTGGTTGCTACCCATGGGCCGACCGTTGGGAGCACCCAGACCCTCTTGGCAGAGGCTGCTGCTTCACACAACCGGGAGATCGAGTTTTCCGGTCTGATCGAAGAGGAAGCCTGGCAGAGGCTTGCAGTTGGAGATGTAGAAGGTCATAACCGCTTGCTTTCTGATGGTATCCGCCGTAGTCTCGAATCCGAGCCCGCCGCCTGTGTGGTTCTGGCTCAGCTGTCGATGACGGTTTTTTTGCTGTCTTACCCTGATCCAGTCACCCAGTTTGGAGTCCCAATCTTTACCAGCGGGCAGCTTGGGTTCGAGTATATGCGAAGTCTGCTAATAGATCTGCCCTAATGGCATACAGCTACAGTACCCGAATAAGCATCCCTCAAAAAACAGGAGGAACAAGAGGATGAAAGCATATTTTCACCGGGTAATGTCCCTTACCCCCACCCAATATTGGATTAACAATCCCACACGAGCCGAAGCGGATTTAGCCCTGGAGAATGGCGCCCTTGGTTGCACAAATAACCCGTCTTATCCGCAGAAAATGATCGATCATCCTGCAGAAGGAGCTTATGCGCTTGCGTTGCTAGACGAAGCCATAGCAGAGACACAGGATGAGACCCAGGCGGAGATACTCTTCCAGCAGAAAATTGCTAAACCCATCGCCGATAAATTCATGCCTTTGTTCGAAGAAACTGGTGGAGAGCATGGCTATGTCAGTATACAAGGTGATCCGATCCATGAAGAAGAGGCAGATTCGCTCATAAAGGAAGCCATTAATAACCGCCGGGTATCTCCCAATATCGCCTGCAAGATTCCCACAACTGGACCGGGCCTTAAAGCCATGGAATACCTGTTTGCTGAGAACGTCCCTGTCAACGCTACCGAGATCATGAGCGTACAGCAAGCTGAAGATGTTTTCGAGCTTTACTGCCGGGTGACCGCCAACACAGGCAAGTACCCCAAGCTCTATATGTCGCATATAGCAGGAATCTATGATGACTATATTCAGAAGAAGGTCGCCGCGGATGGGGTAGAGATCTCTCCGGATATCTTGTGGCAAGCTGGACTGGCAGTAGCTCGTAAGATCTATGCATTGATGCAGGAACGCAAATATCCTGGGACATTTATAGCTGGAGGAGCGCGCGGGCTGCACCACTTCACGGAGATGGTAGGCGGGAATGTGGTTGTGACCATTAATTGGGTGGGAACATCCGACCAACTCCTCGAACAGGATCCGCCTGTCGTTGAGCGGATGTTCAATCCTGTGCCTGACTACGTCATCGAAGAATTGCTCGAAAAGCTACCCGATTTCAGGCGGGCTTACCTTCCGGGTAGTCTGTCTGTCGATGAGTATGAGGGTTTCGGACCGGTCGTCCACTTCCGGAATAGCTTTGTCAAGAGTTGGCTAAAAGTGCTCGAACTGGCTAAAGAAAGAAGATAGATGCAAAAAAACTAGTTGACCTCGTGGCAGCTTACGATGAAGTAGCATCAAAATAATTGGCTTCGGGTGATTATCATCAGCAGTTAGAAACCCTGATCTTGCTGGCAATGCGGGCCAGGCGTTCGAAGAGTCGGGTGTGATATCGACAAGCAGCACCAGTCCAACGATCATGCTCCAGCCATGCAGGAAATACAGCCAACCATCCTCCACGAGCAGGTCTCGTTTCCTTTGCTGGGCGAGCGCCAGGTAATAAAAATCCAACTCGCCGCGATAATTCAGATCCCACACGACCCCCTGGCGTGGAAAGACGCCCTGTCCAGTGATTGGCGACCCGGGGATATCTTTTCCCATGCCGGTGGCATTGATCACCAGGCTGCCATCCGGCATTTTCTCTTTCAGCGAGTCGTTCAGCCCTGGATCGGTGCTATGCACGTACTCGAAGCGTATATCCGTGGCTTGCCCCTCCACCATGCCCCAGGAGGCGCCCATCCATTTTCGAAATGGACGAGACCTCCCCGGTAATTTGCGCATAGCCGTCCAACTCATCGAACAAATCCATTGTCGCATTGAACAGGTCGATCTTATGCGTGGTCACCAGGCCGCCGCCAGCTCAGGGTCACAATGCGGGCTTACCAGGAATTCAGCGCCGGCCTCTCGCGCTTCGCCTGCCAACGTTTAATATAACCCTGGTAAAATCGATGGAACCATCAACCTCCCGCTTGGGCAGGAATAGGAGCAACGCCGTGCAGGAGCTTAAGCAGCCTGATCTTCAAATGGTTTTTTCGGCGGGGCAGGAGGCGGTCCAGTTGGTCGCCTTGCTCTCGCCCACCTGAGGTCCTTGCCTGTACGGCGCGCGGGTCGTGCGAGAAATCTTCCAAAGATGGACAACCCCTGGATTGCGCGGCAGCCTGGTGTGGATCCCCATGCTCGCTGGCGATAATCTAGAGGCCGCCATCCACCAGGAAGCCTCCTTCCAGGACCGGCGGATCTCCCATTATTGGGACGGCGAGCGCGCCGTAGGGCGGCGGGTGGCGCAAACCCTCGGGCTGACTGCACCCATCGCCTGGGACATCTACCTGCTCTACCCGGCGGGGATCAAAGATGAGGGCGAAGATTTCCCCCTTCCACATTTCTGGATGCACCAGCTCGATGAGCGTCCCGATTTGCTCCTCGACCCGGCCCGCCTGACCAGCGAAGTCCAGAGGCTCATCGAAG
>CAZAQS010000375.1:0-4123 GCA_964486825.1 uncultured Anaerolineaceae bacterium | reverse complement strand
AAGCGGCATATCGGGTTTTATCCAAAGACGGCTGCCATGCAAGAGAAACTGGCTGAGCTTTCAGAATATAAGGGGACAAAAGGTTCAGTACATTTCCCCTTGGATAAACCCATTCCTTATGATTTGATCGAAAAAATGGTAAAGGTAAGGGTTGAAGAAAACCTGATATGAGCCTTGGAAAGGCAGGAAACTGGATGTATTCCGCATCGTTCCGGCAGTGGTTTTCGGATTCGGAACAAAGGAGGTTGCAATGCAACCGCTAACAGTTGAAAAATCTGTTCAAATATCCGCTCCAGCCTCCAGGCCTCCAAGGAATTTGCGGACACTGCATCAAAAATAATATCAGAGCTAGCTGAGGGATGAGAGGTGCGACTGAGGAGATAAAATGAACAACTTGCGCGTTTTCTCGATTATCGCCTGGATTGCCCTGCCAACGGTGATGTACGGTGGCTACGCCTTGCTCTCGTTGCTCACACGCAATGGGCTCTCGGAGTTTCAGCAGACCTACTTTCGAGCAGGACACGCTCATGCAGGTGTCCTGCTGCTGATGGCGCTGTTGTATCACCAGTTTATGGAGCAGACAATTCTTAGCCCTACCCTCAAAGTAGGAGGTGCCATCGCCGTCCTGGTAGGGGTCCTGGCACAGTCGGGCGGTTTTTTCTTGCATATGTACCTGGGCCAACCGGGGGAGCCATCCATGGGGACAACGGTCACGATAATTGGGGCCATCATCCTGGCCTTGGCAGTCTTTCTCCTGGTTTACGGGTTGATTATCTCTCGCTGACCTCTTGAGCTTCCACCCGTTCGGGCTGGCCTACCCCAAGGGCATGGACGTGGACAGGCTTCTGGCGGCCTCGATCGCTCGCCGGGCATGCAGTGGGCCGCTAAAGCCCGGCACGAAGCCCCCAGACACCTCATCCCCAACCAGCTTATCGACGAAGGCATCCCCCTCCACCAAAACTGCAGAACCCACTTTGTAGAAACGATCGATCAGCCTACGGAACTCAGAGACGGTCATCTGTTTCGCAAGTCCGGTCGAGCCGCGCATATCGGTGAACAACATCGTCAGCTCGACTTCCCAAAGTATGTCCTCGAATTTATAGGTCAATATCAAGGACGCCTGGCCCCTGACAGTGGGACGGATCTTTTTGTATGATTGCCCTATCAACACGAGCAATCTAACGGAACTACCAGTCGAGGAATGTGCTCGGTCGAAGGTAGCCAGCCCTGGGAAGCTCAAGAGAAGGAGACGAGTTATACAAATGAACGCAACCCTATTTATGGCAACGACAGGGGGTGGACTGGCCCGTGCGATCAAGGACCCGGACGGCAACTGGTCTGTGGGTTTCTCCTTGCAAGAACAGGATATCCGCTGCCTGGCAGCAGACCCACTCGATGCACGGGTATTCTACGCCGGCACACAGGGGAACGGTGTGCTGCGCTCAGAGGATCTGGGCGCCAGCTGGTCCCCGGCCGGTTTATCGGGACAGCTCGTTAAATCAATTGCGCCCAGCCCGCATGAACCTGGACTGGTTTACGCAGGAACGAAACCAGCCTGCATTTACATGACCAGGAACTGCGGTGAAGAGTGGACCGAGCTGGAGTCTTTCCGAGGAATCCGCGGGCGCCGGTGGTGGCGCTCACCGGCCGAGCCGCCTGACTGGCGAGCTTATGTCATGGGGCTGTCCCTTTCGCCGACGGATCCAGACGTCATTGTAGCGGGCATCGAGTTTGGGGCCGTGGTTCGCAGCGCTGATGCTGGAAAGACCTGGTCGAACCACCGCAAAGGGGCGCTCCGTGACTGCCATTCGCTAACCTTTCACGCCCATGATGGGAACTGGGTCTACGAAGCCGGAGGCGGCGGCGCGGCGGTGTCCAGCGATGGAGGGTCCACCTGGCGGCAACCCAAGGCGGGGCTGGACCGCAGGTATGGGTGGGCCTGTGCTGCCGATCCCGAGCGCCCAGAGGTATGGTACGCCTCCGCTTCACCCTTCTACTCGGGTGGCTTTAACTTCGAACCTGCCGCGCATGTGGATGGCAAATCGAACGCCGCCATTTACCGCTCGGCCGGTGGAGCTGCCTGGGAAAGGCTGGGCGGCGGTCTCCCCGAGCCTTTGAACTACATGGCTAACGCTCTGCTCACCGACCCGGACGCCCCCGGTCATATCTACACCGGGCTGGCGAATGGTGACGTATGGCACTCGCCGGATTACGGGGATAGTTGGAGCAGGCTGCCTTTCAACCTGGGCGGCATCCATTTCAAGCTCATCTGGCGGTAGAGATTTTAAGAACCTGGTTATGGAGGTTTTTCTATATGCTCCTGCTTGTACCTGGGTTCATGCTCGCAATCGTGTGGGTCTTCGTTTTAGGAATCTTCTTGTGGTACTTAGCAAAGGAAAAAAATTATGAACATATCTAATTCAATCAAAACCGACTCTGATTTAACCAAACCTAAAGCTTCTCATAGGGCCGGCCGGCTGATCGTCTTCGTGCTCGCCATACTTATGGTTCTCAACAGCCTGTTCTTCGGCCTGGCTGGTGTGACCCCGGAGATCTTCGAAATCGACACCGGGGTGGAATGGAGCAGGTTCTCAGCGGATTATCCAACCGTCGCCCGGCACCTGGACCTGGCAGAGAGGCTCAACGGAAGCGGCTACGCCGGGACGGCCCTCTTTGCTGCGGTCCTGGCTTTCTTCGGCTTGCGATCCGGGACGCGCTGGGCCTGGTACGCCTTGTTGATCTTTCCTGGCGTGCTTTCCTTGGGCGCGTTATGGTTCTTCACCCACGAACAGGCTGGCATTGGCGCTTTCTATGCCGGCGCAGCCCTGGTGGCGCTGCTGGGCTTAGCGCTATCCTACCGGATGTTGGATAAGAATTAAGAGGTTGCCCGGATATGCAGAGAACTACCATCGCCGGCCTGCTGACCTTCCTGGGGATCCATGACCTGTGGATAGCACCGATCTGGTTCATATTGCCGGTGAGCCTGCTCATCGTCGTAGCCGCAGCGCCACCGCCCAGCGCAGCTTTCCCTTACCAGGATATCACCCACTTTGGCAGCCTCTTTGCCGGCGGGTGGGCAGCATCTGCAACATGGCAGGAAATGCGAGTGAACGGTATGCCCTCCAGCCGGTTGGCCGTTCTTGTCTCTGTGGTATTGATCCTTTCCGCGAATGGGACAAGGGGTATTTTAGCGCTCTCAAATTTATAACTCAAAATTTATCGGTCTTTATGGAGGAAGAATATGAAAGCCATTCTTAAATGGATCGCGATAGTCTCGGCCGCCCTGGCGGGCATCCTGGTGATTGCCGTCCTGGCCCTGTACACAGTGGGGTTTTCCAGGCTCTACGATGCTGTGATCCCCACTCGCCCTGTGAGCCTAGCAAACAACCCGGATTCGTTGGAGCGAGGGGAGTTCCTGGTCAAATCTGTCAGCGCCTGCATCGATTGTCATGGTGAAAATCTGGAGGGCAAACCCTTTGTAGTTGAGGCGCCCATCGGATATATCCCGGCCCCTAACCTGACCAGCGGTTCAGGCGGGGTCGGCGGGTGGTATACCCTTGAAGACTGGGAGCGAGCCATCCGGCACGGCGTGGGCGGCGACGGGCGCGTGCTGGGGGGCATGCCTTCGGATAGCTATTCGCACCTGAGCGATGATGACCTGTCCGCCATTATCGCTTACCTGCAAAGCCTCCCAGCAGTCGATAACGAGTTGCCAGGTAGGTCGCTGAGTTTCATCGGTACCATCCTCTTCGGTGTGTTCGGTTACCAGGATTTGCCGGTTGCGAAGATCGACCACCTGGCAGTTGGTTCTGCACACCCGGTTGAGAGCGTTTCGTCTGAGTACGGGCAATACCTGGTGGATATCGCTGGCTGCCGGGATTGCCACGGCAGTGACCTGGTGGGCCGGACTCCGGAGCAGGCCGCTTCCGGTCCTCCTGCCGGGCCAAACTTGACCCCCAGTGGCAGCCTGGGGAGTTGGACCTTTGAAGGCTTCCTGGCGACCCTACGCAGCGGCTCGACTCCAGACGGCCGCAGCCTGAACCCAGAAATGCCCTGGCCAGCCTACTCGGGCATGAACGATGAAGAGCTGCATGCAATCTGGCTGTACCTGCAATCCCTGCCG
>CAZAQS010000374.1:0-4131 GCA_964486825.1 uncultured Anaerolineaceae bacterium | reverse complement strand
AGTGACGGTGATGTTGATCTTGGCTCTGCCGCCGCGGATATCGTGGTCCAAGAATATGGGCGCTATTTTGGCCTGAAAACGACCTGTTTGCGAGGCGGCTGCATGACAGGTCCGAACCATGCTGGAGCAAAATTACACGGCTTCCTGGCTTACCTGATGAAATGCACGGCATTGGGCCGGCCTTACACGATCTACGGTTATAAAGGCAAACAGGTGCGTGACAACATCCACAGCGCTGATTTGATCCAGGCCATGTACGCGATTTTCAAGAAGCCGAGACCCGCCGAGGTCTACAATATTGGAGGTGGGAGATACAGCAATTGCTCCATGTTGGAGGCTATCGAGCACTGCCAGGAGATCACCGGGCGCAAGTTAGATTGGAGCTATACAGATACCAATCGTATTGGGGACCATATCTGGTATGTGAGCGGTATGGAAAAATTTATGGCACATTATCCTGAATGGAAGATAACTTATGATATCCCTTCCATTCTTCGTGATATTTACGAGAAAAATTTGACCCATTGGGAAGAACATTAAGCAATATGCTGGACCGCGGTAAAAAAAACCTCCTGGGCGTGTGTATCGATGCAGTTGATTATGACGCGGCTGTCGCAAAGATCATCGCGGCAGCCCACGAGCAGCGGCCTCTGGCTGTCTCTGCCCTGGCTGTGCATGGTGTTATGACAGGTGTTCTTGACCCGGTCCATGGTTACCGTCTGAACCAGCTCGACCTGATAACGCCTGATGGCCAACCGGTTCGCTGGGCTCTGAATTGGCTATATAAGGCCGGCTTATCCGATCGGGTATATGGCCCAACATTGATGGCCAGGGTTTGCGAGCGTGCAGAAGCCGAGCAGTTGCCGCTATACTTGTATGGCAGCCGGCAGCCTGTATTGGAAGCACTAATAGCAGCCCTAAAATCCCGCTTCCCCAGCCTGGAAATTGTAGGTGCACAACCTTCCCTTTTTCGCCAGATCTCTCCGGAGGAGAAAAAAGCCGTTGTAGAGCGGATCTCTTCCAGTGGGGCTGCTTTGACCCTGGTTGGCTTAGGTTGCCCCCGCCAGGAAGTTTGGGTTTACGAATACCGTGAGGCCCTGTCGATGCCACTTTTAGCTATTGGGGCGGCCTTCGATTTCTATGCTGGCAGCCTACCCCAGGCGCCAGCTCGCCTTCAGCAATTGGGCCTGGAGTGGGGGTTCCGGCTTGTTCAGGAGCCGGCCCGCTTATGGAAGCGCTACGTATTGCTTAACCCATTGTTTATCTGGCTGCTCTTCCTACAAAAAACGGGTCTAAAGCGTTTCGAGCTCAAGCAGCCGCATCCCATTCATGAATTACGCTATGGTTGAGGAGGATAAAATGCGCATCGTACTCGATGCAATGGGAAGCGATACGCATCCCGATCCAGAAATTCAAGCTGCGGTTGAGGCCTCAGAAAAGTATGGAGATGAAGTTATCCTGGTTGGTCCGGTGGATCTGCTGGAGCCCCGTTTGAAGGCCGTAGGCGGAGAACGGGCCAATGTCCGCCTGGTGCATGCTCCTGAGGTACTCGAAATGACCGACAAGCCTGCTAAAAATGCTCGCCGCAAGGCGCAAAACACGATGGCTGTTGGCATGGAGCTAATCGAATCCGATCAAGGAGATGCATTCGTAACGGCCGGCAATACCGGGGGTGCGATGGCCACAGCTCTCTTCCGTTTAGGACGGATTCGGGGTGTCAAACGTCCCGCCTTGACAGCCCTATTCCCAGTGCGAACTGGATATTGCGTAGTGCTGGATATCGGCGCAAATGCTGAGGTCAAGCCTGAATACCTGCTTCAATTCGCTGTAATGGGGTCTGTTTACGCACAGGTGGTACAAGGAATCACACGCCCGAAAGTAGGCTTGCTTTCAAATGGAGAAGAGCCGGGGAAGGGCAATGATCTTGTCAAGGCTGCTTTCCCGTTACTGCGTGACAGCGGTTTGAACTTTATCGGTAATGTGGAAGGAAAAGAGCTGTTTGGGGGTCAAGCAGACGTAGTTGTTACCGATGGCTTTACTGGAAATGTACTGCTCAAATCCAGCGAAGCGGTAGCCAAGCTAATCACTGATGTAATGAGAGAAGAGCTGATGGGCTCCACTCGAACAAAGGTTGGCGCATTGCTGGCAAAGCCTGCTTTTGAAAAAATTAGAAGAATGCTGGATCCTGGGGAGGTTGGTGCGCTGCCATTATTGGGAATCGATGGCCTGGTGTTCGTAGGCCATGGACGGTCGGATGCCCGCGCCTTATTAAACGCAATAGGCGGCGCTCGAAAGGCAGTCCAGGGGGACCTGTTGGGCGCCCTGCGCGCCGCCATTCAAGAACGGCTTGCCAAGCCGGTGGTTTAGGAGGAAGTATGAGCCATACACGCGTCGTAATAACGGGGCTGGGGGCAATCACCCCACTCGGCTCTTCAGTTCAACAGTTGTGGGATGGTTTGTTGGAAGGCAGATCTGGGATCCGCCGGATCACCCAATTTGACGCCAGCGAATTTCCTTGCCAGATTGCCGGGGAGATACCGGATTTTGACCCAGGTGAATACCTGGAACGAAAAGAAGCCCGCCGTTTCCCTCGCTCATCTCAGATAGCCCTGGCCTCCGCTCGCCAGGCGATGCAGGATGCCGGCCTTCCCCAATCCATGCCTGACCCAGAACGAGCCGGCGTGGTGTTTGGAACCGCCATCGGCGGAGCGGACCGGTTAGATGAGGGCATCCAGACCCTTCGGACAGGAGGCTACACCCGCGTTAACCCATTTATCCTTCCTGGAGCGATACCAAACCTGGCAGCATTTTTGATCGCGAAAGAGCTACGGTGCCTGGGACCAAACTCAACCATCACGACCGCCTGTGCTACCGGAACACAGGCCATCGGAGAAGGGGTGGAATATATCCGGCGTGGGGTTGCAGATGTGGTTATTTCTGGCGGCACAGAAGCGGTCATTAAAGACTTCGCCATTGGTGGTTTCCTGGCCATGCGGGCTCTACCCGTAAACTATAATGAAAATCCTGAGGCTGCCTCTCGTCCTTTCGACCTGAAGCGGGAAGGATTTGTATTTTCTGAAGGCGCCGGGGCGGTCGTCCTGGAAAGCCTCGACCACGCTCTCTCCAGGGGCGCCAGGATCTATGCGGAAGTTGTCGGGCACGCTTCATCCACGGATGGTTTCCACATGGCTGCTCCCGACCCTGAAGCTGCTGGTCCAATCCGCGCCATGCGTTGGGCTTTGGCAGATGCTGGATTAGAGCCAAACAGCATTGGTTATATCAATGCCCATGGAAGTTCTACACCGTTGAATGATGTCACGGAAACGAAGGCCATCAAATCTGTCTTCGGGGAGCATGCATACGAGTTGGCTATCAGCTCTACAAAATCTATGCTTGGCCATGCGATGGGCGCTTCCGGTACACTCGAAGCGATTGCATGCACTCTGGCAATCGTCCACGAATGGTTACCGCCCACCATTAATCTAGACACTCCAGATCCTGATTGTGATTTGGATTATGTCCCCAACCAGGCTCGAAAATGCAAGGTCGATGCCACCCTATCGAACTCTTTTGGCCTCGGTGGTCAAAACGCCTGCCTGGTTCTCAAACGCTATATGGAAGAAGGATGATGAAAATATGAATGTAATCACCAACCAGGCCCTGATCCGTCGCAACGCCCGCATCGCCCAATTTAGCGGGCTGGCAGGATTGGCTGTGCTTCTCGGGGGCATGTATTTCCTGTTTGTCCAACCGGAGCAGTTTGCCATCATTTGGGTTATGGTTCTGCTCGGTTTTATTCTTTCGCAAGTCGGCATATATTTCACCAATCGCTGGGGCCGCAGGCCGCGGCCAGATGAGCGTTTGAACCAGGCTCTCAAGGGCCTGGATCACAATTACACAATCTTCCATTACACCTCTCCCACCAGCCATCTACTGGTTGGGCCGGCCGGCATATGGGTATTGCTCCCCCGTTACCAGCGAGGTACGATCACATATGAGAAAGGTCGCTGGCGGCAGAAAGGGGGTGGGATCGGGTTAGCCTATATGAAGTTTTTCGGGCAGGAAGGCCTGGGACGCCCTGATCTCGAGATCAACGCAGAGGTGGATTCGGTTGAAAAGTTTCTAAAGAAG
>CAZAQS010000373.1:0-4140 GCA_964486825.1 uncultured Anaerolineaceae bacterium | reverse complement strand
TCTTGCTATCAGCCCGCTAGGTGGTCTAGGAGTCCTATACTGGGATATTATGGGGGATATTTTATTCGCCATTTCGAGCCAATAATTATTGTGCACCAAACTATTACCTGAAGAACTTCAATGGGATATGGGCTTGTCTCAAAGGGAACAAGTATCATTTGGGTCAGAGTAGACCAAACCTATTGAAGAATATTACGTTCGCGTGGCCGTTGTTTTACTAGTTAGGGACACTTACGGACGGGTCGCCATTCTACTCGGCAATACTATACCCGCTGCCGATAGCGTATGGCAGGAGTACAAGCATGTTGCGCCTTGCAATAGGTAAGATCCAGCTATACCTGTGGCAAAGTAAAAAACAGGTGTGTCCTCGATTTGATCCTGAACCCGTTGTGCAGGTAAACGATCCCTTTCATATCATCGATTTGCGGTTCATGCGCGGCACGATCAGCAGCACCAGCGAGTAAGTCACCAGGATAATGACGATCAGGCTCAGCCAGGCGCTGACGCCTGGCATCCTTCCAACCAGCATCAAGGATTGCATCCCCAGCAGCCCGTGTGTCATCGGCAGAATCACGCTGATTAGCTGGGCGATCGATGAAAATCCCTCCAAAGGCAGGAAGAAACCGGTAAAGAATACCGATAGCAAGAGAACCAGCATCGTAAGCTGGATGGCCTGGCTATCGGAGGTCGATATGGAGGAGATCAGCAGGCCGATCCCTACCGACGCGACGCTGAGCAGCAGCACCATCAGTATCAGCAGGACCGGTGAGCCCAGGATGGGCACGTTCAATAGGCTTAGCAAAATTCCCAAGGTCAGGCTGGCAGCCAGTACGTACGTGCAATAAGCCATGGTCTTGCCGATTAACAGGTGGGCTATGCTAATAGGTGCGATCCTGAACATTTCGAACGCTCCGATCAAGCGCTCGCGCACCAAGGCCAAAGCGCCCAACGTCACCGCTAAATGTTGGATCAGTAGCGCCATGACGCGCGGTGTAAAGTAAACCATGAGCGGGTAAGGGTCCCCACGCTGGTTCTGATAATCAGCCTGGAAGGGAGCAACGATGACTTCCGGAGGGAGCTGAATGAAGATTCCCAGGGTGCCGTGCAGCTCATCCAGTGTATCGCGCACGTTTTCCAATTGCTCCATCTGCTCCTCCAGCCGCCCGGTTTCAAGGAGCTGTTCTAACCGGTCCAGCTCCAACAAAAATCGCTCGATCTGATCGCTCAGGTCATCCGCGAACGGGATCAGGTCCTCAACCTGGTCATCAACCGGTCCCAGGAGGGTCAGGAAGGTGCGCAAGACGCCGCGCACCGTGGAAATCGCCAGTTCTGCCTGCCGTTGCCGCTCAGGAGTGATGGACAGCTCCAACTGTCCCAATACCCCCCTGGCATTCGAGAGCTCAATTTGCACGGTCAGGGCTTGTTTTTGGGCCTGCCCGGTCCGCTCGATCAGCATCTGGCGGTTGAAATAATTGACCTGGCCTAACATCATCGAGCGGATCCAGGCCTCGGTGGTCGGATCGATGGCGTATGAATAGACCTGGATGCTGGCTTGTCGACCCTCTTCGATTTGGCTGCGGATGTTTTGAGGCAGGATCTGGACTACGTCCACCTGCCCGGTTTCCAGTAGATGCAGTGCTTCCATGGGATCATCGACCACAGCGATCAAGTCGAAATTGAAGCGGATGGCCTCCTCCACCTGCAAGCGATGGATACCTGGGATGCCTGTCTCCGGCCATACCAGTACGGTTCGAAGTTCCGGCTTTGTGCTGCGGAACGTGGCTCCAAATAGGGCCAGTACCAGGAATGGTCCCCCAATCAGACTGAGTAAAAGAAGTGGTTGCCGGCGGACTTCATGAATCTCTTTAACCAGGATCGAGAGCGCCCGCACCACCCAGGATTTCATGCGACATCCCTCTGTTTCAACAAGCGTACGAATACCTCATCGAAGGGGGGGTAATAGGGTTCGACGGTGTTAAGTGGAATGTCCAGATTCTTCATCAAGGACCCGATCAGGTTGGGGATCTCCTTCCGGGCGTTCTCTACGTATACGAAAATCCCATCCTTGTCCGAGTCGACCTGCTCCACCTTGATGACCTGGGGCAGCTTATCCAGGAACTCCATCGTTTGGAACATATTTTCATGGTTGACCTGGATATGGATGATCTCTCCCCCCATGGCTTTGCGGCGCAGGGCTTGGGGCGTGTCCAGGATGACCAGCCTGCCTTTGCGCATCACAGCCACCAGGTCACAGTAGGCTGCCTCTCCAACGTATTGGGTGGTGACGAGCAGCGATGCGCCTTTATCTCGCAGCTTGCGGAAATGCTCCCAGGTGCGCTGCCGGAGGACAGGGTCTATTCCGGCGGTGGGCTCGTCCGCGAAGATCAACTCCGGGTCATGCAGCAGAGCGCCGGAGAGCATCAAGCGACGCTGCATACCCCCTGACAGGTGCCTTCCCAGGCGTTTGCGGGCCGGCTCAAGCTCGAAAAATGCCAGCAGCTGGTCCATTTTTTTCTTGTGCTGTCGGGGAGATGTCCCGTACATGCCCCCCATGAAATTGAGGTTTTCTTCAACGCTGAGGTTCTGGTATAAAAGGAAATGCTGGGGGATATAGCCGATGCGACTTTTATCGGCGAATTTGAAACGGGCTGGGTCCTTCCCGAACACCCGCACCTGGCCTCCAGTCGGGCGATAAATACCCGTCAAGAGGCGCATGGTCGTAGTTTTACCACTCCCGCTAGGCCCGATCAAGCCTAAGATTTTGCCCGCTGCCAGGGAAAAGGTCAAATCAAAAACACCAGTTCCATTCCCGAAATCCAGGCTGGCTGTCTGTAAATCGAGCATGGTTTCTGTGAGCAATTGACCGTCAATTGTCATTACGGAAGATATTCACCCCCATTCAAAAATACCAATAAAAGCTAACCTTCTTTCTTATTTATTGTACCAGACGCGCTGTCAACCTTTTCCTGATTTACTGTTTTCTAACGAATGCGAGTAGGGGTAAGGATCGTGTCGCGCTATAGCAATCCTCTCAGCAGAGGTCTGTACTGGTTGTATGGGATTAGAAATTCCCAGAGATACTCGTATAAATATTGGTGTGTAACTTGTCCCTGCCGGTAAGCATCCAACTTTCCATCCAGGGCAGCCAGCCTTGATTTCAGCTCTTTATCCAGGTACTCCTCCTCGATCAGCAGGCGTAGTCCCTGGATAATGCGTACCGAATTACGTTCGTCCTGCTCGAGTTGCATGCCGGCGACTGAAAACAATAGCTTGAGCGGCGTCTTGTAACTGGCTAGCCCCTGATAACTTGTCAGGAGCCGGATGATCTGAGAATGGGGCAGATGGGCCGACAAGGAGAGCTCGATCAGGTCATCTTCCGGCACGGCAGAGACGAGGATTTCCCGGTCTGCCCACGCGATCAAATCCTGCTTGTCTACCAGGCCGGTAACCAGGCCCATCCGGAAATAACCAAACATGTCTTTCTTAGGGAATTTGGGGCTCATGCTGAGGTGCTAAATTTTGCAATCATGTTCTGTCCATTTTGGTCTGGTGATTTTTAAATACCAGGAACAGCTGAATCTTCATCTGCTATCCTCAAATGGTGATCTCAATGCGGTTTCCGTCCGGGTCGGAAACCTGGCTCTCATAGTACCCATCTCCAGTCCAGCGCGGGCCGTCCCAGATCTTAAAGCCGTCCTGTTCTATGCGCCGGGTCAGATCGTTGACGGCCTGCTCAGAGCCAACCGAGAAGGAGATATGCACAAGTCCAAGGTACTGTTTGGATCTATCGCCTGGTGATTCGTCCACGGAAGACATGCTCATGAGCTCAAGGCGCGCTCCCGATGCAAAGGTCAGGAAATAGGATTGAAAACCCGTTTTGGGGTTCGAATATCTATCCCCACACGATGCTTCAAAGTAAAGGCGATAAAAATCCTTGAGCCTTTCCAGGTTTGAGGTCCAAATAGCGATATGCTCTATTTTCATCGATCTCCATATTCGTTAGACTCAGCGGTACGATCACCTAAGCGGATAGGCACAGAAAATCAAACGGCTCCAGGGTGACGTCACTAAAGGAAAGCTGTTCGCCAGAGATCAAGTTTGTGAACGTATAGCTCAGTCCGTACAAGCGCAACAAATTCG
>CAZAQS010000372.1:0-4157 GCA_964486825.1 uncultured Anaerolineaceae bacterium | reverse complement strand
TGAAAACACTGAAAGGATGGAACACTGAAAGGATGAAAACACTGAAAGGATGAAAACACTGAAGGGATGAAAAATGCTGAAATCACTGAAGGATGAAACACTGAAGGGATGGAACATTGATAAGATGAAAAGAGCTGAAAACACTGAAAGGATGGAACACCGAAGGGATGAAAAAAGCTGAAGCTCTCAAAGGATGAAAATAGTTGAAGCAATGAGGAGGTGTGAATTCGTTGTCGAGTGTAAAGACAGCGAGCGATGATTTCTGTTGCATCAACAATGCAACAATATGGATCTTGGAATAAAGCTGGATTTTGAGCCGCATATCCCCCTCCACGACAAGATCGTGGAACAGATACGGGGATTGGTTGCCACCGGGGAGCTGGAGGCTGATGAACGCCTGCCTGCAGCGTGCGAGCTGGCGTCCATCTTGGATGTAAACTTCACCACCGTCGCCAGGGCTTACCGCCGGTTGGATGTTGAGGGTCTTCTCTCTACCCAGCAAGGCCGGGGGGATTAATTTAGACTGGTTCTGGAAAGGGGAAAATGTTTCACGTGAAACAGTAATGGCTATTGTTTCACGTGAAACATATTGATGAGACTAAATTTCGTTCCTCATGATGCCGTGGGTGGTGGACCACTCTTCGATGGTCTCCTCGACCTGGTCCAGGTAGGCATCCAGGGCTTGCAGGCGCCCGGCAAAGGCTTCGCCGAACAGCCCGGTCTCTTCCATGGCCTCTCGCCAGGCTTGCAGGTCGGGATGTTCTGTCTCTAACAAGGCCACAGTTTCAGTCCAGGTGCTGAGCAGGGGCCATAGGCAGGCGTAAGGTTGCTCGCCTTCCAATGCGCTCAGGATGCCAGCTTTGAGATAATGCAAGCGGTGGGGGTGCAGGCGTGCGCCAGCCAGCTGCCTGGGTAGGGCTTTGAGGGTCTTGGCCCAGGCTTCGATCCAGGCCTGTAAGCTTTCTGTTTCGATCGATCCAGCGCCTAAAAGACCTAAAAGTCCCTGGTACAGGCCGGGACGCCCGGCGGCTGCGGCGCGTTGGGGGAACTCGATCCCCAGCCTGCGCACTGCCAGAGGCGCTCCGTTCAGGCTGGCGATAGCATTGGCGGCCTGCTCGACGGCTTCCAGATACAAGCCGGCGCTCTCCAGGCCCGGCTCGGCCGGCTCCATTTGGAAGTTGAGCCAGATCGAGCGCGCCCGCCCGGCCTGGGCTTGCACGCGCGCCAGGACGTTCTCCGGGTCGTTGAAATGGCCGCGCACGCTGGCCTGGGTAAAATCCATGAAGTGCTGGGGGTCGTACAGGATGCGGGCGCTGTTGACCGCCGTACCCAGCCAGGGATCCAGGCGCAGCTGGCGGGTCTCCCGGTACCGGGCGCGGGCGTGGTGAGCGATGTCCAGGTGCACGGCATCCGTCATGCGCACGATCTCGCGCCGCTCGGTGGGGGGATCGCTGTGGATGAAGAACAGGTCGATATCGGTTGCGCCGCCCAGCAGCGGCGACTCGCTCAGCAAGGAGCCGTGCAGGTAAACGGCCAGGATGCCCCGGTCGGCGCGCGTACGCTGGCTGGCGGTGTCGCGGGCGATCTTGAGGAGCAGTTCGGGCGTGATGCGCATTTTAATCCTACCCTTCAGCTTTCTTGACCGAACTCAAAAGGCAGCTCAGGTTGGAAGGGGGCCATCTTCAAGGCCTGCCGGATGCGGTTATCGACCCGTTTGAGCTGTTCGGGATCGCGGATATAGTCCTGCTGGTCGGTCTCGATGGTGACGACGGGCGCGCCGCGGTGGTGCGTCGTAAAGAACTCGTCGTAGGCCTGGCAGAGCTGCTCGATATAACCCCATTCCATATTGCGCTCGTATGGCCGGTCGCGCTGGGCGATGCGCTGCATGAGCACGTCCGTGTCGGCGCGCAGGTACACCACCAGGTCGGGCAGGGGGATCTTTTCCGCCAGGGCCTCGTGGACCTTGTAGTACATATCCAGCTCATCGCCGGTCAGGTTGATGCGCGCGAACAGGGCGTCTTTCTCGAAGGTGTAGTCGGCGATCAGGCTCTCGCCACGCCCCAGGATCTCGGGGACGGCCCGGCGCTGCTGGTGGTAGCGGCTGAGCAGGAAGAAGGTCTGGGTCTGGAATGCGTAGCGGGCCCGGTCGGCGTAGAAGTCGGACAGGAAGGGGTTCTCTTCGAAGACCTCCAGCAGCAGGGCGGTGTCGAAGAGCGGCTGGAGCAGCCGCGCCAGGGTCGTCTTGCCCACGCCAATCACGCCTTCAATCGCCAGGTACATAGTTTTTCCATAAAGTTCGATAATCAGGACCAGGAGGCAGGCGACCTGCCGCCTCAAGGATACCAGCGATTGCCCGGTTCTGCAAGAGCAGGGGTGGGGAGGGGCAAGGGTGTAAATAGTCCCGGAATGACATGGATGGTATGCAAGATATAATGTTATAATAGGTGTTAATAACAAATATTATTGCGATAAAATAAAAGAAAGTATATCGTGATTGAATTTTAACCACCCTTCCCAGTGGTTTGGGAGGTCTTCGTTGAAAACCTTCCAAGAATGGGACATTTCCGCGCCTGGCGCTTGACTTTCTCCTGACTTTCATTAAACTGTATTATAGATTTCACCCACTACCGTTTGCCGTAATCAGCTCGATATGTTTGGATCTGGAGGAATGATGCCGTCATTAAACCGCGTTCAATTGATTGGCTACCTGGGGAAGGATCCCGAGACCCGCTTCACGCCCACAGGCAAGAAAGTGTGCTCTTTCAGCATGGCGGTCACCAACCGCTGGCGCAGCGCCGATGGAGAGCTCAAGGAAGCCACGGAATGGTTCAGCGTGGAGGCCTGGGGCCGGCTGGGGGAGTTCGCCCAGAGCTACCTGGGCAAGGGCAAGCTGGCCTTCGTCGAGGGTCGCTTGCAGACCGACCGCTACGAGCACGAGGGCGAGCAACGCAGCAAGACGAAAGTGGTGGCCTCCCAGGTGCAGTCTTTGGAGCGACGGGCGGAGGAGGCTGAGCCAGAGCTGGAGGAGCAGCTCGCCGTAGAGTAAACGGGCTTACACCTTGTAGATCACCCAATCCCCATCCCAGGTATTCCCCGCCAGGTCGTGGCAGCGAGGGCTTTTTTGCGTTTAATCCCTTGCCGGGCGACCGTAACGCCGGCTAATCCCAGGAATTCCCCCTGGCAATCTGTTTTTATTTAATACCGTTCGGGTTTTCTCTCCTGGCTTTAATGTTAGGTGTGTAATGAATCCAGAATAAGTACGTTCTATAAGTTAACGATTGGTATTATCCGGCTGGACTGGCAATTTTTTATAGGAGGTGTACCTTTGGAGGCATTCTTAGGTGACGGAGGCCCGTTGGTCAATGCGACGGTGCTGGTTGTTAGCGACCAGACCGAGACGGCTCGTATCTGGGCATTTACATTGAAGCAAATGGGTCTGGAAGTCTGCCTGGCAGGCTTCTCGGAGCGCACGCTGCAGTTATGGGCCGAGGAATACCCCGACCTGATCGTGTTGGAAGTGTACGATACCAAGGCGGAGGTGTTCGATTTCTGTCGCCGGCTGCGCGATGAAGCCGCCGTGCCGATCCTGTTCCTGACCTCGCGCAATGACGAGGCCTTTATTTTGGAAGCCTATAAAGCCGGGGCGGACGAATGCGTGCCGCACCCGGTCAGCCCGCGCCTGTTCATGGCAAAGATCCAGGCCTGGCTGCGCCGTTCGCTGGTCGTGCCCAGCGCCACGCTGGACGTGCTGCAGGTGGGCGGCTTCCTGCTCGACCCGGACCGCAAGGCGGTCATGATCCCGGCCGGCTCGCTGGTCAAGCTGACCAACCTGGAGTCGCGCCTGCTGTACCTGCTGATGAGCCACCAGGGCTGGATCCTGGAGACCGATTACCTGGTCGAGCGGGTGTGGGGCCATTTCGGGGAGGGCGACAGCGTCCTGCTCAAGAACGTGGTCTACCGCCTGCGCCGCAAGATCGAGCCCGATCCGAGTAACCCGCGCTACCTTCTGACCGAGAGCAGCATCGGTTACAAATTCCAGTCCAGTGAGGACGCCGTACGGGCGCCGGCCCCAACCGCCAGCTCTTCCAACGGCCAGAAATCCACCTTCGAGGCTTCCATGCCCGGGTCGCGCGAGCGCACCAAGCCGCAGGGGGCCG
>CAZAQS010000371.1:0-4190 GCA_964486825.1 uncultured Anaerolineaceae bacterium | reverse complement strand
GGAAACATGGGCTAAGTCAATCTGACCTCGCATCAGCATCTCTTTCCAGTTTTCCCAGGAACCAATCTCATCTTCAGGGTTTGCGCTAACTTCCGGGTTGGGAGAATATCCGCCCAGATCCTCGAGAACCCAAGGCGCGACTCCTTCTTCCGTCAGGACAAAGTGGGTGAAGAGCTTAGCGGCGTTCGGATGTGGTCCGCCGTTGACCTGGGCAACGAAGGTTGGCAGTGCATACCCCATGAAGGGCTCCATGGTGGTGCACAGGCCCAGGTGCAGATTCAACTCTTCCATGTTCCGGTGCTTGGTATAGGTGTACATGCCAACAGGCGGGTCTGTCTGGCCTGCCCCGCCAACGGCTTGCGACACGTCATCGTCGCTTCCCATCACCAGGACGTTATTCTGAAATAGGCGTTTAAGATACTCCCAGCCAGCATTTTCTTCCTCAATGACCAGCTCTTCGTCATACCGTTCGCGATAAGCCTCTTCCATCAAATCGGGGTTCGTTGCGATCGCAGCGAAGAACCCTAATTGTGCGGTGGTCACCTGAGGGTCACGGATAATCACCTTACCACGCCAATCCTCTTCAGTGAGCTGCCAGACATTGTCGATTGGGCAAGTCTCACCGTAAACCTCAGTATTGTAACCAAAGATGCGCGGCTGCCACAGGTAAATCAGGGGATCCTTGTCAGCGGCATGCAGCTTGTCCTCCATATTTGGGGGTACCCAGCTCGTCACGTAGCCTTCCGGTAACAATTGGGTGACCAAGATGCCCCCATCATCGTATCCCAGGATATCAACCTGGATATTACCGGAGTCAACTTCACGGATAACCCTCTCTGTCTGCTCGGAATCATTCATCTTCGTTCCATTGACCCGGATGCCATATTTCTCCTCGAATCGAATGCCGGCCTTTTCAATCCGGCTCGAGTGCCAGTAAGCGATCAATTCCCCTTCAGCCTGAGCGGCTTCGATAAGGGCCTCCAGGTCAAAGCCTTCATCACTGACCGGTTCTGTGGGCTGCACAGTCTCAACGACCTGCTCTATCTCTTCTTTAACTTCCGGCTCGGCTAACGCGGGTTGAGCAGTGGGCGGCTGGGGCTCTGCAGGTTCTGGAGTAGGGGTCGCTCCAGGACTACATGCAGCCAATGCCAGAGCAAAAAAGATGCTCACGGTAATTATCCAAACGGTTACATTTTGCTTGTTCATTGCTTCTACTCCTCTCATCAAAGCAAGGTTATCGTTAGACCGGTTCTAATCAATTTGGATTAGCTTGTTAATGCCATTCCGCCAGCGGATTGCTTAGACGTTTTTCACTCCCTCGCGCCACCTCCTTCCTTTCATTCAAGACCATCTTCCCTGACTACTACTCGTAAATACGTTTTCCCAAACCACTAGCTGTCACTCAAAACGGTTATCGAGCGGGACTGGTATAGACCGCCCAGCGCCACTGCCGAAGCGCCCAAGGCTTCCGGAAACTCGCTTTCTAAAGCGTCCTTTAAAAACCACCATGAAATAGGAGAGGTGAAAAAAGCACTCTGGCGTTCCATTTCCTCGTTGAGGGAGGCGCCCATAACCTCTGAGATTTCTAACAAACCGCCGGCAAAGACGATTACCGGTAAATCTAACATCCGGCAAATTGATGATCCGACAATGCCGGCCTTCCTACCCATTTCGCTGAGTATATCCAGGGCTGTCTGGTGGCCGGATTGGGCTGCGTGTTCCAGATGAATGAGCGTATTGGTTGATATATCAGGCTCTGATCCATCCAGTAGAATCTTCCTTGATTGGGCAAGTTTGATAACACTCGGGATGGATAGAACTGTTTCCAGGCAGCCGGTCTGCCCACAATGGCAAGGCTCGTTCGACCAACCAAATAAATTCGTGTGGGCTAAACCCGCTGATATATGGCTCTGCCCGGTATATATCTTGTTGTGGAAACAAAAACCTGTTCCCAGGCCAAAATCCATATAAAGTAATGCGAATGAATCGGATAGCTGCTTGGGGGAAAACCAGAAAGTGGCCCTGGTTAATGAAACCGCGTCGTTATCGACAAAGCATTGCAAACCGGTGCGTTCGCTTAAGTCGCGGGCCAGGGCTCGTTTGTGCCAATCTAAAAACTTGGAGGGAGTGAGGATAATGCCAGTCTCTGCATGTACCCAACCGGCAAAAGACACTCCAATTCCGGCAGTCACTGCGTAGGATTTGGAAGCCTCTACCAATAGACGGTTTATCTCATTGGAATACTGGGCGATGGCAGTCTCGTATGGGTCGGTGGAGGTGACAGGGATGCGGACATAATCCTGGACCTGGCCAAGTGAGTCCATAACGTACAGGTGGGTTTCATCGGACCTTACCACCAGTGCAAACACACACAGGCCATTGGATTTCAGTTCGATCGAGGTCGGAGGTCGCCCTCTGCCGTCCGGCAGAATGCCCTCACCGTCATTAAGGACTCCTAACTCGCGTAATTGATCGACAGCTCGAAAGGCAGTGGGAGGGCTGATGCCAAGCTGAGATTGCAGTTCAGGCTGCGTTCTCACCGGGCGCATGGTGAACTCGCGGAGTATATCGACTGTCCTGAGAGGAAGAACGATGGTCTTCAAGTATTCACCTTTTTTATTTCATTTCGTAATGAAATAATATTAGCACAATCGAGTATTTAAGTCAAGAATGGCGTGTTCTATTCATCGAGATCGATGCCGGTCTGCCTGCGCCTCCTCATCAGGTGCGCCTTCAACAGCCCGCGGATGAACACCATGTATCCCGCCTTCTTCAGCTTCTTCACTGCCGGCATGAGCGAATCCTCGGGCAGGTCCAGCAGGTCCCACAGCATCACATTCAGATCGATGATGATCCTGGGCAGATCGGCATCCCTCAAGAGATGGAATTTCCGCCAGCGGATCCCCAGCCGGCTCAACCGGAATCGCTCGGAATATACCCCGTGTTTCATGCTATTTTTGTTCCCCGGCTGCGCCCCCGGCCGGCGTCTGCGCAGGCTGTTAGGCTGGCCGCCTTCATCGAGAGGGCCGGCCGCCGGTACCTCTCCAGGCTTCCCCTGCAGCCGCTTCGCCACCTGCCGGGCGACCTCCATCGTTTGTATCCTCAAAAACCTGGCCACCGCTTCCGCCTCTACCCCGGCCTCCAGTAACCGCCGGGCGCCGGTGTATCGCAGTGTTTCCGGGGTCACCCTGTCCTCATCCAATTCGGCCCAACGCACGTAGGTCTTGAAAGCCTTCTGAACCGTATTGCTATGCAGCGGTTGGCGCTCCCAATCCAGGGGGTGTCTCTTCGCCATGGCGCCGGCGACATCCTGCAACGGGGTGAAGACGTAATCGTCCGGCCCCATGCCTGCCAGCCGGCCGCCCGCTTCCAGGTACGCCCGCGCCGCCTCCCATGCCGCTGTTTGGCCAAAGGCCGGCCCCTCTGCCTGACAGATTGCTTCACCCTCTGGGCTGGGAGCCAGGTCCTTCAGCCGCAGCACCAGGGCTTCGCTCAAATGCAGGCCGGTCGCCATCATCACTGTGAAGAGGGCGTGGTCCCGCCGTCCGAAGGGCGTCTCCCGGTCGCAGGCGCCCAACAATCGTTCCACTTCAGCCTCGCTCAAGGCCATGGTTCTCAAATAAGGCTCGAGTTTGGGTCTCGCGATCCCGCCAGCCGGCCGGGCTGATCCAGGTTCTCCCCCGGGCAAAACCATAGAACCGCCCAACTCGCCCCAGCAGGCCATACTTCGTTCGCTCCGCCCGCTCCTCCAGTCCCATTTCCAACCAATTATCCACGTCCGTCTGGCGCACCTCCCAGGGTAACTTGCCGCAGAAGTTGAGCAGCAGTTTCACCGCGTGGCAGTATTCGTGGCGGATTTTTGCATTTTGATATCCGGCCAGCCAGTCTGCCAACGCTTCTTCCCAGGCGGCCGCCCTGGCCCGCTGGTGGGGTTTCTTTTCCAGGTTGGCGAACTGCTTCAATGGCGGTTGGTAGAGACTGGCCAGAAATTCGGTTCCTTCAACATTCAACAGCATTCAGTATTCAGTAGTTCCTGCCTCGTCCTGAATTACGTTGACAGGAATGAGCGGTGGGCTTCTCGGAAAAACATCCTCAACCTCTCCTTCACTTCACCTCGAACTCCTTCAACAGTAGCCGCTCGTCCGCTTGCTTGACGTAGGCGCTTATTTTTAGATATTTCTCAATGCCCG
>CAZAQS010000370.1:0-4227 GCA_964486825.1 uncultured Anaerolineaceae bacterium | reverse complement strand
CAACGCGCCCACCTGTCTTCGGTCTATTTTTCCCTGGACGAGATCCTGGTTCCTCCGCGGCTGATAGCCCCACCCCCACCTGTAGAGCCAGGTGTCGAATTGCACGAGTCGTTGATCTTCAACGATGTCCTGCCCTACCTGCCTGATTGCCCTGAATTGGGCTCCTATTACTATGCTCCCACGCTGAGCCTCCCGGAGGCGCTATCAGGAGGCTCCAACCTGGTGTTGGTAGGAAAGCCAGGAATGGGCAAGACCGTCGCCCTGGCCTACCTGGCCTCCATGCTGGCCCGCCAGGAAGACACCTCCGCCACACTGACCGGGATGACGCCCTTCCTGGTACACGCGGCCGATTTCATACCCGTGCTCCCAGAGCAGCCTCCCCTGGACGCCCTCATCGACGTCATTACCGAGTATGTTTCAGCCCTGACTCTGCCGCGCTTGCCCCATTTCATCAGGAACACTTTCAAAGACGGCAAGGCCTTGCTCCTGCTGGATGGACTCGACGAGCTTCCTCCAGACGCATTTGACCAGCTTGTTGAACTGCTAGATCGCTTGTTGGTGTCTTACCCCCAGGTGCGGGTAGTTGCCGTAGCCGCCCCCGAATACATAGGCGGTCTGACACACCTGGGTTTCCAGGTGCTTCCCTTGGCGGCCTGGAACGATCATGAGAGATTGAGCTTCATTAACAAGTGGAGTGAGTTGTGGTCAAGCTTTATTGCCAGAGACAAAGATAAGCACAGGGTAGATCCCTTGCTTCTAAACAACTGGCTGGTGGGCTGTGAGCCCTCCTTTACACCTCTCGAGCTAACCCTGCACGTGTGGGCTTCGAACGCCGGGGATGTACTCGGAGCTGGAAGCGCTCAAGCCATCGAAGCCTACCTGCTCAGGATGAGCGCATCAATCCAGAAAGCTCGCCCGATATTGGAAAGGCTTGCCGCGCAGGCCAGTCTGACTGCCAACCCCGTCCTTACATATAAAGAGGCCGAAAAATGGGTCCCCGCCAGTAACGGGGAGGTCTCTCCCTTCGAAGATCTCCCGTTCTCCCTGGAGGAGCCAGGCGTTGAGCTGCAGGGTGAAGCCGGTCCAGAATTAGGACCTGTCCCAGAAACCACCCCAGACGAAGAAGCTGATCATCAAACCGAAGAAAGCCTTTCTCTCCCGAAAGAAGGAAAAACCAAGGCCGCTCCAAAAGAGATCAGCCCCAGCCAGCGCTTGCTCGGTGACCTGGTATCGGCTGGGCTGCTGGTAAACCGCAGGAATTCTCGCCTGAGCTTTGTGCATCCAGTGGTCACCGGTTATCTGGCAGGTGCAGCCCTGGCCAGCTCGGGTGGCTTTGAAGTGCTTGCCCGGCAGCCTGCCTGGAGCATCAAATCCCTCACCCTCAAGTACCTGTCATCCTGGAACGATATCAACAGCATGGTGCGTTCCATGCTTGAGGGTTCGAGCGATCCCCTCTACCGCGATCTTTTCACCATCTCCGAGTGGCTGCGAGACGCCCCTCCAAAAGCTTCCTGGCGCCAGTTCGTCCTGCGCCAGTTGTCCAGCCTGGTCCAACAGGAAGCCTCTCCCATGTCGGTCCGCATTCGGGCTCTGGCTGCCCTGGCCTTTTCAGGAGACCCAGGTGTATTGGTCCTGTTCCGCCAGCATCTCGAGCACCCCTCTGATAGCATGCGGGAGCTTGGAGCATTAGGTTCAGGGCTTTTGTTGGACGCCAAGGCGGTCAAGCCGCTCTCATTCTTGTTGGTTGACCCTGTCATGGAAGTTCGCCTGGCAGCCGTCCTGGCTTTGTCCAGGATCGGTAATAAACCTGCCATGGAAGCTATCGCTTCTACTCTTTTGAGTGGCAGCGAGGAGATGCGCCGGGCAGCGGCTGAGGCCCTGGCCTTGCAACCGGAGGAAGGCTACCCTGCTTTGGAAGAAGGCAGCAGCATGCCAGACCTGCTCGTCCGTAGGGCAGTCGTATATGGCCTGGCGCGTGTGAGCGAGCCTTGGGCTCGCGAGCGATTGGATAAACTCCAGATCGAGGATGAACAGTGGGTGGTGCGCAGCGCAGCTACCCAGGCGCTTGAAGAACAGGACCGCCCCAATCCACGTATCCCGCGCCCGCACCCAGAACTGGCCCAGACGCCCTGGCTGATCGAATTTGCCGGTACTTTAGGCATCGGAATCGCCCCGGGCAAACCTGCCCTCGACCTGGTCACCCAGGCTGCTAAGACTGGCAAGACCGAGCAGCGCCTGGCAGCCTTGCAATACCTCGGCCGCTATGGCGACAAAGACGCCCTGGCAGCCATCTACCCCATGTATTACAGCTCCAATCCTGAAGAGGCCGACAACGCTTACCAGGCCCTTTGGACCCTCTCGTCGAGCGGGTTGCCACTGGTTGAGCCACAGCAGTTCGGTTTGGGTTAGCTCGCTGCTACCTTGCTTCTCCCAGGGTTACCCCCACCTCAATTAACTGGTTGCCGCGTGCCACCTGGACCAAGACAAGCTCCCCAGCTTCGTACTAAAGTACAGTCAGGTCAGCATAGATATCCGTCCCCACCAGCTCGGCGCTCTACCGGCTCCCGTCCGCTAGTTGGCGCGCTTTGTCGCCCCGGTAGAAGCGGTCGAAGATGTACGGCAGCTCATCAGGAGGGATACCCCTGCTATTGTCCCGAACTTGAATGCGTACAAACTCAGCATACAAATCAGCAGATAACCCAATCTCACCACCTTCAGGAGTAAACCGGAAGGCATTTCCAACCAGGTTATCGAGCACCTGTGACAAACGTTCGGGATCAGCGGAAATGGCGGGCAGCTCCTGACTGGTAAAGACCGGCATGGATATCCCTTTGCCTTGGGTAGCCAGGCTATAGCGGGCAGACATACGCTCCAGTAAGGCCCTTGGATCCACAGGCTGCCGTGCTAACGGAAGCTCGCCGGGGAGACGCGCCGGTCGTAGTTGTCAGCTCTCATGTTGAGGAAAGCCAACAGCTGGATTTATTCGAAGCCGGGGTAACTGATTTATTGACTCACCCCGTGAATCCGCGCGAGCTACTTGCCAGGATCCATAACATCTTGCAAAGGACACAGCCGCCGCTCCCCAGTATCGGAACGGCGGCTATAGCACATATCTCAACCGAAATCGATCAAAACAAGAATAGACCTTTCTCCAAGATGGTTCGGGGCATAACAAAGCGTTTTACCCGTCTGCCACACTAAAGGCCCCTCCTGGTGCTAAGGCCTGGCCCCCAATACCAAAGGGATTTGCACCTCTTCATTCCCTCGCAATACGGTAATTTCGATTGTCTGCCCTACCGAAGCCTGGAATACCAGGTAACTGTTCAAATCCGAGAAATTTCGAATTGGCTGGTTGTCAATTGCGATAATCAGATCGCCTCCCTGCCCTGTGTTGATATTAGCCGGCACTAACCCGGCTTGCTCTGCAGGGCTACCAGCCGTAATGGTCGTTACATACGCGCCCAGGAACTGTGGCAGACCGTATGCTTCTATATGATCCAGGGTAAGCTCGCTGACGAAACTTGCGCCAATATATGGATACTCATAACGGCCATCTGCGATCAACCTGGGCACTATCCGCTCCACTGCGGCTACCGGGATTGAAAAGCCCACCCCAGAATTCGCCCCGGTGAAGGTAGCAATGGCTGAGTTAATCCCTACCACTTCTCCATTCAGATTAAGTAGCGGCCCGCCTGAGTTTCCCGGATTGATGGGCGCATCCGTCTGGATGACCTGGGGCAGCGAGTAAGTGCTACCCAATCCAATATCCCTCTGAGAGGCCAGGCTACGTCCCAGGCCGCTAACAATTCCCAGGCTCATCGAACCCTGCTCTCCAAATGGGTTTCCGATTGCGACAACGAACTGCCCCACCAACAGGTTCCCAGGTTCAGATAGTGGTAATGGCTGCACGTCCTCGGGGAGGTAATCTACCTGGATCACTGCCAGGTCACTGTCTTCATCCCTGCCGACCAGGCTGGCGCGCGAGCGCTCTCCATTTGCAAACACGACTTCAAAGCTCCGGCTACCACTGACCACATGGTTATTTGTTACGATATGTCCTTCCCGGTCGAACAAAAAACCGCTACCGTCACCACTGCTGGTGATGATATAAACAACAGAAGGGTTCGCCCTTTGGTAGACCTCGATCAGCCGGTCTTGCAAGTCGATGCCCGACTCGAGTAGGGCCGCCCCACTCTCGGATTGCGTAACCGTAACCTGCGGTAATTG
>CAZAQS010000369.1:0-4294 GCA_964486825.1 uncultured Anaerolineaceae bacterium | reverse complement strand
CCTGGTACGAGACTACCTAAGGCCTCAGCCATGGCGCGGATGTGCGCGGGCGTGCTCCCGCAACAGCCCCCGATCAACTGGACACCCAGATTATGCCCATTGCGTGCATATTGGGCCATCACTTCAGGTGTGCCGTTGTAAACGATCCCACCGCCCGTCACAACTTGAGGAATACCGGCGTTGGCTTTGGCAACGAGTATCGCCTCGGGGTTGGTTGCGCGCATGGCCTGGATGGCTACTTCAAGTTCGTCCGAACCTGTGCCGCAATTTGCGCCAATAGCGAATACGTCCAACGCCTCCAATGTTTCAAGGGCCTTGACCGGGCTGACGCCCATCATGGTATGGCCGTGGGTATCGAAAGACATGGTCGTAACAATGGGCAGATCGCTGACCGCGCGAATGCCCTCCACAGCGGCTTTGACCTCATTGAGATCGCTCATCGTCTCAACCCAGAAGAGATCCACGCCTCCTTCCACCAGACCCTGGGCTTGCTCGGCAAAAGCAGCTTCGGCTTCTTCGAAAGTCAGCGTGCCCATCGGCTCGAAAAGCTGCCCGGTCGGCCCTATCGATCCGGCCACGACAACAGTATGGGGGGCAGCATCGGCCTCGGAGCGAGCATTCTGGGCAGCCGCTCTATTCAGTTCTATTGTGCGATCCTGAAGATTATGCATTTCCAAACGAAAACGCGTCCCCCCAAAGGAATTGGTCAGGATGACGCGCGATCCGGCCTCGATATAACTGCGGTGGACAGCACGAATGCGGTCGGGATGAGTGACGTTCCATTCCTCGGGAGGGTCGCCCTGCTCCAACCCGGCATCCATGAGCATGGTGCCCATTGCGCCATCCAGCAGGATCGGCTGACCAGTTTCGAGTAATTTCTCTAACGGATTCATTTCTATCTCCATGCTCAGTGCTTATTGAACCGACCACTTAGCACCGATTACTGTTCCTTCCGCATCTGCATAAACTTTTTAGCGGTTTCAACCGCAACGCTTGCATCCCGGCAATACGCATCCGCCTGGATATCTTCCGCGAAGGCCTCGTTGAGGGGCGCTCCGCCGACCAACACGATAATGTCATCGCGTATGCCCTTCTCTTTGAGTTCGTCGATCACCACGCGCATATAAGGCATGGTGGTGGTCAGCAGGGCGCTCATTCCCAAAATATCGGCATTATTTTCGATTATGGCATCTATAAATTTGTCAGCGGAGTTGTTAATGCCGAGGTTGATGACATCAAAACCAGCGCCTTCCATCATCATGGCGACCAGGTTTTTACCGATATCGTGAATATCTCCTTTCACCGTACCAATGACCATAGTACCCATCTTAGGTGCTCCGGTTTCGGCGAGCAGAGGCCGTAACACTTCCATGCCGGCTTTCATGGCCTTGGCAGCCATGAGAACTTCGGGCACAAAGAGAATCCCATCCCGAAAATCAATTCCTACGATATCCATGCCGGCCACCAAGCCCTTGGTCAGGATTTCGTAGGGACCCAAATCCCGGGATAATAATTCTTCAACCTCTTCAACGATTTCCTCTGCGTAACCATCGTAAAGATCTTCATGCATGAGCTCGAAAATCTCTTCCGTAGGCATTTCTTTCAAATTGATTTCTTCAGTCATGACGTTCCTTATTGTTGCTTGGACTTTGATTCTGTCTCTTTCTTATTTCCTGCGGCGACGCCTCTCACGCTGACGAGTAGCCGCCTCCGTCACCTCGGGCAGGATACCTTCCAGATGTGGAAAGGGGTCTATCTTGTGCGGCAAATGCATGGCCCTGACGAATTCTTCCTGAAAATCCAGATCGACAGCGGTTTCGATGTATTTTACTCGATAGACAATTTCTTGCGCTTGCTGTCGTTTGAACCGATTTAAAAGGGCAATGCGGGCGCCATCACCGGCGGCATTGCCGACAGCGTGGACGTTTTCAAGCTTGCAATCCGGTATCAATCCCAACACCATGGCGTGTTTGGGGTCAATATAGCTACCGAAAGCGCCAGCCATGAGGATCTCATCGACATTTTGAACCTTCGCTCGCATCATCAGCAGCTTTGCGCCAGCGTAGAGGGCGGCTTTGGCAAGTTGAATGTTACGCACATCATCCTGGGTGATGAGAACCGGTTCTCCGCTGGAAGTTTTTTCAGCCGTCGCCAGGATGTAAGCTCCTTTGCGTTTATGCTCGTCCCAGACCAGGCGGTCGCAGGCCACCTCGGGGTTGAATCTACCGTCCGCCGTCAGCACTCCTGCCAAATACAGCTCGGCGACCCCTTCGATGATACCGGAGCCACAAATACCCGCAGCCAGATGACCGGGTTGGGCGTCCAGGGGCACAGCGGTCCCCATTTGCCAGGTGTCAGACCAACGCTCGTCACCAATCACTTTAAACCGAGGCAGTTTGGTTTCTGGGTCGATGCGGATGCGCTCGATGGCTCCAGGTGCAGCGCGCATCCCCGATGAAATCTGTCCACCCTCGAAAGCAGGTCCGGTCGGGCTGGATGCGCTATACATCCACTCCGGGCCGCTCAGGACGATTTCGGCATTGGTGCCTACATCGATGGTCAGGATGATGCCCTGCTTTAAATGGGGCTCTTCGGCAAGCAAAACACCGACGTTATCTGCGCCTACATGGCCTGCCTGGGACGGGAGGATATGGGCATTGGCGTTAGGATGCAGGCGAAACCCCAACTCGCGGGCTTTGATATCCATCGCATCCCGGTTCGCCAGGGCAAAAGGAGCGCCGCCCAGTTCGACGGGATTGATGCCCAGCAAGATATGGATCATGGTTGTGTTGCCGACCAGGGTGATCTCGTAAATTTTCTGTTTCCCGATATTTGCCGAACGTGCTGCCTGGGCGGCCAAGCTGTTGATCGTCTCGATGATGGCACCGTTCATCTTCTGTAAGCCCTCGGGGTTGCTCATGGCATAGGAGATGCGGCTCATCAGATCCTCACCGTAGGAAACCTGGGGGTTCATCATCGATTCGGTGGCCAGCAGTTCGCCGGTACGCAGATCGCACAGGTAACTGGCCACGGTCGTGCTGCCCACATCTACGGCCAGACCGTAAGCTCCTTCCTGGTAACCGGACTGCACATCGATCACCTGGCGATCGTCCCGGATTGTGACGGTGACTTTCCAACCATCCTTCCTAAGCGTGGATTGCAGATGCTGAAGAGTTTGTAACTCGATCGATAAACCTGTGAGATTCCACTGTTCAGCCAGGGCATCTTGCAGGCGGCCCCAATCCCCTCGATGCACGCCAAGTTGCGCTTTTTCTACAACGACATACACCTGCCGGATCGCCGGGGCGACATCGATGATCCGCTCCGAAGCGGATTTACGGATGATCTGCTTTTTGGCGCGACTGCTCTCAGGCACGGTGATCAGGAGATCCCCGAGAACCCTGGCATTGCAAGACAGCCGTTGTTCCGGGGTACCCAGTTTGTTCAACAGCTCGATCTCGGCATCCGTGCGCGCTGACAGATGCTGTTCACTGGATGTGATACCGTGTTTATCGAAGCGGCCCCCTTCGACCAGCACGCGGCACTTTTCGCAGGTCTGCCGGCCTCCACAGATGCTCTCGATCTCCACACCTAACTTCCGCGCGGCATCCAAAACCAGGGTCCCGTGTTCGACCCGGCCCCGCCGGCCCGAGGGCATCAGGATAAGGGTATGAGTGATCTGGTTATCGTTGTTGGACAAGTGCGCGCCAGTCTACGCTCGGATATTTTTTATCCAATTCGGCTGCGATGGCATCAGCAGCCTCTTCCGCTGTTCCAGGATGCTCACTCTCTTCTTCCCAGTGAAAGCCGTTGGCGTATGCATCTGATCCACTCATCCCTAATGCCATAGCTGCTTCGTCGATGGCTAGTTGGAAGCGCTCCGGAAGCGGCTTATTGATACGCCCATGCTCATCGCTGGCGCGCACCTGGGAGGGGATTCCCTTCCAGTAGAGTATTTTATATTTCGCCATAGGTCAGAAATTCACTCCTCTATGAGATTATTTGAAAACTATTGGTTCCTTACCACAAAGACACAAAGTCTCAACGACACTAAGAGAAAAAATTTGGTGACTTAGCGTCTTAGTGTCTTAGTGTCTTTGTAGTAGATATTCCTGCACTTTCCAAGAATAATTATGCTTTGATTTTCTCCATCTTTGGATCATATTGCGGATCGTCGGAAACGACAGCAGCCAGGCGTTTTCCAAAATATTCGATATCAATCTGCGTTCCTTTTTTGGCATATTCCACGGGCAAGTAACCATAAGCGATCTGTTTGCCAATGCTATAAGCGTAG
>CAZAQS010000368.1:0-4306 GCA_964486825.1 uncultured Anaerolineaceae bacterium | reverse complement strand
CATTAACTCCATTCGTTGGGGTCACCTGGCTGGATGTGAGCATATCGATACCACTGACCATATGTTCAAGCCAGAGGCCCTCACCGATGAAGAGGCCCTGGAAATGATGAAGCGGATATACGGAGAAGTCCTGGAAGCGGCTGAACGCTATAAAATGATCATTAACGTGGAGCCGCACGGTTATTACACCACCAAGCCAGAATTCATGGAGCGCATCCTGGGGTTTTACGATTCGCCATACCTGCGCATGAATATGGACACCGGCAACACGTTTATTGCTGGTCAAGATCCAGTGGCTTTCCTTCAGAAATTCAAAGATAAGGTAAGCCACGTCCATGTCAAAGACGTCAGCCAGAGCCTGGCTGCCTCTCTACGAGGCGAGCTGACTGGGATTGCTGTCAGCCAAACAGCCATTGGTGATGGCGTAAATGTTGAAAACATCCAGAAATGCTTCGATATTCTGGTCGAAATGGATTACAACGGTGTGGTCAGTATTGAATGTGAAGGCCAGGGAGGCCCAATGATCGAACAGAGCCTGGCTTTCGTACGCGATCTGGTCGAAGATGCCAACCAGCGCATCCAGACCAGGATAACTGCCACTCCTGCCTGATCCACCCGGTTTAATTTTGTAACTATGGAGAATGCTCCTATGGCTGTTCTGATTGGCGTGAATATGGAATTTGTTCGCCACCACGATAAACCTTTTGAGTGGGGCGTTGTCAAAGCGGCAGAGATCGGCTACCAGTATATCGAGCCCATGGTCCACCTGGGGCGAGAGTTGTTGAGCGAAGCCCGCTACTTCCATTCCGTATCTATGTACGATGATCCCATGTGGGTTCGCGAGTTGTGCGATAAGCACAACATAAAGCTCTCGGGTCTATCTTCGCATACACCTTTATGCAAGCCCGAAATCAGCGTGGAATATCTAAAAATGGCCATCCGTTGGGGAGCCCAGGCGGGAGCGCCGGTGGTTAATACTGACGAAGGCCCAAAACCAGACTGGACGACCAAGGAAATGGATTATACATTGATGACCTATACGCTCACAGAGGCGGCCCGTGTCGCTGAGCGGCATGGCATCAATATCGGCCTCGAGCCCCACCAGCAGTATTCGAAAACACCTGAAGGCCTGGATAGTATTTATGACCTGGTCGACTCACCCGCCATAGGTATCAACTATGATACCGGCAACTCCTACCTCGCAGGTGGGTCAGATCCCTATGAGTGGTTGGAACGGGTCAAAGACCGCCTGGTGCATCTGCATGCCAAAGATATCAGTATAGAGCATAGTGAGGCAGAGCGCGGGAAAGTAACCGGCACACCGGTTGGCTGCGCGTGCGGCGAGGGTGTGGTAGATTGGAAGCGTGTTATCGATAGTGTCAAAACTCTCGACAGAGATATTGTTTTCAGCGTAGAGTGCGGAACAGTGGATCAGGCAATCCGCAGCTTTGAATACCTCAGTAAATTAGTTTAGCCCATGCTGTTCTAGTGTGGAGCTAACCCTTATAGATAGCTCCACACTAGAATATTTCTTCTTTATAGAGCTTTACAAAGTCCTGTAATAACAGGATAATATCATAACAGGTAATGAAATGATGAATACCTTTTTGATAGGTGTCGATCTCGGGACCAGCGCCACTAAAGCAGCCCTTTATGATACCAGTGGCACGCTGATATCTGAAATCACCCTGCCAGTTCCTATCAAATATCTCAAACCCGGGGTAGTAGAGCAGGACTCGGAGGATTTCTACCTGACTGCCTCGCAGGCAGTCAGCACCTGTATTTTACAAAGCGGTGTTGATTCTAAGCTGATCAAAGCCATTGCTTTCGACAGCCAGATGGCCGGAGTCGGCACGATCGATGAGGAGTACAGGTCTACGACCCGCTTTGACTCCTGGCTGGATATGCGCTGCCAGCCATATATCACAATGATGGATGAGAGAGCTGGCGAACGTGTCACTTCTTTAACCGGATGTGCGCCAACTTGCGCTCACGGCCCAAAAATTTTATGGTGGCAGCATGAGCGCCCTCAAGAATATGCGCGCATCGCAAAGTTCCTCATGCCGGCTGCTTACGTTTCAGGGCGGATGGCAGGGCTGGACGCAGACGAAGCCTTCATCGACTACACATTCCTCCATTTTTCTGGATTAAGCGACGCCCGGAAGGGGGAATGGTCTCAGGAACTGTGTAGCATGTTCGGAGTGGACATGGAGCGTCTGCCGCGGATTGTTGAACCCTGGCATGTCGTCGGCGAAGTGACCCAGCAGGCTGCTGGCGATTTTGGTCTGGCACCCGGGACGCTTATTGCGGCAGGCTGCGGCGATACAGCTGCAGGCGCATTGGGCGCTGGCGTTGTTCGGGCAGGGATGATCTTCGATACTGCTGGGACTGCCTCTGTTCTGGCTGGCTGCACAGATTCATATGTCGCAGACATTCAAAATAGAGCCTTGCTGACTATGCGTTCTGTGATTCCCGGCTTGTGGAACCCACTGGCTTATATTGGGGGGGGAGGGCAGGCGCTGACCTGGTTCCGAGACAAATTCTTCAATACATCCCTTGGGCAGGCGGAGCCTGCGGTTACGGACCTGTATACAGCTATGGACAGTATGGTCACAGAAACACCTCCTGGAGCAGAAGGTCTTTTCTTTTCGCCTCACCTGGGAGGGCGCATCTGCCCCTCCTCGCCAGGTATGCGCGGCGCCTGGATCGGGTTTTCATGGGGACATTCTCAAGCACATTTCTTCCGGGCGATCTTGGAATCGGTTGCTTTTGAATATGCCTACTATTTACGCATCCTCAAGGATTCCATACCTGACCTGGCTCTCACGGAAGCACGCGTCATCGGAGGTGGAGCACGTAGCCAGACCTGGAACCAGATCAAAGCCAACGTTTTAGGTGTTCCTTTCCAGACTTTACAGCGCTCCGAGTTTGGCACCTGGGGCAGTGCTATGATCGCCGGAAAAGCAGCCGGGATATATACAGATTTGGTCCAGGTAGCCCTCGAGAATGCCAGTCCCAACGGCCATCCGCTCCAACCAGATCCCGAGCAGCACGCGTTCTACCAGCCCCTGGTAGAACGCTATATCCACCTTCAAGAAACTTTGACGGGTTACTTCCAGCACTGAGGTCTATCCAGGCAGCTTTGCGTGAAGGAACCCCAGAATCTTTATCAAACTTATTGTATACAAGGAGTACTAATCACGTGAAACATCCCATCCGAGTATGTATGCTTGGAGCTGGCCGGGTCGGTAAGCTCCATTCCGGGAATATCCGCCGCTACCTGCCAGAGGGTAAGGTAATAGCCCTGGTAGATGCAGTTCCAGCCGCGCTCAAAAATACCGGAGAGGAATATGGTATATCAGAACAGTACACCTCCCTAGAAGAAGCTCTGGATAAAACGGAATTTGACGCAGTCATAATCACCACACCTACTCCCACGCACCGCGAGCTGGCTGTAATGGCCGCCGAGCATGGTAAACATGTTTTCCTGGAAAAGCCGATGGCCATGAACCTGCCGGAATGCGACCAGATCATCCAGGCTTGCCTTCGCAGTGGCGCTCATTTGCAGATCGGCTTTATGCGACGCTTCGATCCCGATTTCGTGCTCGCCTATCAGCGCATCCAGGATGGAGAGATTGGTGAGCCGATGCTGGTCAAATCGCTAACGCACGGTCCCGGTTTACCTCCACCCTGGGCGCAGGATATCAAAACTTCGAATGGGAACTTGGCCGAAGTCAACAGTCACGACCTGGATGCAGTGCGTTGGATGATGGGTTCGGACATCCACCGAATCTACTTGGAAGTGGCAAATTTCAAAGGGGACGAGCGAGGCATCCTGGCGGAGAACTTCTATGACAATATGATAGCCAGTCTGAAATTTGATTCCGGCGCTTTGGGAAGCATCTCCGGTGTGTGTCCGTGTGAGTACGGTTACGATGCCCGTATGGAGATCATCGGTAAAAAGGGTATCATGATGGTGGGAGAGCTGAAAGGGCACGCGGTCACGGTGTGTGTCGATCGCGACCAGGGGCTGGTGACGCCTATCTTTCGCCGCTGGCCGGAGCGTTTTTACCTGGGATATATTCACGAGCTGGAACACTTCTTCCAATGTATTCAATTGGATACCCCTCCCCGGGTCTCGGGGATGGATGGGCGAAAGGCTGTAGCTGCGGTACTGGCGGGCACAAAATCCATGCTTGAAGAACGGCCTGTATACGTGAGGGAATTAGACATATGATGAATCATGAATCAATGCTGGCTGCTGTTTATCACGGTCCGCAAGATCTGCGCCTCGAACGGGTGCCAA
>CAZAQS010000367.1:0-4307 GCA_964486825.1 uncultured Anaerolineaceae bacterium | reverse complement strand
TGAAGATGCTGATACAAGGTACCCTGAAGCTGTGCATCCGGGAGCCGCAGCTCCAGCAGCGACTGACAATCCAGATGAGCGAGCTCACCGAGATCATCGAGTGGGCGGGGAAACAGTAAGTATGGTGGATCCTGATAACGTCCCTGAAACCAGGCCAGGCGCTTTAGGCCTCTTCCAGCGAGATGCACGGGTGATCTCGAACTGGCTGCGCGCCCTGTTAAGGAACCTGACCAACTGGTTCTTTGCTTTTACACAGCCGGCTGCCCATCGCAGGATGCTTCTCCTGTTGCTATCCGCCTTGCTGCTTTGGTTGGTCTTAGCCATCGCGCTTTTCCCCCAGGGACGGGCTGACGAGCCTCTCTTGAGCCAGCTTATGTCGGCTTTCTTTTCCGGCCGTATCCTGCGCCATTTCCTGATGATCGGCCTGGCGTTTGGGTTGGCCCTGATCCTGACTGCCGTGTACCTGGATGATATCTTCGAGCTGGAGAACCTGTACGTTGCCGAGTTGTTCATCATCGAGGCGGCCTTTGCCTTGTTCTACCGCCGCATTCGCATCCAGGACGGGGCGGTAGATCCAGAAAACCAGAACTCGCCCATCGTGCAGATCGGCGGTCCCGGTATCGTGGATGTGCACCTGGAGAACGCTGCCCTGTTCGAGAAGGTCGACGGCAGCCCGCGCGTCATCAAGCCTACCATCACCCGGCCGGTGGTCCTGGATGGCTTCGAGCGCTTGCGCCAGGTCGTGGACCTGCGGGACCAGGTGGTCGAGATGACCGTCACAGGCCGCACCCAGGACGGCATCCCCATCACCGCCAAGGACGTCCGCCTGGTCTTCAGCATTTACCGTGGGGAGGTAAAGCCGGACCCCCAGGCTGCTTTTATCCAACCTTACCCGTTTTCGGAGCAGGCGGTATTGGACCTGGTCTACCAACAGGAGAGCGGCCCTTGGGTGGAGGGCATGCGCCGCATGATCCGCAGCGAGCTCAGACAGTTTATCTCCCAACACTCGCTCAGTGAATTCTTGACCACTTCCAATATCGAAGTCACCACCAGCCTGGTCCCCCGAGAAGAGGTGGCGGATCTGTTCTTTGATTTTGCGAGCGGTTTTTCCGAGCGCGCCCGTGAGCGGGGTATCGAGCTGCAATGGATCGGGGTTGGCACGTGGGTTTTGCCCTCCCAGATCATCCCCGAGCGCCACCTGGAAGCGTGGCGGTTGAGCTATGAGACCAGGGCCCGTAAAAACCCTGCCACCTTGCAAAGGATCCGGGAGGAGAACCGGCTGGCAGAGCTTCTGCGCCTGGTCGACGAGGTTCCGACCACTTTTTATACCCTCCTCGGGCAGGATGTGCCGGGAGAGACTGTCATGGCTGAGTTGATTAAGTCCTACCGGGAAAAGATCCGCAGCGCCAGGGACCTGTACATGGCAGGCGAACAGCCCGTCCCCCCCGAATTAAAGTCCGTCCTGCAACACCTGGACCAGATTACCGTCGCAGATATCGAGAGGCAGGAATGAACCCAAGACAATCCGTATACGATGATGAAGGGGATAACGCCGGTAAGCCGGTCGTGGTGATCGGGGCAGCTTCACTGGACACGATCGGGCGCTTGAAGAACGAGCTGCACACCGGTACTTCAAACCCCTCTCTAATCCACCACTCCTTCGGCGGTGTTGCCCGTAACGTGGCAGAGAACCTGGCTCACCTGGGACAGCCGGTAACCCTGCTTTCAGTGGTGGGTAGCGGTACGACCGGGACAAATTTATTGCAGCATTTATCTTCCAGCGGGGTCGAAACAAGACTTGTGCATTGTACGGATGACCACCCTACCAGCTCGTACCTGGCGATCTTGAACACTGCCGGAGAATTCCAATATGCATTGGATGATATGCGCGCTGTCAGCGAGCTTTCCTCCACTTATCTCCGCCAACACGCCGCCCTGATCAAAGAGGCTGCCATGGTCTTCATCGATGGCAACCTTTCCAAGGATGCCCTGCGAACGGTCGTGTCGATTGCCAGGCAGGCCAAAGTGCCGGTTTGCGCAGACCCAACCTCTGCCAGCCTGGCCGAGCGGATGGTTAAGCACCTTCCAAATTTCCACCTGGTCACGCCCAATAGCGCCGAAGCCGCCGTCCTGGCGGATTGCGAGGTATCACCCTCTAACCGCAAAGAGACATTGACGGCTGCCAAGCGATTGGTGAGTAAGGGGGTCGGGATTGCTATCATTACCCGGGCTGAGTTCGGTGTTACCTATGCCACTTCCCAGACCAGCGGGCATATCCCTGCCATGCGCACCAGGATCGTCGACCCAACCGGCGCAAGTGACGCATTGACTGCTACGATGATCTTCTCTTTGTTGAACGAGATACCATTGGATGACGCCGTGCGCCTGTCTGTTGCTGCCGCCTCGCTCACCTTGCGCCATCGCGGCGCGGTCGTTCCGGACCTTTCCGTGCAACGGCTTTATGACCAGCTCTAACCCCCTCTCATTATTTGAGGAGCTCTGAATGCCCGATCGATTACCCGACCCCTTTGTGCTGTCCTCAGAAGTCCTGCGCGCTCGCGCCCTGGACCTGCCCATCGTGGCCCTGGAGTCGACCGTCATTACGCACGGGCTGCCTTACCCGGACAACCTGGAGCTGGCTCAAGAGATGGAAGAAGAAGTGCGTGGCCAGGGTTCGGTGCCGGCGACCATCGCAGTCTTGGACGGCAAAATCTGTGTGGGTTTGAACAGCACCCAGATCAACCGCCTGGCGGTCGAGAAGGGCATGTTGAAGATCAGCACCAGGGATTACGCGGCTGCTATCGCTCAAGGCCGGAGTGGTGGCACGACGGTGGCGGGCACGATGTATGCTGCCCAGCGGGCCGGCATCCGGGTCTTCGCCACCGGCGGCATCGGCGGCGTGCACCGCAACGCTCCCTTCGACGTCTCCGCCGACCTGGCCCTGCTATCGAAGATCCCCATGCTGGTGGTTTGCGCGGGCGCCAAGGCTATCCTGGACCTGCCGGCTACCCTCGAGCGCCTGGAGACGCTAGGAGTGCCGGTGCTGGGTTTCCAGACCAGAGAGTTCCCGGCCTTCTACTCCCGCTCCAGCGGGTTGAAAGTGGGGGCCCGGGTCGATACACCTGAGGCCGCGGCGCAGGTCGCACATTCTCATTGGGACCTGGGCTTCGAGAGCGCCGTCCTGCTGGCCGTGCCCCCACCGCAGGAAACTGCCCTGTCCAGGGAGCAGGTGGAAGGGTATATCGAGCTCGCCTTGATGGAGATGGGCGATCAAGTCTCCGGGCAGCAGGTTACCCCCTACCTGCTCAAGCGGGTCAGCGAGCTCTCGCATGGCGCCAGCCTGCGGGTAAACCTGGCCCTGCTGAAAAACAACGCTCGCGTGGCTGCCCAGGCGGCGCGTTATTTGGTCCACGGTCACCGGCAGGCCAGGATTTAGGGCGTGGAGGTTGGCCGCGGGGTGCGCGTGGGGGTAATGGTCGGGGTGTTCGTGTTCGTGGGAGTGGGCCAGCGCGTGATCGAGGGGGTTAAGGTCTGGGTGGGGGGATAAGTAGGTCGCGGGGTGCGCGTAGGCGTGCGGCTGGGAGTGGGCGTGCGGGTGCCTGTCGAAGTGACTGTGGGGCTCAGAGTCGGGGTAGGCGTCAGCGACCGGGTAGGGGTATTGGTCGGCGTGGTCGTAGGTGTGCGCGTGGGGGTGAGCGTTGCGGTTGCCGAAGTGGTTGCTGTTGGGGAGGAGGTTGGATCTGGAGTTGGCGCGTTGCCTTCCACGAAGAAACGTCCGGATTTCTTCCACTCCAACCCCACGAATATCTGCACCTCATATTCCGCCGGCAGCCATTGTTCCGGGCTGGGTTCCCAATCCGTGTAACCGAAACCGCCGCTCGAGCCTTCCCAGGGTTTGGTCTCATAATGGACCAGGTCGCCGTTCCGGTACCATAGCGAAGTCCACTGCACGCCCGGAAGCATATTATCGAAGCTGAAGTGGGCGTACAGGTGCCCCACCGGGTTCTGGAAAACCGTACCCGGTTCGACCGGCAAGAAGTTTTCGTCGATCCTTTGGGTGAATTGCAGGTCACTGAATACGGAGGCTGCGTTGGGGGTAACCAGGCTTTCGAACAGGATTTCGATGATCAGCGGCACGAAGGGGGTGGGGGTGATGGTGGGAGTCTCGGTTACGTCGGGCGTTACCGTGATAGTAGGAGATAAGGTGATGGTGGGTGTCAGGGTGATGGTAGGCGTAATCGTGACTGTAAAGGTCATGGTCTGGGTGGGCGTGGGGGGGTACACCCGGTAGATGATCGGTTCTGCGA
>CAZAQS010000366.1:0-4323 GCA_964486825.1 uncultured Anaerolineaceae bacterium | reverse complement strand
GGTATATGGATATCGGCTGCTCGGTGATGACGATCTTGCTGGCTGTGGTGAACGAAGGGCTGGCGGCTGGTTTTGCCGGGACGCACGACCTGCAGGGCCTGCGCTCGCTGCTGGGTCTGCCGGGGGAGGTCACTCCGGTTGGCGTGATCCCGATCGGCTATCCCGCACCTGATAAGCGCTCACCTTCTTTGAAACGTGGCAGGAAACCCATCGAGAATGTCGTTAGGTGGATCGATTAAACCCGGACAGAATTGAACAATTTCAAGTATTGATATATACTTGACTTTACCCTTCCCCGGCCAATTTTGGCCGCTAATTTTCCGTTTTAAGAACCTATTCGAAAATCCGTTATCCGGACGGATAGCACACCCAACAATTCAATGATCGGGTCTCTCACTGGTGACCAGGCCTGAAAAGCAGGTGCTCTTGTCCGACATATTATTGGAGATGCGGAAAATATCGATATCCTTTCCCGGCGTGCAGGCGCTGGCAGAGGTAGATTTTGACGTATATAAAGGGGAAGTCCATCTCCTGCTGGGTGAAAACGGGGCCGGCTTCCCCGAGCTGGATAACGACCTGCCCACCGTACCGGAAGAATAAGTCTATCGAAATCCATCTATGCCAGAGTCTCCAGCGGCATGGATTTACATGACAAGACGCCGGGGCTGGATACCAGCCCCGGTTCATTCCCCTCATAACCATATGGCTGGCGCCAGAATTGACCGGTATTAGGGGCGGTGCCAGGTATTGAAAGGGCAAGCTTTGACCCAAACTGCACAAGTTGTCCATAATGCTTACAAATCAGGTTTGGCGGTCCTGGCCTTCAATGTCCCTTACCTGCCAATGGTAGAGCCCATCGTGCGGGCAGTAGTCGACCAGGACACTTACGCATTGATCGAGACCGCCCGGCTGGAATGGCTCCGCTTTGAAGCGCACAGCTCGGCGGCTGTCATGGAAGAGTTCAAAAAGTTCAACCGGCCGGATTTTGTGGCCCTGCATCTCGATCATGTTCCGGTGATCGACGAAGAGAATTGCGAGGTAGATTACCTGTCCATTATCCGGGATGCCATCGAACAGGGCTACCATTCGGTCATGGTGGACGGTTCACGATTGGACCTGGAAGGAAATATCCAGGCTACCCAGAAGGCAGTGGAGCTTGCCCACCAGGCCGGCATCCCCTGCGAGGCAGAGCTAGGCTCAGTTTTGGGACATGGGAGCGGGCCGCTACCGCCCTATGAGGAGCTGTTCAACTCCGGCCTGGGGTTTACCCGAGTCGATGAAGCTGTGCGCTTCGTCCGGGAGACCGGTTGCGATTGGCTCTCCGTGGCTGTCGGGACCATCCACGGGCCGACCTCTGGCGCTCTGAGGCACGAAAAGAAAGTGGAAGCTCGCCTGCATCTCGGCCTGCTCGAGCAGCTTCAAAAGGAAACCGGCATCCCCCTGGTTCTGCATGGCGGGTCGGGCTGCTGCCGGGAATCCTTGCTGATGGCGGTCAAAAAGGGGATCGCCAAGATCAACGTAGGCACCGAGCTCCGCCAGGCTTATGAAAACGGGCTGAGCAGCAGCGGGTTGGTAGCAATCGCACAAAAGGAAGTTTACGAGAGGACATGCTGGCTGATCCAGGATGTGTACGGCTTTTCGGGGACGCGCGAGGCGCTGTTGGGCATGGAGGGCTAAATGCCAACATTCAGTGGGAGGGTTCTGGATCAGACAGGTTACCAGGTGTGATATGAGCTTGCTGGGAATCGATGTCGGCACGACGGGATGCAAAGCAGCCGTATTTTCGGATAGCGGGCAGATGCTGGCCCTGGGATACGAAGAGTACGACTTTTACCACCCGCAGCCAGGCTGGGCGCAGCTTGATTCGAATGAGGTCTGGTTGAAGGTAAAGACCGCCATCCGAGCAGCGGTTGCCGGCTCTGGCGCTGATCCGGTCCAGGCTTTGTCGGTTTCATCCCTGGGAGAGTCCATGGTGCCCATTAAATTAGATGGGCAGGTGCTTGGCCCTTCGTTGTTAAATTTTGATACCCGGGGAGCCGAGTATATCGAACAGCTACGACCCCAGATCGAAGACGAGCGGATTTACAGGATCAACGGCAATACGCTTGGCAACCAGTACGGGATGACCAAGCTCATGTGGCTCAAGGATCAGCAACCGGGGCTGTACGAGCGCGCCGATAAGTTCTTGCTGTGGGCCAGCTTTATCCAGTTTATGTTGGGCGCTGAGCCGGTCGTCGACTACGCCCTCGCCAACCGGACCTTGTTATTCGATCTCGATCGAAAAGATTGGTCGGCAGAAATGCTACGTTTAGCAGACCTGGATGAGGACAAGCTGCCGTCGACCGCGCCATGCGGAACCGTCATCGGCAGGGTATCGGCCTCCGTGGCCGAGGAGCTGGGCTTACCTGCCAAGGTCGAGATCGTTTTGGGGACCCATGACCAGTGCGCCAATGCGCTGGGATGTGGGGTCATCGAAGATGGCCTGGCAGTCTACGGGCTGGGGACCTATATTTGTATTACGCCTGTTTTCAAGGAGCGCCTTGACCCAGGCTTCATGATCGAGCGTGGCTTGAATACACAGCACCATGCCGCGCCAGGCCGGTACGTCAGCTTTATCTACAACCAGGGGGGCTCGCTGGTTAAATGGTACCGCAATACATTTGCAGCGGCAGAATACCAACAGGCGCGTCTAACCGGGAGAGATATCTATGCCGACCTGATCGCCGAGATCCCAGATATGCCGGGTCGCGTGCTGGTGGTGCCTCATTTCGCCGTAACCGGACCTCCATCATTCATTACTAACTCGAGCGGGGTCCTGGCAGGCCTGCACCTGGAGACCCAGCGTGGCGAGGTACTGCGGGGCATCCTGGAGGGCACGGCCTTTTATATCAAGGAGTGCATCGATGGGCTTTCAGGGACGCTGATCAGGACAGACGAGTTCCGGGTGGTTGGAGGGGGTGCTCGTTCGGATACCTGGATCCAGCTTTCGGCGAATATCATGGGCCGGCCTATCGTCAGGCCGGTGAATACGGAGGCAGGCGCGCTGGGAGCTGCATTGATCGCAGGAGTGGGTACAGGAAGCTACTCATCCTTCGAGGCTGGGGTAGGAGCCATGGTCAGTTTGGAGCGTACCTTTGAGCCCGAGCCCGGACAGCAAAAGCGACTACAGGTTCAGTACGAGCGCTACAAGCGGCTGTGGCGGTTGATGGAAGGGTTTTGGGGTGAGCAGCAGGAGCTCGAGTAAGTAATAATCGTCACTTGATTTCATTTCTATTTTTTGCTACTATAGGACTGTAATGTTACCGTTCCCGGGAGCGCTAACATCCCCAAACTAACTTGCTTCGTCCTTACTTTGAAAATGAACAGACAATTAAAATCCGGAAACGCCCAGCCTTGGAAAGGGCCCCTGAAGACAGTGCCCCTGAAGACAGGGGGGGCAATCCCAAAGATGCTCCAGGGGGGAAAGGGGGTAGAGAAAGCTGTTGCATAGAGAATGCCTATGCAGCGTTGGCGCGCCTTCGCTTCAAGGCTATTCCCTTTCAACTGCATTTGAGAAAAGTTAACCCCATCCTGCACGATAACACCGCGATTTCTTGATCATCCGTCCGATTAAAAGATGTATAAAAACAAAAGGAGAATCAAATAATGAAGACCGGAAGATCGCCTATCCAAATCACACTTACGTTAATTTTTATCGGGGTGCTTGTTTTACAGGCCGCATGCGCGGGCGCACCCACGCCTGCTCCGGTGTCTGCGCCGTCAACCGGTTCAGAAGCTCCTGCGTCTGGCTCCGGAAGCTGGTGCGGAGATGTCAGCATCGTGTTCTTCCCGGGCGGGCCTGCCGGCGGCGTGTTTGCCAATAACGTCTACAATGGCGCCAGGCAAGCGGAAGCAGACCTTGGCCCCAAAGTGCAGTACGTTTTCTCGGATTGGGATCCAGAAAAAATGGTCACTCAATTTAGAGAATCCGCTGCCACCCGCCCCGACGGTATTGCCGTTATGGGACACCCCGGTGAGGATGCTTTCGAATCACTCATTGACGACGCGGTAGCAAACGGGATCATTGTCACCAGCCAGAACACCACCCTTGACCGGATTGAAGCCAAGTATATTGGTCAGGGTTTTGGCTATGTCGGTGCAGAGAACTATGCCGCAGGCTATTCCCTGGGGCAGGAAACTGTCAGCCGCTTCAACCTGGGGTCCGGTGACCGGGCCATGGTATGGGGGTTGCTGTCCCAGCCAACGCGCGGCCTGCGCACCCAGGGCGTGATCGATGCCTTCGAAGAGGGCGGGTTGGTAGTTGACTATATTGAAATTGACTCC
>CAZAQS010000365.1:0-4388 GCA_964486825.1 uncultured Anaerolineaceae bacterium | reverse complement strand
GCTGCTGGGCACAAACCATCTACTGGCCCTTCCTGCATGCATCGCTGTATGGGCGTGGAACCGCCCTTCGACCCATTATTAATGCTCCCCTTTACAGCTCCACTGATTACGATGATGTACCATTGATCGATGCCGCCGCTGTACTTGGTGATCACGGTTCCCTGAATATCTTTGTGATGAACCGCAGTACCGAAAGTGATATCATACTCTCCTGTGATTTACGGGCATTTGGTAAAATTTGTTTCGAAGAAAATATCGTACTTCATCATGATCATGTCAAAGCAATTAATTCTGAAGATGAACCAAACGAAGTCATTCCTGCGGTTCATCATGATTGCGTACAAGAGTACGGAAAATTTTCTATTCTACTGCCCGCTTTAAGCTGGAATGTCCTGAGGTTTTCAGAAATTCCGAAAGATTTATGAGGATATGTTGATCAGCTTGCAACAACTGAAAAATCATTTTCTCATATAATAAATAGGGTATACATTGTTCAAAAGATATGAATCAATGGGAGAATGGCATGAGCACGAATCAGAATGAAATACAAAAAGCAATTGAAAGCCAAAAAACCGTCCTGGGCATCGAATTTGGCTCGACTCGCATCAAGGCGGTGCTGATCGGTGAAGATCATGCACCGATCGCTTCGGGAAGTTATGATTGGGAAAACCGATACGAAAACGGCATCTGGACCTATCGTCTCGAGGAAGTTTGGGCGGGCTTACAGGAAAGCTTTCGAAAGCTGAGAAGCGATGTCCTTGAGAAGTTAAATATCCCGCTCGAGACCATTGGCGCCATCGGATTCAGCGGCATGATGCACGGCTATCTGGCCTTCGATCGGGATGGCAATCTTCTCGCCCCATTTCGCACGTGGCGGAACACGATCACCGGGCAGGCAGCAGAGAAACTCACAGATCTGTTCCAATTCAACATTCCCCAGCGTTGGAGCATTGCACACCTCTACCAGGCAATCTTGAACAAGGAACCCCATGTTCAAAATATCAGCTTTCTGACTACGCTGGCAGGCTACGTGCATTGGAAACTGACAGGGAAAACAGTGTTGGGCGCCGGCGAAGCATCGGGCATGTTCCCCATTGATAGCAAGACAAACGATTACGACGAGGGCATGATCGGACTGTTCAACGAGCTGCTCAAAGCGGAAAACATCTCTTGGAAGATCCAGGACATCCTGCCCAAAGTCCTGGTCGCCGGGGATGCCGCAGGCATTCTGACCGAAGAAGGCGCAAAGCTGCTCGATCCCACTGGACAGCTGCAAGTGGGTATCTCGCTCTGCCCGCCCGAGGGCGATGCGGGCACGGGCATGGTCGCCACCAACAGCGTTGCCGAGCGTACGTGTAATGTCTCCGCAGGGACATCCGTCTTTGCCATGATCGTTCTGGAAAAGGCACTGTCACAGGTGTACCCCGAGATTGACATGGTGACAACACCCAGTGGCAAACCGGTGGCGATGGTGCACAGCAACAACTGCACCTCTGATCTAAACGCCTGGGTCGAATTGTTCCATGAATTCACCCAGGTGCTTGGAGTGGAAGTCAGCCAATCAAAACTGTTTGAAACGCTGTACCAACAAGCCCTCAAAGGCGATGCAGATGGCGGCGGGCTGCTGGCCTATAATTATCTTTCAGGCGAGCATATTACACACCTTACAGAGGGGCGTCCGCTGTTCGTGCGTACCCCTGAAAGCCGCTTCAATTTATCAAACTTCATGCGCACACACCTGCTCTCTTCACTTGGAGCATTGAGGATCGGGATGGATATTCTCTTTGAACGGGAAAAAGTGAAGATCGACCAGATCTTAGGTCACGGCGGTTTCTTCAAGACGAAAGAGGTGGGCCAAAAGATCATGGCTGCGGCGATGAACGTCCCCGTTTCCGTGATGGAGACTGCCGGCGAGGGTGGAGCCTGGGGTATTGCATTGCTTGCCTCCTATATGATTCATAAGGCAGGGAATGAACCCTTGGAAGCTTATCTCTCTGACAAGGTCTTTTCTGGAGAAAAAGGCACCACGATCGCGCCCAATCCAGCGGATGTAGATGGCTTTGCGGCGTTCATGGAACGATACAAAAAGGGACTTTCCATTGAAAGAGCTGCCGTGGAGGGGCTCAGGTGAAAACTTAGCAGAGGACCTTTTCCAAACTGAGGGTGGGCTCCCACCCTCCCCGCCACAAACAAGGATGGCCCCGGATTGGGGCCATTTATATTAACCGTTGAATTCCTTTTTTACCTGATGCGGATCTACTACCCGGTTTACATACGGACAGGATCAGGTTTTCCTCGTAAAGACAGCAGCGTGCTTCCATCCGTAAAACCAAGCGGGAGAAATGCTCCTAAGGAAAAAATCATCACATTCTCCAGCAGCATTAGGACCATCACATAGAACAAAACACCACCCTGGGAACTCAACACAAAGCTAAGCACGCCATAGACAATTGCCAGGACAGCGCTGGCTATCGGCCCGGCCAGCGCCCGTCGCACATGGATCGCCTTAGGCAGGGCCGGTTCATCATCGGGGTAGATGCAGGTCCCCAACAGGAACCAGAATCGCAGGCCGATCATCGGATAGCCTGTTGATTTCGCTGATAGATAATGTCCATAATTATGGAAGGCAACCGAAAAGCTATGCAAAACAACGGCAAGCAGGCTACCGAACAGCGCGGTTGCGACCGGCAGATTTAGCAAGTATATACCGGCAAGCAACAGCAGCAATCCATACAAGGCCAGGCTGATGACGGCAGATGGGACAACAGTAATTTGGAAATTGCGGGTTTGTGATAGGGTATAAGTACGTAACAATAATTTCCCTCCTGATATTTACAAATTATAAGAGTTAATGTTTCTCTCATTTATATCTAATTAGATTACTTAAGTCAAGTTTGAGAAAACGATCACTTTTTTGGCCAGGGATAATTTTTAGTACCAGGGTAGTATCCCGATCGATCGGACATAATGCTATAATTACGACCTTAGAAGGGTAATTTCTTCTGAATACTGGTGTAAGCTTCGATACTTAAGGGAGGTAGATAATTTTATGGTTACATACAGTCCAGAACTTCACGTACGAAAAGCCCACCATAGGATCCAAGGTTCCAAAGCCAAGCTATTGGGCATTATGCTGGCGTTGTTTGCCCTCGTCCTGGCGTCGATCACGCCCGCCCTGGCGCAAACCGTCTTCCCAGCACTCATTCCTCTTCCGGATGGATTCCAACCAGAAGGCATTGCGGTAGGACGCGGCCCAACCTTCTTCGTCGGTTCTATCCCGACCGGTTCGATCTACCGCGGCAGCCTGCGCACCGGCGAAGGGCAGGTCTTGGTGCCGCCTCAGGATGGCCGGGCAGCCATCGGCCTGGATTTTGATAACCGCAGCGGCTACCTGTTCGTCGCCGGCGGGGAGACCGGGGAGGCGTATGTGTACGACTCCGAGACAGGCGCCTCACTCGCTAAATACACATTACCAGCCCCGGCGAATACTTTCATCAACGATGTCATCGTGACCCGGGAGGCGGCTTACTTTACAAACTCCTTCCAACCCCATCTTTACAGGATTCCCCTGGGACCGGCCGGGTCACTGGTGAAAGGAGCGGAGATCGAAGTCATCGAGCTGGGAGGCGACTTTACCCAGGTAAGTGATTTCAATGCCAACGGTATCGCAGCTACCCCTAACGGCAAATGGCTGATTATCGTTAATTCCTCTCTAGGGACGCTCTACAGGGTAGATCCAAACAGTGGGGAAGCGACCTTGATCGACCTTTCCGGCGACTCCGTACCATTTGGGGATGGCATCCTGCTGGAGGGGCGCACACTATACGTGGTCCAAAACCGGCTCAACCAGATCGCCGTCGTGGAGTTATCTCCTGACCTTACCTCGGGCGAGGTGGTTTCCATCATTACGGACGAGAACTTCCGTGTTCCAACCACGATTGCCAGCTTCGGGCGCTACCTTTACGCAGTTAACGCCCGCTTCGGGACTATACCAACACCCGAGACAGAGTACGAGGTCGTCCAGGTAGTGAAACCGTAAGGGAACCTTTCGTAGCAGGATATTGGCGTAAAGGCATGCATCACGTGCAACACAGCCAACAAAGTCAATAACCAATTAGAGCGAGCAGGCGAAAAATCTGCTCGCTCTTTGATTACGGAAATAAGGGGGGCAGGATTTACTGCTTGAAACGCGTGAAGTGTACCAACAGGCTCAGGATAAGACCATAAATATCATGCGCCACACCGATATGAGCAGTTGGGATTTCAAACTGTACCGTTCGGGCTACCGGCAAGATGACCAGGATGGCGATGGCAAACAAAAAGCTGGCGTACAAAATCCCGAAGACAACTGCCATGCCAACATCATAACAACGATGCGTATCCAAATC
>CAZAQS010000364.1:0-4390 GCA_964486825.1 uncultured Anaerolineaceae bacterium | reverse complement strand
TAAATGAGTCCGCTGAATGAAAGCACTGCTATTTCAGGAGAAGAAACTCAGAAAACCGACTTTTGTCGTGGAGACCTGGCCGGGTTTGTAACCGTCAGCTTGATCCTGTTCGGATATGCTCGCTCCGGCAGACAGGAGAAGAGGAAAAATTAGGAAAAAGGGCTGGATGCCAGGCGATCCAGCCCTTCCTGATTTTCTCCTACAAGTTATGGCTGAGCAAATACCTGGACAACGTCTCAAGAACACTCATTCCAGGGAAATATTACTTGACGACTATTGGCCATCTGCACCGAAGAAGTCATCGCCCTCGCTCGAGCCGCCGCTGACATCGCCGGGCTCGCTTTCGCCAAAGACGACGAAGCCTTGCTGATTAGCAGCTGCTCTAAACCTGCCGAAGGCCGTCCCCTTGAACGGGAAGGAAGTCTCCTGCGTCTGCGGGTTGAGATGGCTCAACCTCATCGCGCCGGCCACCACATTGTCGCTCAAGGACCAGGTAATGAGCCCGCGAGTGATATCGGACTCATAGATGCGCCCGTTATACCAATAGGTTGACCAATCCCCACCCAGGATAAGACTGGTTTCAGAAAGCGGAGCCGGGTCGGCATAGGCTACTTCGTAAACATTAGCCGGGTCGGTGAAATCCAGGACCGAGATTCCGCTCTGGTAGTTGCCTGAGACGAACACATAGCGCTTATCGGTCGGCACGATATTGTAGTTATGCCAGGTGCAGTTCTCTGTATTGGTTTGTGGCCGGGGATGGACAAAAGTCCCCAGCAGGGTACCTGTGCGGGCCTCGAAGAAGAACAGCGAGCGATCTGTAATGCTGCTGGTGGCCTGGCAACGCGCCTGCCCACCGCCGCCCGGCTCGTGACCGAAGATCAACACTTCCCCATCCCAGGTGAAGGCTGCCGAATGCCCTATCGTAACGCCTGAGATGGAGCGTGAGTAAAGCTGCAAGGGATCTTCCAGCGAACCTCCCAAAGCCGGGTCCAGAGTCCAAACCGTGAAGCCGTTGCCGCCTGCACAGGAGGCCAGTTTCACATCGCCCAGGATAACGCCTGTGTCATGGCAACTCCTGCCGGCCGGCTCGAAGCGCAGATAGCTGGAACCGCCTGGGTCCGATAAAGGAACTTCCACAATGTCGATCCCCGGGCAGGCTCCACTGGAGGGGCTGTTGTAGACAAGCAAGCGGTTGTTGACCAGGTCAGGCACGCCGGTAGCGGTGTGCGAGCCACAGGCCGTTTGCACAGCTGCCATCAGGACAGGACTGGTCGGATTGCTTACATCGAAGATGTGCAGGCCTTCCCAACCCTGAGGAACTGGTTGTCCCCCACAGGTCGATCCAGCCGGGGCAGGCGAATTCCATGATCTTACAAGGATATTATCCCAGATGATCACATCACCCTGGTTACCGGCACAGTCGCGGTAATCGACCAGCTCGACAGGGTTATCCGGCTGGCTGATATCGATAATCCGGAAGCCATCATAATTGCCATGGTAAGCAAACCTGCCCCAAAAGGCAAGGTCCGAGTTGGCAGTAAAGGGACTGGCAGTATTTTCACGGCCAGAAAAACCCATGGGATGCATATTCGGGGTGATTGAAAACGTGCTCACAGCCTCTCCGACAGAAGCTGGCAGCTGCAAGGCAGCAGAAGCTGCAGGCAGAACGCTGGCAGCCAGCATGACGACTAAGGCCAACAAAAAACTGATGTATAACCTTGATTTAAGCCTGTTCCTCATCGTTTACACTCCTTTGGCAATTTAATAAAGTGGATCAATGGGTCTAAAAATATTTTGGTTGAAAAATCGGTTTCGGTTTAATTGGGTTATCAGGCTCCGTTTGTCCTCCCTTCAACTTTTATGAGATTGCGAACAACCACTGCACGGATAGCAGCGGGAACGCCCCAATGTTTTTATAGGGGAGAAATGTCAGGTCCATTCAAATTTTCCCCCACGAGAACAGAGTGTAGATGCAGGCAGCGACGGGTAAACCACCCTAATCCCGTTTTTCACAATAGAACAGCCACTACAATTTGACAATTAGGATGAAATTAGTATATATAAAATTAATATGAATGTCAACAGCTTGTGGAAAGTTTGTGAAAATTCCATTAATTCTGATAGATCCATACTCATCTTGGAAAGCACAAGAAAGAACCAAAATTTAATTTTATATGCCACAAATTTTAGATATACTATGCCAATTCTGGCCGTCCTTAGGGTTGCTACCAGCCATGATGATCCTGACCACCAAGCTATTCGCACCGCCGGCTTCCAGCAGGTTGGTCGAGCGCGGGCGCTTGTTGGACAAACTGAAGGGAGGATTGGAGCGGCCGGTCACGCTGGTTTCGGCCCCGGCCGGTTTTGGGAAAAGCACCCTGCTCAGCGTGTGGATTGCGGAAATGCAGGCCTCTACAGATTTCAGCGGTGGTTGGCTTTCACTCGATGCACAAGATAACGCTGCGGCTCAATTTTGGACCTATTTCGTGGCTGCCTGGCAGTCAGCCTTGCCTGGCAGCGATCAGATTTCTCAAATTTTCCTCGACCAGATCCATTCTTTGTTGAGCAACGATGATAAGAAAATTTCCGAGGGTATTGTGGGAGCATTGGTCCACTTGATGCAGTCTGTACAGGAGAGTACGGTGATCGTCCTGGATGATTACCACCAAATTCAAAACCCGGAGATCCATCTTTGCCTGGCCCAACTTATCGAACGGTTACCCCAGCAAGTGCGCCTGGCGATTGCTACTCGTTACGACCCACCCCTGCCCATTCCGCGCTGGCGCGTGCGAGAGCAGCTTAACGAGGTCCGCGCAGCTGACCTGCGATTTACCGCCACAGAGATTGAGGCTCTCTTCAGGGAAGTGTTAGGCGACGATTTCACAGATCAAGACCTGGCAGCATTGGAAACCAGCACAGAAGGGTGGGCAGCAGGCCTGAAGATGGCTGCCCTGGCCCTGCAATCTCACAACGAGCCTACCGAGGACCGGGGCCGGTTATGGTCAGCGCTCACCGGGCAGAACATCTATATCCTGGATTACCTGGCTGAGGAAGTGTTGGGACGCCTTCCCGAAGAATCGCAGTCTTTCTTGATCAAGACTTCCTTGCTGAACAGGTTGACCGGGGAGCTATGTGCAGCAGTAGCCCTCGAGGACAAGCCCCCGTCAGTGGGAAGAGAGATCCTGGAACAATTCGAGCGGGCCAACCTGTTCCTGATCCCGCTCGATGCAGAACGAGGCTGGTTTCGCTACCACCACCTGTTTGGCGATCTGCTGCGGGCGCGGTTGCTTCAGCGCTATGGAGAACAAATCCCTGCTCTGCACAAGCGCGCGGCGGCCTGGTTCGAGCAGCAGGGATGGATCGAGGAAGCCGCCCACCACGCCATCGCTGCACAGGACTGGGAAATCGCTGCCCGGCTGATGGAGGAACATGTCAACTCTTACCTGGACCAGGGCCAGCTGGCAACCGTATTGAAGTGGGTAGAGTCGCTGCCGCCCTGGGTGCTCAGACGGCGGCCGAACCTTTGCATCCAGGTAGCCTGGGCCTTAGGCCACGCCGGAAAGACAGACCGGATAGCGCCAATGCTGGCCGAGGCAGACGCCGCCCTTAGGGATTGGGGACGCCAACAAAGCGGTGAGCAGGTAGAACCGCCTCTGCAGATGACTGAAGCGGATGCCGTGCGCATACGAGCCAGCCTGGCTATCTTCCGTGCCTATGGGTTAATCCTGGCAGCTCAACCGGAACAAGCTCTGCGCCTGGCAGAGACTGCCCTGGTATTATCTCCGGACCTGGAGGGACGCGAACTGGCCTGGCTAACCTGGATCGCAGGCTATGCGCATCGCGGCATGGGGGATATCGAGCAGGCCACGCTTTTCTTCCAGCGCGCTGTGGAGACTGGTCGAACGAGTGGGAAGATGTGGGAGCACCTGTCCACCGACCTGGGCATCGTATATCGATTGAGCGGTAAATTGGAAAATGCCGCTCAGGTTTTCGAAGACTCGCTGTTGCATAGCGAACAATCTGGCCAACGCAATAAGGGCAACCTCTCACGGGTCGAAGCTTATTTGAGCGCGGTAAGGATGGAGCAAAACCGGGTAGAGGAAGGGCTCGAGCATGCTCGTAAAGCGGTCGATTATTTGCAGTGGTGGCCAAGCCACAACCATATAGCCACCGCCTACGCATTTTCCAGCCAGGCTCATTTGTCCATAGGCGCTCTGGAGGAAGCCGAAGAAACTCTGCATCGCGCCGACCAGGAGCACCGCAAAGGACAGGTGACTCCTTTTGTAACGCGACTGATCGAATCCACCCAGGTCAAGCTGTGGCTGGCACGCCAGGATATTTCAACCCTGCAGGCCTGGTCTGATTGTCTCCCTATCGCTCCACCGGCTAA
>CAZAQS010000363.1:0-4435 GCA_964486825.1 uncultured Anaerolineaceae bacterium | reverse complement strand
ATCGCGCAAGTTTGAACCTTTGTATTGGCCAGATGCGCTGAACTTTTTGGCTGAGAAGATCACATCCTTGAGCAACCCGGGCCGGATGGCCTTTCTGGGAGGGTTGGCGCCCAGCCACCTGTCCGGCTTGGTTTCTGGTCTGTTGGAGGCGCTCGAAGCCCCCTCCCCGGTTATCTTTGATCTGCATTCTGCTCTGGAAGGTCGCGTAACGACAGTGCAACATGCCGAAGTTCTTTTTGGTGCTCAGGAATTGCCGCTATACGACCTGGCCCGCGCGGAGGTCATTTTCTCATTCGGCGCCAATTTCCTGGAAACCTGGATGTCGCCAGTTGCCCAAAGTGTTGCCTATGGCGTAATGCGCCAGGGGCAATTCGGCGGGCGGGGGTTTTTCGTGCAGTTCGAGCCTCGACTTTCTGCTACGGCTGCTTCGGCCGATGAATGGATACCTTTAAAGCCTGGCGTGGAAGGATTCGTTGCCCTCGCCATAGGAAGGATCATTGTTGAAGAGCGGCTGGGACACGTGGGCAGCCACCGTCCCCATGCAGTGCTCTACGAAAACGTGGACGTTCGCGAGATGGCGGCTGTCAGTGAGGTGCCGGTTGAGACCTTGCGCAGGCTGGCTCGCATTTTCGCGGATGCTGACCGTGCAGTTGCTATCCCTGGCGGGTACCTGTCAGGCCAGAGCAATGGCTTGTCGAGCATGCACGCTGTTCAGGCCTTGAACCTGTTGGTAGCCCAGATCGGCAGGGTGGGCGGCGTATTTTTCTCCCAGCCTATCCCAGAACCAGCTTTGAACCAGACTCCAGAGGTGGCCTCATTCGCGCAAATTTTGGACCTGATTGGCCGTATGAAAGCCGGCGAAGTTGACCTTTTGATGATCTCCGCTGCCAATCCGACCTTCGAACTGCCACCCGCTGCCGGTTTTGCTGAGGCGGTTTCCCGGGTGCCGTTCATCGTCTCTTTCAGCCCGTTCGTTGACGACTCCGCTGTTCAGGCTGATCTGATCCTGCCCGACCACACCTATTTGGAATCTTGGGGTTACCAGGTTCCCTTACCAGGTGCTTCCCGTCCGGTGGTAGGCAGCCAGCAACCCGTGGTACAGCCCTTGTACGACACACGCTCGACGGGCGATGTGCTGCTGGCGCTGGCAGCCCGCCTGGGAGGCAAAGCGGCTGAGGCATTGCCCTGGCCGGATGAGGCTGCCTATGTGCAAGAGTTGGTATCCAGGCTGCACGGTTCGAGCCTGGGTGCCTATGACTCCCAAACCCCAGCTGGCTTTTGGGCGCTCTGGCGGCAGTATGGAAGCTGGTGGTCAGAAACGGAAATAACCAGAGAGCCAGAGCTGACCGGTTTCGTACAAAGCTCCCTACCCGTTGTCAGCCCGGAGTTCACAGGACAGCCAGACGAATATCCTTTCTTTTTTTATCCTTATGCCTCTGTTGCCTTAACAGATGGTCGAGGCGCTCACCTACCCTGGCTTCAAGAAACCCCGGACCCGATGACGACTGCCAGTTGGAGCACATGGGTGGAATTAAATCCACAGACGGCTCTCGATTTGGGCGTGTCCGATAACGACATCGTGAAAGTGATTTCACCGTATGCGGAAGTGGAAGCGCCAGTTGTTGTTTACCCTGGTATCCGGCCGGATGTGGTGGCAATCCCGGTGGGGCAAGGGCACACTGACTTTGGCCGTTTTGGCGAAAAGCGCGGCATTAATCCGGTGGTCCTGTTAGCTCCATCCAGCGCGCCGGATACGGGAGCGCTGGCCTGGGGCGTCACACGCGTTCGCCTGGAACGGACGGGCAGGGTGCAGGAACTGGCCAGATTGGAGAGTCGGGATGGCGAAGGACGCGAAGCACTCCGTTGAGACCCGGCCACGCTGGGTCATGGTTGTAGACCTCGACCGCTGTACCGGTTGCCAGGCGTGCCTGGTTGCTTGCCATGCCGAGAATAACGTCCCCGTGGTCGGGGAAGATCAGGTCGCCTACGGGCGTTGGATGCACTGGATTGTCATTCACCGCTACTGGGAAGGCGAGTACCCGAACGTTAAAGCGCGTTTTATGCCGGTCATGTGCCAGCAATGCAGCGAGGCCCCTTGCGAACCGGTCTGCCCGGTCTTCGCCACTTATCACAACCCCGAAGGGTTGAACGCTCAAATCTATAACCGTTGTATCGGGACACGCTATTGCGGCAATGCCTGCCCGTACAAAGTGCGCACCTACAACTGGTTCCGCCCGGAATTTCCCGAGCCGCTGGCCGAACAGCTGAACCCGGACGTGACCGTACGGACGCGCGGCCTCGTCGAGAAATGCACCTTCTGCATCCAGCGCATCCGCCGGGTAGAAATAGATGCGCAGGCTGAAGGCCGCATTCCGAACGACGGTGAAATCCAGCCTGCCTGCGCCCAAACCTGTCCGCCTGGGGCGCTGGTCTTCGGTGATCTGAACGATCCGGACAGCCGGGCAAGCCAACTGGCGCGCACTCACCGCTCCTTCCGCCTCTTGCCGGAGTTGGGCACTGCCCCGGGAGTGATTTACCTCAAAGGAGGCGAGACGAATGTCTGAGCTGGTTCTCCCGTCAGACGATGGGCCGTACACACCGCCTTTCGACGAACGCCTGCTGCTGGCCGAGCGCACCGATTCAGAGATTAACCAGGCCGTTCTCCAACCGATGCTCCAGACCGGCAAAGGCTTCTGGGTCTTGGTGATCATCTTGGGAGCGGTTGTGGCCTGGGGATTGTTTGCATGGGGTTATCTCGTCTTTTGGGGCATCGGTGTCACCGGAAAAAATAATCCGGTCTACTGGACGCTCTTCATCACCACCTTTGTCTTTTGGGTAGGCATCAGCCATGCCGGTACGATGATTTCGGCCGTGCTGCGGCTTCTCAAGGCCGACTGGCGCCGGCCGATCACGCGCGGGGCTGAGGCTATGACGGCTTTTGCGCTGATGATGGCCGGCTTATACCCCCTCATTCACCTGGGGAGGGTCTGGAAGTTCTACTGGATGATACCGTACCCGAACAACCGGTATATGTGGCCCAACTTCCAGTCGCCTCTGATGTGGGACATGGTGGCGATCTTCACCTATCTGATTGGTTCATCGCTTTATCTGTACCTGGCCCTGATCCCCGATATGGCGATGGCGCGCGATCACACCGCCGGCTGGCGTTACAAACTCTACCGCAGGCTGGCTCTTGGATGGCGCGGTACGGAATCCGAGTGGCACAAGCTCCACCGGGCGCTGGGAATCTTTTCAATCGCCATCATCCCCATTTTCTTGTCCGTCCACTCGATTGTCTCCTGGGATTTTGCCATCACCATCCAACCTCGCTGGCATAGCACGATCTTCGCCCCTTACTTTGTTGTCGGTGCCATCTACTCAGGTCTCGCTGCGCTAGCCAGCATCCTGGTGCTGGTGCGCAGGGGCATGCGCCTGCAGGAATTCCTGCGCTCCGAGCACTTCAATGCCCTGGGCAAGCTGGTGATGGTAGCCGGCATGGCCTGGACGTACTTCTGGTTTGCCGGTTTTCTGGTGGAATGGTATGGTAACGAGCCGGTCACACGTGAGCTGATCCGTGAAGAAGTGTCCGGCACGCTCGCCCCATTTTTCTACCTGCAGATGGGAGCTAATCTGATCCCCATTGGGTTGCTGGCATTCAAAAAATATCGCACGACACCCATCCTGCTGCTGGGGGCAACATTGCTGGTCAATATCGGCATGTTCACCGAGCGCCTTCTGATTGTCATCGGAAGTTTACAGCGCAATCATTTGCCTTTCAACTGGGGGACCTACCGTCCCACCTGGGTAGAACTCAGCATTGTTGCCATGACATTTGCCGGTTTTGCGCTCCTTTATACGCTGTTCTCCCGCATCGTTCCTTATGTGCCGGTGTGGGAGATCAAGGAAGGTCGCCTGCGTTACACCCTACGGCGCATCGGGCGACTTTTCGTGCCGACCGCTGCCGAGATCGAATGAGCTATGAGTGATAGCCTGACACTAATCGCCCTTTTCAACCAGGCCACCGATACCGCCGAGGCGGTTGACCGGCTGCACGCGCTAGGCATACCGGATGAGAATATGGTGGTTATGACGGGGGTCCCCTACCCAGAGCAGGCTCTGGGAAGACACCGGGAATGGTTGAGCCTTCCAATCATCGTGCTTGCCGGAGCAGGCGTGGGTCTGCTGATCGGCTTGTTTCTGGCAGTCATTACCCCCCATCTTTATCGCCTGGACGTGGGCGGCCACCCGCCGGTCGGGTTTCCCCCTGCTGCGGTGATCAGTTTCGTCTTCACGATGATGGCGATCATTGTCTCAACTTTCTTAGGCGTCTTGTGGGAAATGAACTTTCCGCGATTTGGGCCCACCCCCTATCATAAGCTTGTTACGGATGGGCAACTGGCTGTGCTGGTAGAGTTAGCTCCTGAACTAGAAGCGC
>CAZAQS010000362.1:0-4453 GCA_964486825.1 uncultured Anaerolineaceae bacterium | reverse complement strand
TCAACCAATTAGAAGATTCGAGGGTAAAGGTCCTAGCGGAGGAGGTAACCAGCCTGGACTTCAGGGGAAATGCGTTCGTGCTGCGGACGAGTAAAAAACGTTATCAATTCCAAAGAGTGGCAGTAGCGACAGGGACAAAGCCAATCCAGGCATCCTTAGCTGAGTATGGCAGCCAGTCCGACCGGTTGATATCCTATGAGGTCTATCCAATTCTTAAGGAGAAGTGGAAAAAGATCGTCATAGTTGGCGCGGGTGATGCAGCTTTCGATTATGCTCTTAACCTGGCATGGCAAAACGGAGTCACCATACTCAACCGGGGATCTGAAGTGGCATCACTGCCTTTGCTGGTTGAGAGGGCCAGAAACCATCCCAATATCACTTATTATCAAAACACCGCTATCTCGAGAATAGACCTGGATGATTCGGGTAGCCGTGCTACCCTGACATGTACCAGCCCAGCGGGGATGCGGAGAATTGCAGCCGATCACCTTATCTTTGCCATAGGCCGCGAACCCTGCAGGAATTATTTTTCGAATACTGTTCTGGAATGCCAGGACGAATTGATCGAGCAAGAACGCCTTTTTATGATAGGAGATGTCAAGAACGATATCTTCCGTCAGACGGCTATCGCAGTAGGAGATGGTGTGTTGGCAGCAATGAAGTTATACCGGGCGAGCAAAGCAGTCAAGGTATCTAAGTAAGCAATCAACAGTGCAGTATCTACAGCGGAGGAATCTGTGAAAGTATTTGCGGTAGCGGGAAAAGATGATCTGGCAATGGTTTATATGGCTGAGTTTGCTCCTGGGAAGGCGATCGAGCTGGTCGAGGCGGTACAGCCACCCCTGCCAAGGGAAAAGAAATGGGTATTGATGGTTTCGACCCTGTTCGGATGTCCGGTAGCTTGCCAGATTTGCGATGCAGGAGGTTCTTACCAGGGAAAATTAACCACCGGTGAAATCCTGGCCCAAATTGATTTTATGGTCGATCATAGATTTCCCGGCAGAAAAGTGCCGGTGGAGAATTTCAAGATCCAGTTTGCTCGCATGGGTGAACCTGCTTTCAACCTGGATGTACTGGAAGCACTGGAGATTCTCCCAGAACGGTATGAGGCGCCGGGATTAATGCCATCGCTCTCTACGATCGCGCCGAACTCAGCGGAGGAGTTTTTCAAGCGATTACCTGCCATCAAAGACCGTTACTATTCCGGTGGACAGTTCCAATTCCAGTTTTCGATCCACACCACGGATGAGGTCCTACGGGATAAGATGATCCCGGTGAAAAAGTGGAGTTTTGCTCGAATGACGGAGTATGGGTGTTCCTGGCATAAGCCAGGCGATAGGAAGATCACCCTGAACTTTGCACTGGTAGATGGGATGCCGGTCGATCCGCAAGTGTTGTTAAGACATTTCGATCCGGACAGGTATCTGATCAAGATCACGCCTGTAAATCCAACTACCCAGGTCGTCAAGCATGGATATACATCGCATGTAGACCCCTGCAATCCCGAAAAGGTCCTGGGCCTGGTAAAAAAATTGGAGTTGAGCGGTTATGAAGTGATCTTGAGCATTGGCGAGGTGGAGGAAAACCAGATCGGGAGCAACTGTGGACAATACGTCCTGAAGTATATGGCAGGCGAAATGCTGGTAAAAGACGGGTATACTTATCCCGTCCAAAATTTTTCAAAGGGTTCTTATCAAACTACAGATATCCCTGTTTCGAACTAAAGGAATCTAGATGAAGATAGCGATTACAGGTAAAGGTGGTGTAGGAAAGACGACTCTCTCTGCACTTTTAGCACAAACATATGCAGACATGGGCCGGGAAGTGTTGGCTGTAGATGCAGACCCTTCTCCTTGCCTGGCAGGAGCGTTGGGCTTTCCAGGAGATCTGCGGGCTCAATTGATGCCGATCGCCGAGATGGATGCGCTGATCGAAGAGCGGACAGGAGCAAAACCGGGTATGACGGGCGGGTATTTTACCCTTAACCCGCGCGTCGACGATCTACCTGACCGCTTCAGCATCCTGCACCGCGGTGTACGACTACTGGAGATGGGCGCGGTAGACCAGGGAGGGTCAGGTTGTATCTGCCCGGAAAGCGCCATGCTAAAGACATTGTTTACGCATCTCCTGTTTCGTAAAGATGATATTTTAATCCTGGATATGTATGCAGGTGTCGAGCATCTGGGAAGGGCTACGGTTGACTTTGTGGACGCAATGCTGGTAGTGGTTGAACCTACCCGGCGCAGCCTGGGAACCGCCGCTCAAATCCGCAAGCTGGCCTCAGATATCGGTGTGCACCGGATTTGGCTGGTTGGTAACAAGGTCCGCAATGAGGAAGAAGCTGCTTTCCTGGAGGCAGAGACCCCAGGCATCCCTGTCTTAGGCTATCTTCCAGCCGTGCAATCCGCCCAGGAAGCTGACCGGTTGGGGATTGCCGTTTATGATTATGTACCGGAGCTAAAAGGGAGTGCTCGAAAAATAGCGGATGAATTAAATCTACCGGTAGAGGAGCCGAATGTATGACAACGACGATCGCGTTGGCTGGCAAAGGTGGAGTAGGAAAAACCACCATTGCAGCTTTGTTGGTTAAGTACCTGGTTGAGAGGAATGAAGGTCCCGTGCTGGCCATCGATGCAGACCCAAGCAGCAATTTGAACATGGCTTTAGGACTGGATCTGGATTGGACGGTTGGAGATATTCGAGAAGATTTGTTGTTACAGGTGAAGAGCTCACTGACTGCTGGTGGTGCAGCAATGGGCGCTCTTCAAGCCGGAACGTCCAAGCGAGACTACCTGGATTACCAGGTACGTTCGTCGGTCTCTGAAGGAGATCTCTTCGACCTGATTGCAATGGGGCGTTCGGAAGGGTCTGGTTGTTACTGCGCTGTGAACCATAACTTGCGAGAGGTGGTCGACTCGATCAGCAAGAACTACCGCTATGTTGTAATCGATAACGAGGCGGGAATGGAGCACTTGAGCAGGAGAACCACGCGGGATGTTCAACATTTGCTGGTTGTGAGTGACCCAACCCAACGTGGTATCGTGGCAGCGGAACGAATTGCCTCCTTCCGCAATAGCCTGGATATCCATATCGATAACAGCTACCTGATTCTAAATCGGTTAACCGGGGAAATCCCATCCCCTCTTCAAGAGCGCATCGACCAGCTAGATATCCCGCTGCTGGGTGTGGTTCCGGCGGATGATGAGCTCACCTCTGCTGAGTTCAGCGGTATCCCGGTTGTAGAGCTTGGCAGCGAGTCCCGCATCTACGAAGCGGTGGCAATGATAGCCGCAACGCTCGATCCTTTATAGAGAACGGGTATGCTAACTGTCTTATAATTTACAGTACATTTGCCACTTCACCTGGCCCAAGATGTGGACAATAATAAGGGGTAGTCCTCAACCAAGTATCCAAAAAAGGAGCAGAATATGCTTACGAAACCGGATCTTATCTACCGGCAATTGGTTACTCTCCGAGACGGTGCGCGAGTGTTGTTGAGGCCACTTACACCGGGCGACCGCCAATCCTTGATCGACCTGTTCGCGGTTATCAGTGAGGATGAGCGCCGCTATTTCAGGACGAACGTCAAGAATCCCGAAGTCGTGGGAAGCTGGGTAGACAACCTGGACTATGATCGTGTACTCCCCATCATCGCTGTGATTGGGGACCGGATCGTAGGAGATGCAACTTTACATTTCCATGACGGTCCTTACCGCCATATAGGGGAGATCCGTATCTTCCTGGCAAAAGACTTTCGCCACAGGGGGTTAGGCGTACGCATGTTAAATGCGTTGATCGAGCTGGCGAAACGGCGCAATCTTTACATTATAGAGGTAGAGGTCGTGAATGACCAGCCGCAGATCATCCGGGCATTTCAAAATGTGGGTTTTGTATTGAAGAGCGTATCCCAGGAGTATTTTATGCTCCCGGACGGAGAACTCAGGGACCTGACACACCTGGTCTTGCGACTGCGCAGGCAAGATACCAACCAATCTGAAGATTTTTAACATGAATGATATATGAGGATACTGGCGTTAGAAAAAGCCGTTCCAGATATCCGTGAGGAGCAGTACCGGCCCTTCCTGAAAGCAGAAGCAGCCAAAGCCTGGGAGCTGTACCAGGCGGGTATTTTTCGGGAGTTATATTTCAGGGCTGACCGTAGAGAAGCGGTTCTGCTCATGGAATGCAATACGCTGGAAGAGGCTGAAAATACGCTTGCGAGCCTGCCTCTGGTTGAGGCAGGCTTGATTTCCTTTGATGTGATCCCGCTGGCGCCGTATCCCGGTTTTAGCCGGCTCTTTGAGCCAGATAGATAAGACGCGAGCTGGTTTGCCATGAGGACGACAATCCTGGTGGGATATCAAAGAGCTAGAGAAGCAACGCCGGAAAAGCCCAAGTGATTGAGATCGGAAGAGCACACGTCTGAACTCCAGTCAGACGTGTGCTCTTCCGA
>CAZAQS010000361.1:0-4550 GCA_964486825.1 uncultured Anaerolineaceae bacterium | reverse complement strand
ATGTGCCTGGCACGGACGGGGCTACCCTACGAGTTATGTGAACAAGAAAAGTGGTATGATATTGCTTGCTGCAGTAATTCAACAGATGGCAATTAGCATTCCTTCGTAAAACAAGGCCACTCGACCATAATGAGGAGTGACAGGATGACTGATCCGGCGAAATTTGACCAGTTTCGTTCACATCCCTGGCATGGCCTGTCACCCGGCATCGATCCTCCCAACGTCGTCCAGGCTTATATCGAAATCACCCCATTTGATTCAGTCAAATACGAGATCGACAAAGTGACCGGCTACCTGAGGGTGGACCGGCCGCAACGCTCCTCATCCCAGCCACCCGCCTTATACGGTTTCATCCCGCACACCTACTGCGGCCCGGGCGTGGCTGCCCTTTCCCCTGGAGTCACAGAGGCGGACGGTGACCCTCTCGATATCTGCGTGCTCAGCGAGCGGCCGATCAACCGGGTTGAGGTCCTGTTGGACGCTGTGGTGGTGGGCGGACTGCAGGGAGTCGACGGCGGGTTAGCGGACGATAAAATCATCGCCGTCCTGTATAACGATAATATCTGGGGCGGGGCAGGCGATATTACAGATATCCCCCAGCGTTTTGTCGAGCGGCTGGTACATTATTTCTCGACCTATAAGATGCTCCCCGGTGGTCCATCCACGATGGAGGTACGGGAGGTGTATGGGGTGGAACATGCCCAAAGGGTTGTGCTGGCCTCGATGGATGACTACCTGGCCCACTTTGGGCGGGAGAATCGAACACGGGATTGACGGATTGAGCCCAATTGGTTTCGTTTGAACAGGCCAGATGGAGACGGAGGTTAGGATGTCCTTGGTTAGCAAATCGCCTGCCTGGCTGGCGCTCCGGGAACATAAACGCCAAATTGTGGATATGCATATGCGCGACCTGTTCGCGGAAGACCCCGAACGGTTCGAGCATTTCTCATTGCGGTTCGAGAATATCCTGTTCGACTATTCCAAAAACCGGGTAACCGAAGTGACCATGGGGTTGCTGTTCGACCTGGCGCGCCAGGTGAATCTCTCCCGGGCTATCCAGGCCATATTCAGCGGCGAGCGGATCAACCTGACCGAAAAGCGGGCCGTACTGCATACTGCCCTGCGTAACCGCTCAAGCCGCCCTGTCCTGGTCGATGGAAAGGATATAATGCCGGAGATCAACCGGGTGCTGGATAAAATGAGAGGCTTTAGTGAAGCGGTCCGCTCTGGGGCATGGAGGGGTTATACGGGGAAGGCCATTAGCGATGTGGTCAATATCGGCATCGGTGGGTCTGACCTGGGGCCAAAGATGGTATGCGAAGCTTTGAAGCCATATGGAGGGCAGAGCCTGCGTGCTCATTTCGTATCCAACGTGGACGGTACGGACCTGAGTGAGACACTTAAGTCACTGAATCCCGAGACGGTATTGTTCCTGGTGGCATCCAAGACCTTCACCACACAGGAGACGATGTCCAACGCCCAATCCGCTCGGGCCTGGTTGCTTGATAGAGCCGGGGATGAAGCGGCAGTCGCAAAGCATTTCGTGGCTCTCTCGACCAATAAGGAGCTGGTTGCCCGATTCGGAATAGATATCGTTAACATGTTCGAGTTCTGGGATTGGGTCGGTGGAAGATATTCCTTGTGGTCTGCGATCGGACTTTCGATCGCCATTTACCTGGGTATGGAGCGCTTCGAAGAGCTTTTAAGCGGGGCTTACAGTGTGGATGAACACTTCCGGACGGCGCCCTTCGAGAGGAATATCCCGGTCATCATGGGCCTGCTGGGTGTGTGGTACAACAACTTCTTTGGCGCACAGTCGCATGCCATCCTGCCCTACGACCAGTACCTGGTGCACTTCCCGGCTTATTTCCAACAGGGGGATATGGAAAGCAACGGTAAGAGTGTTACCCGCCAGGGCGAGTGGGTGGATTATTCGACTGGTCCTATCATCTGGGGACAACCAGGGACGAATGGGCAGCACGCCTTTTACCAGCTCATCCACCAGGGCACAAAGCTCGTCCCGTGCGATTTCCTTGCTGCTGCCAAGAGTCACAACCCCCTGGGAGATCACCATCCCATCCTGATTTCCAATTACCTGGCCCAAACCGAAGCCCTGATGAAAGGCCGGACAGCAGAGGAGGCACACGCCGAACTGGTAGCGCAGGGCTACGAAGGGGAAGAGCTGGAAAGGCTCGTGCTGTCTAAAACCTTTCCAGGCAACAGGCCGACGAATTCCTTCTTTTACCCAAAGCTTACTCCCTGGGTGCTGGGCGCGCTGATCGCCTTTTACGAGCATAAGATCTTTACCCAGGGCATTGTCTGGGATATCAACTCCTTCGCCCAGATAGGACTTGAGCTGGACAAACAGCTGGCGAAGACGATTTTGCCTGAACTGAAGGGGGAAGGAGAAGGTTCCCGGCACGATTCTTCGACCAATGGGCTGATCGACTATTACAAGAAGGCAAGCAAAACGGATTGATTATAGAAGATCCAGTAGACTTCCCATTCCCAACGAAAGCTGTCAGGAGGAGACCGATGGCGGCAGACATCAGCAAAGTAGCCCTCTTCACCAATGAATACCCTCCTTATGTGTATGGAGGTGCGGGCGTGCACGTCGAATACCTGAGCCGCGAGCTGTCCAGGATCGTGCCAGTCGAAGTGCGCTGCTTCGGCGATCAAGACCTGCAAGAGCCGAACCTGCGGGTCAGGGGATATAGCCCTTGGAACGAGGCCAAGACCGGTACCGATCCGCGCTTTAGCGGGGCGATGGACGCCATCTATCGCAACCTGGGGATGGCAAAGGATAACCTGGATGCCAGCATCGTTCATTCGCATACCTGGTATGTCCAGTTTGCCGGCTTTTTGGCCAAGAAACTGTGGGGCGTCCCGTTTGTGCTAACCACCCACTCACTGGAACCGCTGCGACCCTGGAAGGTGGAACAACTCGGAAACGCTTACCACTTGAGTTCGTGGATCGAGAACAATGGAGTCATGCAAGCGGACGCCGTAATCGCCGTTTCACAGGAGACGCGCAACGACGTGCTGCGCTTATATCCGGATGTGGACCCTGACAAAGTACAGGTAATCCACAACGGGATCGATCTGCAGCAGTACCGGAAGACATCCGACGTGGATGCCCTGGTGCAACGCGGGGTAGAGCCTGAGCAGCCCTTTGTTCTGTTTGTTGGCAGAGTCACACGCCAGAAAGGCATTATCCACCTTGTCGATGCCATCCCCCACATCGACCCATCTATCCAGGTAGTCCTGTTGGCCGGTGCGCCGGATACCCCCGAGATCGGCCGGGAGATGAGTGAGGGCGTGGAAGCCGTCAGCGCGGAGCGACCAGGTGTGATCTGGGTTCAGGAGATGCTGCCGCGCCAGGAAGTCATCCAGTTCTACTCTCAGGCAGCCGTCTTCTGCTGCCCGTCCGTGTACGAACCCTTTGGGATCATCAACCTGGAAGCGATGGCTTGCGAGACGGCCGTGGTGGCCTCGGCGGTGGGTGGGATACCGGAGGTGGTTGTTCCCGAAGAAACCGGCCTCCTTGTCGATCTGGAGCTCAGGCCGGGCAGCTTCGATCCGGTTGACCCTGTTAAATTCTCCAGAGACCTGGCCGAGGCTATCAACCGGGTGGCTCTCGACACAGATCTGCGCAAGAGATTCGGGCACAACGGTCGACGGCGGGTCGAGCAGCATTTCAGTTGGACAGCCATTGCCCAGCGTACCCTTGAGCTTTACCGTTCGCTCATTTCTTGAAGAGCCGGCCGTCCCAGTTGCTAATTACCAGTCAATGCCAGCCTCGCCTGGTAGAAGATCTCTGTTATAGAAAGCAAGCCACTCTTTTTTCAGCAGGAGGAGCACTATGCAGCCTGAAGAAGGTAGAAAACGGGTCATCATCGAGCGCGTACAACCCGATGTCGACGCTGGCAGGTTTCCGATCAAGCGTATCGTTGGCGATGTGACGATGGTCGAAGCCGTCATCCTGGCAGACGGGCACGATGCCCTCACCTGCATGCTGCTCTACCGTAAGGAGAGCGAACAAACCTGGACGGAGGTCCCGATGGAGCCGCTGGGCAACGACCGCTGGAGCGGATCGTTCCGGGTTGAAGAGTTGGGATGCTACCGCTATACCGTTTTGGGATGGATCGATCACTTCAAAACCTGGGCGCGAGACCTGGAGAAGCGTATCCAGGCCGGGCAAGATGTATCCGTAGATCTGCTGATTGGTGCGGAGATGGTAGAACAGGCCAGCCAGCGGGCGGAGCTGACGCCCGCTGGCTGGCTTTCAAGCATTGCAGATGCGCTCCGAGCGGGTGGGGAGCAGGGCATACGGCAGGCGCTTTCACCAGAGCTGGCCCGGCTGATGGATGAGATGAGCGAGCGCCGTTTCGCAACCACTTACGGCAAGGAGCTCGTGGTTGTCGTCGATCCACAGCTAGCCCGATTCGGGGCCTGGTACGAGCTTTTCCCACGCTCGAGCTCGCCTGTTCCGGGGCAGCACGGCACCTTCAAGGACGTCGAGGAGCGCATGTTGCCCTACGTGGCTTCTA